>NZ_JAUTYR010000002.1:0-357214 GCF_041946035.1 Pseudomonas sp. AMR01
TCCCCATGTGAGAGTAGGTCATCGTCAAGATTAAATTCCAGAACCCCTGTTTGCTAACGCAAGCAGGGGTTTTGTTTTGGGCGGTCGGAAAGTGAGCCAAGCCATCTTAGGGCGTTCTTCGGCGCTAAAGTCAGGCCATTTCTATGCAATGGCGTTACGCATGGCTATCATGCCTGCCTCATTGTGAGGCGATACTTGCATGCTGACGTTGTTGAAACTCTTGAAAGATGGCCGATTCCATTCCGGAGAAGCGCTGGGCGCTGCCCTGGGCGTCAGTCGTAGTGCTGTCTGGAAACAACTCCAGAATCTTGAGGCTGAATTAAGTCTGCCCATCCATAAAGTTCGTGGCAAGGGGTATCAGCTTGCTTCGCCGCTGGTGCTTTTGAATGCTGAAGGCATCGCCGAAAATGCCGCGCCTTTGACGTGGCCGATCCATATTTCAGAATCAATAGATTCGACCAACGCAGAAGCTTTGCGCCTTGTTGGGGCAGGCTGTTCCGCGCCATTTCTAGTGCTTGCCGAGCAGCAAACGGCGGGAAGGGGGCGACGAGGTCGTACCTGGGTCAGCCCATTTGCGCAGAATGTGTATTACAGCCTTGTGTTGCGTATTGAGGGTGGGTTGCGGCAATTGGAGGGTCTCAGCCTTGTTGTAGGGCTTGCAGTTATGCACGCGCTGCGAGGGGTGGGTGTGCAAGGTGCGGCGTTAAAGTGGCCAAACGATGTGCTGGTTGGTCAGAAGAAAATTGCAGGTATCTTGCTCGAGCTGGTCGGGGATCCTGCTGATATCTGTCACGTTGTGCTGGGGATAGGCATTAATGTGAATATGCAGAAGGCTGCAGAGGTCGATCAGCAATGGACTTCTGTGGGGCTCGAAAAGGGGTCTCCGATCGACCGTAATTATCTGGTTGCACAACTGAGTCTGCAGCTGCAGGCCTACCTTGATCGGCATAAGTCTTCAGGATTCGCCGCACTCCAGGACGAGTGGGAACAACATCACTTGTGGCAAGGAAAGGCGGTGTCCCTCATTGCAGGTGTGAACCAGATAGATGGAGTGGTGCTTGGTGTTGATCGCCAGGGCGCTCTGCGTTTGAGTGTTGATGGTGTCGAGAAAATATACAGCGGTGGTGAGTTAAGCCTGAGGTTGCGTCATGATTCTTGAGCTCGACTGTGGAAATAGTTTTATCAAGTGGCGTGTGCTTGAGTCGAGTAAGGCTAATGCCTCCGTAGGAGGGGTGGTTGGTTCTGATGTCGCATTGATTGAAAGCCTGATCGCGATTCCCGGTTTGTTGCTGACGCGTTGCCGCCTTGTGAGTGTTCGGGCGGCGGATGAGACCCACGAGCTGGTCAAGGCATTGGAGAGCGCCTTTGGGGTGGCTGTATCGTGTGCGACCTCTGCGCGGGAGATGGCGGGAGTGCGCAACGGTTATGACGAGTTCGAGCGGCTAGGACTTGATCGTTGGCTGGCAATGCTGGGTGGGTTTAAGTTAGCTTCGGGTGCGTGCCTGGTGCTCGATTTTGGCACCGCAGCAACTGCAGATTTTATCGCCGCCGATGGCGAGCATCTTGGTGGGTTCATTTGCCCGGGAATGCCCCTGATGCGCAACCAGTTGCGCACGCACACACGCAAGATTCGCTATGACGACGCTGCTGCCGAAAGAGCTGTTGAGCGATTGTCTCCAGGTCGCACAACCGTGGAGGCTGTTGAGCGTGGTTGTACGCTGATGCTCAGAGGGTTCGTGCTCACTCAGCTTGAATTGGCCCAAAATTACTGGGGTGATGACTTCACCGTGTTCTTGACTGGCGGGGATGCTGACCTGGTCTCGGATGCGGTACCGCAGGCTCGGCTAGTGCCGGATCTGGTTTTTGTGGGTCTAGCGATGGCGTGCCCTTTGTCCTGAGGTATTTATGCGTTGGCTGTTTCTGCTTCTGCTCGTTCTCAATGCCTTTTATTACATTTGGCATCAACAAGAGGCTCCGTTACGCGCCAAGGATGTCACTCCCCTGAGTCTTTACCGGGGTTCTCAGCAGGATATCCGGCTATTAAGCGAGTCTGCTGACTCCGTGGTGCGTCGCGATCGAGCAAAAGCTCCCGATGCGCAAAATACATGTCTGTATATCGGGGGGTTCGCTGATCAGCGGCAAGCTCAGTCGGTCGAGCAGCGCCTCATGAGTCTGGACATCAAGTCTAAGGTCCAGTTGTTGAATACGTCTGAAGCTTCGGGGTACTGGCTTCGTGTCGCCCCGGAAAGCAGACGCTTGGCCGACGATCTGCCCTTTGAAAACCTTGCTAAGGAATTCAATGAGTTAAAACATAAAATATTGTTGTGCGAAGGCGTTGCAACTCTCGAATAGTTTGCATAGAATGGCGCCCGCTTCGCAGTGAAGACCTTAACGGTCTACGGTGTGAAGCGAAGGTCAACGCAGCTAACCTCATATTTTTAAATGAGAAAATGCTTGACAGAAGGCCGGCGTGATGTAGAATGCCGGCTCGCTTAGGAGGGGTTCCCGAGCGGCCAAAGGGATCAGACTGTAAATCTGACGTCTACGACTTCGAAGGTTCGAATCCTTCCCCCTCCACCATTTTAGCGTGAGCTGCAAGCTCCGCGGGTATAGTTTAGTGGTAGAACCTCAGCCTTCCAAGCTGATGATGCGGGTTCGATTCCCGCTACCCGCTCCAAGTTTGCAGGTTGTGCACGGTGTTTTGCTCTTGTAGCTCAGTTGGTAGAGCACACCCTTGGTAAGGGTGAGGTCAGCGGTTCAAATCCGCTCAAGAGCTCCATATAACAAGGCAGATATGAAAATATCTGCCTTTGTTTTAACAGCTACCTCGGCTTGATTGTGTTGTGCCTTGCTTTGTTGCTTGGTGATTTCAAGTGTCTTGGGGTTGGTTGTTGTAAAGTCTTTTTCAGGCCTGCATAATGGTCGGCCTGATTTTGTTTTAGGTCAGTAGCTCAATTGGCAGAGCGACGGTCTCCAAAACCGTAGGTTGGGGGTTCGATTCCCTCCTGACCTGCCAGATTCACGTGGTGTGTCTGGCTTTCTTTTCACAGGATCTTCATAGATGACTCCTAAGGCTGAAGCTCAAAGCTCTCGTTTCGATCTAGTCAAGTGGCTCGTTGTAGTCGCCTTGGTGGTCGTAGGCGTTGTTGGCAATCAGTACTATTCTGCTTCGCCGATCCTGTACCGTGTACTTGCTTTGCTTGCCCTTGCTGCTGTAGCTGCCTTTGTGGGCCTGCAGACTGCCAAGGGCAAGTCTTTCGCGGTCCTGGTAAAGGAAGCTCGCACCGAAATCCGTAAAGTCGTTTGGCCGACTCGCCAAGAAACCACGCAGACCACGTTGATCGTAGTGGCTGTTGTTCTGGTTATGGCGTTGCTGTTGTGGGGGCTCGATTCCCTGCTCGGCTGGCTTGTTTCCTTGATTGTTGGCTAAGGGTGTCCCGTGGCTAAGCGTTGGTACGTTGTGCATGCTTACTCGGGTTACGAGAAGCATGTTATGCGCTCTTTGCTGGAGCGCGTAAAGCTGGCAGGCATGGAAGATGGCTTCGGCGAAATTCTGGTTCCCACTGAAGAAGTGGTTGAAATGCGGAATGGTCAGAAGCGCAAAAGTGAACGCAAGTTCTTCCCTGGCTACGTGCTGGTTCAGATGGACATGAATGAAGGTACTTGGCACTTGGTCAAGGACACTCCTCGTGTTATGGGTTTCATCGGCGGTACCGCTGATAAACCTGCTCCGATCACTGACAAAGAGGCAGAAGCAATTCTGCGTCGCGTTGCTGACGGCAGCGACAAGCCCAAGCCGAAGACGTTGTTCGAGCCGGGGGAGGTTGTTCGTGTCACAGATGGTCCGTTTGCTGATTTCAACGGTACCGTCGAAGAAGTTAACTACGAAAAGAGCCGGATCCAAGTGGCGGTGCTCATTTTCGGACGCTCTACTCCGGTAGAGTTGGAGTTCAGTCAGGTCGAAAAGGTCTAACTGAGCAAGCATCCCAACCCCGCAGCCATAGGCTGTGGGGTTTTGTCGTCACTGGGATATACGCGCAAGTAACCGGGGAGCCTTTCGAGGCGCTTGAACCCGTAATTGGAGTGCCTCATGGCCAAGAAGATTACCGCTTACATCAAGCTGCAAGTGAAGGCCGCTCAGGCCAACCCAAGTCCACCTGTCGGTCCAGCTCTGGGCCAACACGGCGTGAACATCATGGAATTCTGCAAGGCCTTCAACGCCCGTACTCAGGGTATTGAGCCTGGTCTGCCGACTCCAGTGATCATCACTGTGTACAGCGACCGTAGCTTTACTTTCGAAACCAAGTCGACCCCGGCTTCGGTTTTGTTGAAGAAAGCTGCTGGTTTGACTAGCGGTTCCGCTCGTCCTAACACCGTTAAGGTTGGCACCGTAACTCGTGCTCAGCTGGAAGAAATCGCGAAAACCAAAAACGCGGATCTGACTGCAGCTGATATGGATGCAGCCGTGCGTACCATCGCCGGTTCTGCTCGTAGCATGGGCCTTAACGTGGAGGGTGTGTAATGGCTAAGCTGACCAAGCGCCAAAAGGCTATCGCCGGTAAAATCGAAGCGGGCAAGGCCTACAATTTTGTAGACGCTGCTGCTCTGCTGACCGAGCTGTCGACTGTCAAGTTCAGCGAGTCCGTTGACGTTGCTGTAAACCTGGGTGTTGACCCACGTAAATCCGACCAGGTCGTTCGTAGCGCTACTGTGCTGCCACACGGTACTGGCAAGACTGTACGTGTTGCTGTCTTCACCCAAGGCCCGGCAGCTGAAGCTGCTCTGGCCGCCGGCGCTGATCGCGTTGGCATGGACGACCTGGCTGCCGAAATGAAAGGCGGCGACCTGAACTATGACGTAGTTATTGCATCCCCGGATGCTATGCGCGTTGTAGGTCAGTTGGGTCAGATCCTCGGTCCACGTGGTCTGATGCCTAACCCTAAAGTCGGCACCGTAACGCCAGACGTAGCCACCGCGGTTAAAAACGCCAAGGCTGGTCAGGTTCGTTATCGCACCGACAAAAACGGCATCATTCACACTTCCGTTGGCAAAGTCGGCTTCGACGCCGTCAAGCTGAAGGAAAACGTTGAAGCCCTGATCGCTGATCTGAAGCGTATCAAGCCAGCTTCGTCGAAAGGTATCTACGTCAAGCGCGTTACCCTGAGCACCACTATGGGCCCAGGTCTGGTCATCGACCAAGGCTCGCTGGACGTATAAGACACACGTTGGCGCAAGCGATTGCGTCAATTGAAAAAATTGGGGTCCCTGCCTGGCGGGGGCTATCCAAGACCGTAGGCGGCGCAAGCCTTAAACCAAAAGCCTACGCAGATGGTGCTCCCGGTTCCTTACCGAATCAGACACCAAAACGACATCCGGCTCAGGCCAGATGAAACGGTAACAAGCAGGAGTTAAACCCGTGGCAATTAATCTCGAAGACAAGAAGGCCATCGTCGCTGAAGTCAACGAGGCTGCCAAAGCTGCTCTGTCCGCTGTCGTGGCTGATGCCCGTGGTGTGACAGTAAGCGCTATGACCGGACTCCGTAAAGAGGCTCGTGAAGCTGGCGTCTACGTACGTGTTGTACGTAACACCCTGCTCAAGCGCGCTGTTGCTGACACTGAATACAGTGTCCTCAACGACGTGTTCACCGGCCCGACTCTGATCGCATTCTCCACTGATCATCCAGGCGCTGCTGCCCGTTTGTTCAAGGAATTCGCCAAGAGTCAGGATAAGTTCGAGATCAAGGCAGCTGCGTTCGAGGGCAAGTTCCTCGCAGCTAACCAAATCGACGTACTGGCAACACTGCCGACCCGTAACGAAGCTATTTCTCAGCTGATGAGCGTGATTCAAGGCGCTACCAGCAAGTTGGCTCGTACTCTGGCCGCAGTTCGCGAGCAAAAAGAAGCTGCCGCGGCCTAAGGCTGAGCAAATTCTCTCGCGTTTTTTTGTTTATTTCGATGGCCGCGTAGGCCGTCCCCCAATTCAGGAAATACAGCAATGTCTATCTCCCAAGACGATATCCTCAACGCCGTAGCTGAAATGTCGGTTCTGCAGGTTGTTGAGCTGATCAAAGCTTTCGAAGAAAAATTCGGCGTTTCCGCTGCCGCTGCTTCCGCTGGTCCAGCTGCTGCTGCTGCCGTGGTTGAAGAGCAAACCGAATTCAACGTCATGCTGCTGGAAGCTGGCGAGAAGAAAGTAAACGTGATCAAGGCAGTACGTGAACTGACCGGTCTGGGCCTGAAAGAAGCCAAGGCTGTAGTTGACGGCGCTCCTGCCCAGGTTCTGGAAGCAGTGTCGAAAGACGCAGCTGACAAGGCTAAGGCCACTCTGGAAGAAGCAGGCGCTAAAGTCGAGCTGAAGTAAGTATCGACCTTGCGTTTCCAGCCCAAGCGTTAAGCTGAAGGCTGATGGCTGGTGGCTCTTGCCACCGGCCTTTTTCCGTTATTGGCTGTCGACTCGGTCGCCGCCATAAACGCGCTGTAGCCACCCGATGCGGTGGTGCAAACCATGGGGTTTGCAAGATTTTCTGGCTGCTCCCGTCGGAGGGGCCAAACAAGCAGGTGACCAAGCTGGGGAACGCTGATGGCTTACTCATATACTGAGAAAAAACGTATCCGCAAGGACTTTAGCAAGTTGCCGGACGTCATGGATGTCCCGTACCTTCTGGCTATCCAGCTGGATTCGTATCGTGAATTCTTGCAGGCGGGAGCGACCAAAGATCAGTTCCGCGACGTGGGCCTGCATGCGGCCTTCAAATCCGTTTTCCCGATCATCAGCTACTCCGGCAATGCTGCGCTGGAGTACGTGGGTTATCGCCTGGGCGAACCGGCATTTGATGTCAAAGAATGCGTGTTGCGCGGTGTTACGTACGCCGTACCTTTGCGGGTAAAAGTCCGCCTGATCATTTTCGACAAAGAATCGTCGAACAAAGCGATCAAGGACATCAAAGAGCAAGAAGTCTACATGGGCGAAATCCCACTGATGACTGAAAACGGTACCTTCGTTATCAACGGTACCGAGCGTGTGATCGTTTCCCAGCTGCACCGTTCCCCGGGCGTGTTCTTCGACCACGACCGCGGCAAGACGCACAGCTCCGGTAAGCTCCTTTACTCCGCGCGGATCATTCCGTACCGCGGTTCGTGGTTGGACTTCGAGTTCGACCCGAAAGACTGCGTGTTCGTGCGTATCGACCGTCGTCGCAAGCTGCCGGCCTCGGTACTGCTGCGCGCGCTCGGCTATACCACTGAGCAAGTGCTGGACGCTTTCTACACCACCAACGTATTCAGCCTGAAGGGTGAAACTCTCAGTCTGGAGCTGATTGCTTCGCGTCTGCGTGGTGAAATTGCCGTCCTGGATATCCAGGATGAAAACGGCAAGGTCATCGTTGAGGCTGGTCGCCGTATTACTGCGCGCCACATCAACCAGATCGAAAAAGCCGGTATCAAGTCGCTCGACGTGCCTTTGGACTATGTTCTGGGTCGTACGACCGCCAAGGTTATCGTTCACCCAGCCACCGGCGAAATCCTGGCTGAGTGCAACACCGAGCTGAACACCGAGATCCTGGCCAAAATCGCCAAGGCTCAGGTCGTTCGGATCGAAACCCTGTATACCAACGATATCGACTGCGGTCCGTTTGTCTCCGACACACTGAAGATCGACTCCACCAGCAACCAATTGGAAGCGCTGGTCGAGATCTATCGCATGATGCGTCCTGGCGAGCCACCGACCAAAGACGCTGCCGAGACCCTGTTCAACAACCTGTTCTTCAGCCCTGAGCGCTATGACCTGTCTGCGGTCGGCCGGATGAAGTTCAACCGTCGTATCGGTCGTACCGAGATCGAAGGTTCGGGCGTGTTGTGCAAGGAAGACATCGTCGCGGTACTGAAGACTCTGGTCGATATCCGTAACGGCAAAGGCATCGTCGATGACATCGACCACTTGGGTAACCGTCGTGTTCGCTGTGTAGGCGAAATGGCTGAAAACCAGTTCCGCGTTGGCCTGGTACGTGTTGAGCGTGCGGTCAAAGAGCGGCTGTCGATGGCCGAAAGCGAAGGCCTGATGCCGCAAGACCTGATCAACGCCAAGCCAGTGGCTGCGGCGGTGAAAGAGTTCTTCGGTTCCAGCCAGCTCTCGCAGTTCATGGACCAGAACAACCCGCTCTCCGAGATCACCCACAAGCGCCGTGTTTCCGCACTCGGCCCTGGCGGTTTGACCCGTGAGCGTGCAGGCTTTGAAGTTCGTGACGTACACCCGACGCACTACGGTCGTGTTTGCCCGATCGAAACGCCGGAAGGTCCGAACATCGGTCTGATCAACTCCCTGGCTGCTTATGCGCGCACCAACCAGTACGGCTTCCTTGAGAGCCCGTACCGTGTGGTGAAAGACGCTCTGGTCACCGACGAGATCGTGTTCCTGTCCGCTATCGAAGAAGCTGATCACGTGATCGCTCAGGCTTCGGCCACGATGAACGACAAGAAAATGCTGATCGACGAGCTGGTAGCTGTTCGTCACTTGAACGAGTTCACCGTCAAGGCGCCGGAAGACGTCACCTTGATGGACGTGTCGCCCAAGCAGGTAGTTTCGGTTGCAGCGTCGCTGATCCCGTTCCTGGAACACGATGACGCCAACCGTGCGTTGATGGGTTCCAACATGCAGCGTCAAGCTGTACCGACTTTGCGTGCTGACAAGCCGCTGGTAGGTACTGGCATGGAGCGTAACGTAGCGCGTGACTCCGGCGTTTGCGTCGTGGCTCGTCGTGGCGGCGTGATCGACTCCGTTGATGCCAGCCGTATCGTGGTTCGTGTTGCTGATGACGAAGTTGAAACTGGCGAAGCCGGTGTCGACATCTACAACCTGACCAAATACACCCGCTCCAACCAGAACACCTGCATCAACCAGCGTCCGCTGGTGAGCAAGGGTGATCGGGTTCAGCGCAGCGACATCATGGCTGACGGCCCGTCCACCGATATGGGTGAGCTGGCACTGGGTCAGAACATGCGCATCGCGTTCATGGCCTGGAACGGTTACAACTTCGAAGACTCCATCTGCCTGTCGGAACGAGTTGTACAAGAAGACCGTTTCACCACGATCCACATTCAGGAACTGACCTGCGTGGCGCGTGACACCAAGCTTGGGCCTGAAGAAATCACTGCAGACATCCCGAACGTGGGTGAAGCTGCACTGAACAAACTGGACGAAGCCGGTATCGTTTACGTAGGTGCTGAAGTTGGCGCAGGCGACATTCTGGTAGGTAAGGTCACTCCGAAAGGCGAGACCCAGCTGACTCCGGAAGAGAAGCTGTTGCGTGCCATCTTCGGTGAAAAAGCCAGCGACGTTAAAGACACCTCCCTGCGTGTACCTACCGGTACCAAGGGTACAGTCATCGACGTACAGGTCTTCACCCGTGACGGCGTTGAGCGTGATGCTCGTGCACTGTCCATCGAGAAGACCCAACTCGACGAGATCCGCAAGGACCTGAACGAAGAGTTCCGTATCGTTGAAGGCGCGACCTTCGAACGTCTGCGTTCCGCTCTGGTAGGCCGCAAGGCTGAAGGCGGCGCAGGTCTGAAGAAAGGTCAGGACATCACCGACGAAGTTCTCGACGGTCTTGAGCACGGCCAGTGGTTCAAACTGCGCATGGCTGAAGATGCTCTGAACGAGCAGCTCGAGAAAGCTCAGGCTTACATCGTTGATCGTCGCCGTCTGCTGGACGACAAGTTCGAGGACAAGAAGCGCAAACTGCAGCAGGGCGATGACCTGGCTCCAGGCGTGCTGAAAATCGTCAAGGTTTACCTGGCAATCCGTCGCCGCATCCAGCCGGGCGACAAGATGGCCGGTCGTCACGGTAACAAAGGTGTGGTCTCCGTGATCATGCCGGTTGAAGACATGCCGCACGATGCCAATGGCACCCCGGTCGACGTCGTCCTCAACCCGTTGGGCGTACCTTCGCGTATGAACGTTGGTCAGATCCTTGAAACCCACCTGGGCCTCGCGGCTAAAGGTCTGGGCGAGAAGATCAACCGTATGATCGAAGAGCAGCGCAAGGTTGCTGACCTGCGTAAGTTCCTGCACGAGATCTACAACGAGATCGGCGGTCGCAACGAAGAGCTGGACACCTTCACCGACCAGGAAATTCTGGATCTGGCGAAGAACCTGCGCGGCGGCGTTCCAATGGCTACCCCGGTGTTCGACGGTGCCAAGGAAAGCGAAATCAAGGCCATGCTGAAACTGGCAGACCTGCCAGAAAGCGGCCAGATGCAGCTGTTCGACGGCCGTACCGGCAACAAGTTTGAGCGCCCGGTTACTGTTGGCTACATGTACATGCTGAAGCTGAACCACTTGGTAGACGACAAGATGCACGCTCGTTCTACCGGTTCGTACAGCCTGGTTACCCAGCAGCCGCTGGGTGGTAAGGCTCAGTTCGGTGGTCAGCGTTTCGGGGAGATGGAGGTCTGGGCACTGGAAGCATACGGTGCTGCTTACACTCTGCAAGAAATGCTCACAGTGAAGTCGGACGATGTGAACGGTCGGACCAAGATGTACAAAAACATCGTGGACGGCGATCACCGTATGGAGCCGGGCATGCCCGAGTCTTTCAACGTGTTGATCAAAGAAATTCGTTCCCTCGGCATCGATATCGATCTGGAAACCGAATAACACGTGACGCGAATCGAGAGCGGGGCTGTACAGCCCGCTCTCTGCTCCGCCAGGAGGAAAGGCCTTGAAAGACCTACTGAATTTGCTGAAAAACCAGGGTCAAGTCGAAGAGTTCGACGCCATCCGTATTGGGTTGGCATCGCCTGAGATGATCCGTTCGTGGTCGTTCGGTGAAGTTAAAAAGCCGGAAACCATTAACTACCGTACGTTCAAACCTGAGCGTGACGGCCTGTTCTGCGCCAAGATCTTTGGCCCGGTTAAGGATTACGAGTGCCTGTGCGGTAAGTACAAGCGCTTGAAGCACCGTGGTGTGATCTGCGAGAAGTGCGGCGTTGAAGTTGCACTGGCCAAAGTTCGTCGTGAGCGCATGGCGCACATCGAGCTGGCTTCGCCGGTTGCCCACATCTGGTTCCTGAAATCGCTGCCGTCCCGTATCGGCTTGCTGATGGACATGACCCTGCGTGATATCGAGCGCGTTCTCTACTTCGAGAGCTACGTCGTTATCGACCCAGGCATGACCACCCTTGAAAAAGGTCAGCTGCTGAACGACGAGCAGTATTTCGAAGCGCTGGAAGAGTTCGGTGACGATTTCGATGCCCGCATGGGTGCCGAAGCTGTCCGTGAACTGCTGCACGCTATCGACCTGGAACACGAGATTGGCCGTCTGCGTGAAGAAATTCCGCAAACCAACTCCGAAACCAAAATTAAGAAGCTGTCCAAGCGTCTGAAGTTGATGGAAGCCTTCCAGGGTTCCGGCAACTTGCCAGAGTGGATGGTGCTGACCGTTCTGCCGGTTCTGCCGCCAGACCTGCGTCCGCTGGTACCGTTGGACGGTGGTCGTTTCGCGACGTCCGACCTCAACGACCTGTACCGCCGCGTGATCAACCGTAACAACCGCTTGAAGCGCCTGCTCGATCTGTCTGCTCCGGACATCATCGTGCGCAACGAAAAGCGTATGTTGCAAGAAGCGGTCGATGCTCTGCTCGACAACGGTCGTCGTGGCCGTGCTATTACCGGTTCGAACAAGCGTCCTCTGAAATCCCTGGCTGACATGATCAAGGGTAAGCAAGGTCGTTTCCGTCAGAACTTGCTCGGTAAGCGTGTTGACTACTCCGGTCGTTCGGTAATTACCGTAGGCCCGACCCTGCGTCTGCACCAGTGCGGTCTGCCTAAGAAGATGGCGCTTGAGCTGTTCAAGCCGTTCATCTTCGGCAAGCTGGAAATGCGCGGTCTCGCGACCACCATCAAAGCGGCCAAGAAAATGGTCGAGCGCGAGCTGCCAGAGGTTTGGGACGTTCTCGCTGAAGTGATTCGCGAACACCCGGTTCTCCTCAACCGTGCACCGACCCTTCACCGTCTGGGTATCCAGGCGTTTGAACCGGTACTGATCGAAGGTAAGGCTATCCAGCTGCACCCTCTGGTCTGTGCTGCGTACAACGCCGACTTCGACGGCGACCAAATGGCCGTGCACGTACCGCTGACACTGGAAGCCCAGTTGGAAGCGCGTGCGTTGATGATGTCGACCAACAACATTCTGTCGCCAGCCAACGGTGAGCCAATCATCGTTCCGTCGCAGGACGTTGTATTGGGTCTGTACTACATGACCCGTGAAGCGATCAACGCCAAGGGCGAAGGCCGCGTATTCGCTGACCTGCAGGAAGTTGACCGTGTGTTCCGTGCCGGCGAAGCCGCACTGCACGCCAAGGTTAAAGTGCGGATCAACGAAACCGTCAATGACCGTGATGGCGGCAGCGTGAGCGGCACCCGTATCGTCGACACCACCGTCGGCCGTGCGCTGCTGTATCAAGTTGTGCCAAAAGGCCTGTCGTACGACGTCGTCAACTTGCCGATGAAGAAAAAGGCGATCTCCAAGCTGATCAACCAGTGCTACCGCGTGGTTGGTTTGAAAGAGACCGTGATCTTCGCTGACCAGTTGATGTACACCGGCTTTGCTTATTCGACCATTTCCGGCGTTTCCATCGGCGTTAACGACTTCGTTATCCCGGATGAAAAAGCTCAAATCATCAATGCTGCTACTGATGAAGTGAAAGAGATCGAAAGCCAGTACGCCTCCGGCCTGGTAACCCAGGGCGAGAAGTACAACAAAGTGATCGACCTTTGGTCCAAGGCCAACGACGAAGTGTCGAAGGCGATGATGGCTAACCTCTCGAAAGAGAAAGTTATCGACCGTCATGGCGTAGAAGTCGATCAAGAGTCGTTCAACTCGATGTACATGATGGCCGACTCGGGCGCACGGGGTTCTGCTGCGCAGATCCGTCAGCTCGCCGGTATGCGTGGCCTGATGGCCAAGCCGGACGGTTCCATCATTGAAACGCCGATTACTGCGAACTTCCGTGAAGGTTTGAGCGTACTTCAGTACTTCATCTCCACTCACGGTGCTCGTAAAGGTTTGGCGGATACCGCGTTGAAGACCGCTAACTCCGGTTACCTGACTCGTCGTCTGGTAGACGTTGCGCAAGACTTGGTTGTGACTGAAGTCGACTGCGGTACCGAGCACGGTCTGCTGATGACTCCACACATCGAAGGCGGCGACGTTGTAGAGCCGTTGGGTGAGCGCGTACTGGGCCGAGTAATCGCCCGTGACGTATTCAAGCCAGGCACCGAGGAAATCATCGTTCCTGCCGGCACCCTGGTAGACGAAAAGTGGGTCGAGTTCATCGAACTCAACAGCATCGACGAAGTGATTGTTCGCTCGCCGATCAGCTGCGAAACCCGCTACGGCATTTGCGCCAAGTGCTACGGCCGTGACTTGGCTCGTGGTCACCAGGTGAACATCGGTGAAGCGGTCGGCGTTATTGCTGCCCAGTCCATCGGTGAGCCGGGTACCCAGCTGACCATGCGTACGTTCCACATCGGTGGTGCGGCAAGCCGGACCTCCGCAGCTGACAGCGTTCAGGTGAAGAATGGCGGTACTGTCCGTCTGCACAACCTGAAACACGTTGAGCGAGTGGATGGTTGCCTGGTTGCTGTATCCCGTTCCGGTGAGCTGGCAATCGCTGATGACTACGGTCGTGAGCGTGAGCGCTACAAGCTGCCGTACGGTGCTGTGATTTCGGTTAAAGAAGGTGACAAGGTCGACGCTGGCGCAATCGTGGCCAAGTGGGATCCGCACACTCACCCAATCGTTACCGAAATGAAAGGTACCGTGACCTACGTGGGCATGGAAGAAGGCATCACGATCAAGCGTCAGACTGACGAATTGACCGGTATGACCAACATTGAAGTACTCGACGCGAAAGATCGTCCAGCTGCCGGTAAAGACATTCGTCCTGCCGTGAAGATGGTCGATGACAACGGCAAGGACTTGTTGTTGCCAGGCACTGACGTAATCGCTCAGTACTTCCTGCCAGCCAACGCCTTGGTCGGTGTAGCGGATGGTGCGAAGATCGCGATCGGTGATGTTATCGCTCGTATCCCGCAAGAAACTTCGAAGACCCGTGACATCACCGGTGGTCTGCCGCGTGTTGCCGACTTGTTCGAAGCTCGTCGTCCGAAAGAAGCGTCGATTCTGGCTGAAGTCAGCGGCACCATCGCATTCGGTAAAGAGACCAAAGGCAAGCGCCGCTTGGTCATTACCCCGAACGACGGTACCGATCCGTACGAAGAGCTGATTCCGAAGTGGCGTCACCTGAACGTCTTCGAAGGCGAACAGGTAAACCGCGGCGAAGTTATCTCCGACGGCCCGAGCGATCCACACGACATCCTGCGTCTGCTGGGTGTGAGTGCGCTGGCCAAGTACATCGTTAACGAGATCCAGGACGTTTACCGTCTGCAAGGCGTGAAGATCAACGATAAGCACATCGAGACCATCCTGCGTCAGATGCTGCGTAAAGTTGAAATCGCTGAATCCGGCGATTCCAGTTTCATCAAGGGCGACCAGATGGAACTGACTCACGTACTCGTAGAGAACGAGCGTCTGGCTGGCGACGAGAAATTCGTTTCCAAGTTCACTCGTGTGTTGCTGGGTATCACCAAGGCGTCGTTGTCCACTGAGTCGTTCATCTCGGCGGCCTCCTTCCAGGAGACCACTCGCGTACTGACCGAAGCAGCGGTAACCGGCAAGCGCGATTACCTGCGCGGCCTGAAAGAGAACGTGGTCGTGGGTCGTTTGATCCCGGCAGGTACCGGTTTGGCTTACCACAGCGAGCGTAAGCGCCGCCGTGAAGCTGACAAGCCGTTGCGCGTAAGCGCCAGTGAAGTGGAAGCTGCACTGACCGAAGCGCTGAACTCAAGCGGTAACTGAGTTCTGCGGTAGATAAGTCCGGGCCCTGGCAGCCCCATTCGTCGGATCGAGGCAGTTTTGCCCCGGTTCGGCGAGAGGGGAGGTCGGGGCCTTGCCTTGACTGGGGACAAGATCCTCTTTAGACTCTTGTACCCCTAAATTTGGCGGGAATTCGTTCCTGCCATTTTGCTTTTCTTGCAAGACAATAGCGTCGCAAGACAACAGTGGAGCTAGTAGATGGCAACTATCAACCAGCTGGTACGTCAGCCGCGTAAGCGTATCGTCGAGAAATCCGACGTGCCTGCGCTGCAGAACTGCCCGCAACGTCGTGGCGTATGCACCCGTGTGTATACCACTACGCCGAAAAAACCTAACTCGGCACTGCGTAAAGTATGCCGTGTGCGCCTGACCAACGGTTTCGAGGTTTCCTCGTACATCGGTGGTGAAGGTCACAACCTGCAAGAGCACAGCGTGGTACTGATCCGCGGCGGTCGTGTAAAAGACTTGCCAGGTGTTCGTTACCACACCGTACGCGGCTCCTTGGATACCTCCGGCGTTAAAGGTCGTAACCAGGGTCGTTCGAAGTACGGTACCAAGAAGCCTAAGTAGTAGCGGCTTTTTGTAAAACTGAATCATCTTATTTTCTGAGTCGATAAGAGTAAGGTCGGAGGTGTCCCGAAAGGGCACAGATTCCGAGCGAACCTGAAGACCGTTTGAGGGCTTATCCATGCCAAGAAGACGCGTAGCAGCCAAGCGCGAAGTGCTTGACGATCCAAAATACGGAAGCCAAATTCTGGCCAAGTTCATGAACCACGTGATGGAAAGCGGCAAAAAAGCCGTTGCCGAGCGTATCGTTTATGGCGCGCTGGAAAAGGTTAAAGAACGCAAGAACAGCGACCCCCTGGAAATCTTCGAGAAAGCTCTCGACGCCATCGCTCCGCTGGTCGAAGTGAAGTCGCGCCGTGTAGGCGGTGCTACTTACCAGGTTCCGGTTGAAGTTCGCCCGTCCCGTCGTAACGCTCTGGCAATGCGCTGGTTGGTAGACTTCGCCCGTAAGCGCGGCGAGAAGTCTATGGCCCTGCGTTTGGCTGGCGAACTGTTGGACGCTGCTGAAGGTAAAGGTGCTGCTGTTAAGAAGCGTGAAGACGTGCACCGTATGGCTGAAGCTAACAAAGCTTTCTCGCACTACCGCTTCTAATCTTAGCTTCACTAATTTTGCGAGGGCTTTATGGCTCGTACTACTCCGATTAGCCGCTACCGTAACATCGGTATCGTTGCTCACGTGGATGCTGGTAAAACTACCACCACCGAGCGCGTACTGTTTTACACCGGCAAAAGTCACAAGATGGGCGAGGTGCATGATGGCGCCGCGACCACAGACTGGATGGTTCAGGAGCAGGAGCGTGGTATTACCATTACTTCTGCTGCTATTACCGCCTTCTGGAAAGGTTCCGAGAAGCAGTACAAGGATGAGCACCGCTTCAACGTCATCGATACCCCGGGCCACGTAGACTTCACCATTGAAGTTGAACGCTCCCTGCGCGTACTCGATGGCGCTGTCGTTGTGTTCTGCGGTACCTCGGGTGTTGAGCCTCAGTCGGAAACCGTATGGCGTCAAGCCAACAAATACGGCGTTCCACGTCTTGTTTACGTAAACAAGATGGACCGTGCTGGCGCCAACTTCCTGCGCGTGATCGGTCAGATCAAGCAGCGTCTGGGTCACACCCCGGTGCCAATCCAATTGGCTATCGGTTCCGAGGACAATTTCCAGGGCCAGATCGATCTGGTGACCATGGAAGCTGTTTACTGGAACGATGCTGACAAAGGTATGGTTCCTGTTCGCAAGCCTATCCCTGCTGAACTGCAGGAACTGGCTGACGAATGGCGCAACAACATGGTTGAAGCTGCGGCCGAAGCCAACGAAGAGCTGATGAACAAGTACCTCGAAGGTGAAGAGCTCACCAACGCGGAAATCAAGGCCGCTCTGCGTCAGCGTACTATCGCTGGTGAGATCGTCTTGGCTGTTTGCGGTTCCTCGTTCAAGAACAAGGGTGTTCCCCTGGTTCTCGATGCTGTGATCGACTACCTGCCGGCGCCGGTTGATATTCCTGCCATCAAGGGTACTGACCCGGATGACGAGACTATCGAGCTGGAGCGTCATGCAGACGACGCAGAACCGTTCTCCGCTCTGGCATTTAAAATTGCCACTGACCCATTCGTGGGTACCTTGACCTTCGTCCGCGTTTACTCGGGCGTGTTGAACTCCGGCGACGGCGTGATCAACTCGGTTAAAGGCAAGAAAGAGCGCGTGGGTCGTATGGTGCAAATGCACGCAAACGCCCGCGAAGAGATCAAGGAAGTACGCGCTGGTGACATCGCGGCCTTGATCGGCATGAAGGACGTCACCACTGGTGAAACCTTGTGCAACGCTGACAAGCCAATCATCCTCGTTCGTATGGACTTCCCGGAGCCGGTTATTTCGGTTGCCGTAGAGCCTAAGACCAAGGATGACCAGGAAAAAATGGGTATCGCTCTGGGCAAACTTGCTCAGGAAGATCCATCTTTCCGCGTTAAGACTGATGAAGAGACTGGTCAAACGATCATCTCTGGCATGGGCGAGCTGCACCTGGACATCCTGGTTGACCGGATGCGCCGTGAGTTCAACGTCGAAGCCAACATCGGTAAGCCTCAGGTTTCCTATCGTGAGCGCATCACGAAGAATTGCGAAATCGAAGGCAAATTCGTTCGTCAGTCCGGTGGTCGTGGTCAGTTCGGTCACTGCTGGATCCGTTTTGCTCCTGCTGACGAAGGTCAGGAAGGTTTGCAATTCGTGAACGAAGTAGTAGGTGGTGTTGTTCCTAAGGAATACATCCCTGCTATCCAGAAGGGTATCGAAGAGCAGATGAAGAACGGTGTTGTTGCCGGCTATCCGCTGATCGGCCTGAAAGCAACCGTTTTTGACGGTTCTTACCACGACGTCGACTCCAACGAGATGGCGTTTAAGGTGGCTGCTTCCATGGCAACCAAGCAACTGGCCCAGAAGGGCGGTGGTGAGTTGCTTGAGCCAATCATGGCGGTAGAAGTTGTTACACCTGAAGACTATATGGGTGATGTCATGGGCGACCTTAACCGTCGTCGCGGCATGATCTTGGGTATGGAAGACACGGTTTCCGGCAAAGTGATTCGCGCCGAGGTTCCGTTGGGTGAGATGTTCGGTTATGCGACCGACGTTCGCTCCATGTCCCAGGGTCGCGCAAGCTACTCTATGGAATTCAAAAAATACAACACAGCTCCGGCGCACATCGCTGAAACTGTATCCAAAAAACAAGGCTGATTCAGTCCTTTAGGCAAGGAGTTAATTGTCGTGGCTAAAGAAAAATTTGATCGTTCCCTACCGCACGTCAACGTTGGCACCATCGGTCACGTTGACCACGGTAAAACTACGCTGACTGCTGCTCTGACTCGTGTTTGCTCCGAGATTTTCGGTTCGGCTGTTGTTGACTTCGACAAGATCGACAGCGCGCCAGAAGAAAAAGCTCGTGGTATCACCATCAACACCGCTCACGTTGAATACAACTCGCTGATCCGTCACTACGCTCACGTTGACTGCCCAGGTCACGCTGACTATGTGAAGAACATGATCACCGGTGCTGCTCAAATGGACGGCGCAATCCTGGTTTGCTCGGCCGCTGACGGTCCGATGCCACAAACCCGTGAGCACATCCTGCTGTCCCGCCAGGTAGGCGTTCCGTACATCGTGGTTTACCTGAACAAGGCTGACCTGGTAGACGACGCTGAGCTGCTGGAACTGGTTGAGATGGAAGTGCGCGATCTGCTGAGCACTTACGACTTCCCAGGCGACGACACTCCGATCATCATCGGTTCTGCTCGTATGGCTCTGGAAGGCAAAGACGATAACGAAATGGGCACCACGTCCGTTCGTAAACTGGTTGAGACTCTGGACAGCTACATCCCAGATCCAGTCCGTGTTATCGACAAGCCGTTCCTGATGCCAATCGAAGACGTATTCTCGATCTCCGGTCGCGGTACTGTTGTGACTGGTCGTATCGAGCGCGGTATCGTCAAGGTTCAAGATCCACTGGAAATCGTTGGTCTGCGTGACACTACTGTCACCACCTGCACCGGTGTTGAAATGTTCCGTAAACTGCTCGACGAAGGTCGTGCTGGCGAGAACTGCGGCGTTCTGCTGCGTGGTACCAAGCGTGACGACGTTGAGCGTGGCCAGGTTCTGGTTAAGCCAGGTTCGGTTAAGCCGCACACCAAGTTCGAAGCTGAAGTGTATGTGCTGAGCAAAGAAGAAGGCGGTCGTCACACTCCGTTCTTCAAAGGCTACCGTCCACAGTTCTACTTCCGTACTACGGACGTGACTGGTAACTGCGAACTGCCGGAAGGCGTTGAAATGGTTATGCCAGGCGACAACATCAAAATGGTTGTTACCCTGATCAAAACCATCGCAATGGAAGACGGTCTGCGCTTCGCTATCCGTGAAGGCGGCCGTACCGTTGGTGCTGGCGTTGTAGCTAAAATCATCGAGTAATTATCTCTTCTGAGATGGTTTCGATGTTTTGAGAAGGCCCCCGCTTAGCGGGGGCCTTTTTTATTGGGTTGACACCCATCTGGGGCGTCTATAGAATTGCGCCTCCTTTTAACGGGCGTATTGCGCTCGGTGGGAATAGCAGCCGGAGTCTGAAATCCAATGCAAAATCAGCAAATCCGTATCAGGTTGAAGGCTTTTGACCATCGCCTGATCGACCAATCCACCCAGGAAATCGTGGAAACCGCGAAACGTACTGGTGCTCAAGTGCGTGGTCCAATTCCACTGCCTACCCGTAAAGAGCGGTTCACCGTTCTGGTCTCCCCGCACGTCAACAAAGACGCGCGTGACCAGTACGAGATCCGCACTCATAAGCGCGTACTGGACATCGTCCAGCCAACGGATAAAACCGTTGATGCACTTATGAAGCTTGATCTGGCGGCCGGTGTGGAAGTACAGATCAGCCTCGGCTAAGACTTGGGTCTTAGTCGTGTAACGCTCTGAAATGGGCGGCCATAGCGGGTGAAAGCCCCGTACACTCATGAGGTTTACAACATGACTATTGGTGTAGTCGGTCGTAAATGCGGTATGACCCGTATTTTCACCGAAGAAGGTGTCTCCATTCCGGTCACGGTCATTGAGATCGAACCGAATCGCGTCACCCAGTTCAAAACTGAAGAGACCGATGGCTATCGTGCAGTGCAAGTCACTGTCGGCGAGCGTCGTGCTTCGCGTGTGACTGCTGCTCAAGCAGGTCACTTCGCTAAAGCAAACGTTGCAGCTGGTCGCACTGTTATGGAGTTCCGTCTTGAAGATGGTGACTACCAGGCTGGCGATCTGATCAACGCTGAAATCTTCGCCGCTGGTCAACTGGTTGATGTAACCGGTCAGTCCAAGGGTAAAGGCTTCCAGGGTACGATCAAGCGTTGGAATTTCCGTGGTCAAGACAACACTCACGGTAACTCCGTCTCCCACCGCGTCCCGGGCTCTATTGGCCAGTGCCAGACTCCTGGTCGTGTATTCAAGGGCAAAAAAATGTCCGGTCATATGGGCGCTGAGCGCGTGACCGTGCAGTCCCTCGAAGTAGTGCGCGTCGACGCTGAACGCAATCTGTTGTTGGTCAAGGGTGCTGTTCCTGGCGCTACTGGCGGCAACCTGGTTGTACGTCCAGCGGCCAAGGCTCGCGGTTAAGGGGAAGCTGACATGCAATTAAATGTAAATGACGCTCAAGCGATCGAAGTTTCCGAACTGACATTTGGCGGCGAATTCAACGAGACGCTGGTTCACCAAGCAGTCGTGGCCTACATGGCCGGCGGCCGTCAAGGTAGCAAGCAGCAAAAGACCCGTTCCGACGTTCGTGGTGGCGGTAAGCGCCCTTGGCGTCAGAAAGGTACTGGCCGTGCTCGTGCCGGTACAATCCGTAGCCCAATCTGGCGTGGCGGTGGTACCACTTTCGCAGCTCGTCCACAGGATCACTCGCAGAAGCTCAACAAGAAGATGTACCGCGCAGCTCTGCGCTCCATCCTTGCTGAACTCGTACGTACTGATCGTCTGGTCGTGGTTCAGGACTTCGCTGTTGAAAGTCCAAAAACCAAAGATCTGCTGGGCAAACTGAACAACATGAGCCTGACCGACGTTTTGATCGTGTCTGAAGCTGTTGATCAGAACCTGTACCTGGCTGCTCGCAACCTGCCACACGTCGATGTACGTGATGTGCAAGGTTCCGATCCAGTTAGTCTGATCGCATACGACAAGGTGTTGATCACCGTGTCGGCCGTGAAGAAATTCGAGGAGCTGCTGGGATGAACCAGGAACGCGTATTTAAAGTTCTGCTTGGCCCGCACGTTTCCGAAAAGGCTACGGTTCTGGCTGACAAGAAAGGCCAGTTTGTTTTCAAGGTTGCAACTGACGCAACCAAGCTGGAAATCAAGAAGGCCGTCGAAAGCCTGTTCAGCGTGAAAGTAGAGCGTGTTACTACCCTGAATGTTCTGGGTAAGAGCAAGCGCACTGCTCGCGGTCTGGGCAAGCGTAATGACTGGAAGAAGGCAGTTATCTCCCTTCAGCCAGGCCAAGATCTCGATTTCAGCAGCAGTGCTGAGTAAGGAAGGGGTGCATCATGGCAATCGTTAAATGCAAACCGACTTCCCCTGGCCGCCGTTTTGTGGTCAAGGTGGTCAACCAGGAGCTGCATAAAGGCGCTCCTCACGCACCGCTGCTCGAGAAAAAATCGAAGACTGGTGGTCGTAACAACAATGGTCGTATTACCACTCGTCACATTGGTGGTGGCCATAAGCAGCATTATCGTCTGGTCGATTTCCGTCGCAACGACAAAGATGGCATCAGTGCCACTGTCGAGCGCATTGAATACGATCCAAACCGTACTGCTCACATCGCTCTGCTGCTGTACGCAGATGGCGAGCGTCGCTACATCATCGCCCCTAAAGGCGTGAGCGCTGGCGACCAGCTGATCGCAGGTGCTTTGGCACCGATCAAGCCGGGCAACGCTCTGCAACTGCGCAACATTCCAGTTGGTAGCACCGTACACGGCATCGAATTGAAGCCAGGTAAAGGCGCGCAAATCGCTCGTTCCGCTGGTGCTTCGGCTCAGCTGATCGCTCGTGAAGGTGTCTACGTGACCCTGCGTCTGCGTTCTGGTGAGATGCGTAAAGTGCTGGCTGAATGCCGCGCGACCCTGGGTGAAGTCTCGAACTCCGAGCACAGCCTGCGTTCGCTGGGTAAAGCTGGTGCCAAACGCTGGCGTGGCGTTCGCCCAACCGTTCGTGGTGTTGCCATGAACCCGGTTGACCACCCACACGGTGGTGGTGAAGGTCGTACCTCTGGTGGTCGTCATCCGGTATCGCCATGGGGCTTCCCGACTAAGGGCGCGAAGACTCGTGGTAATAAGCGTACCGACAAAATGATCGTCCGTCGTCGCAAGTAAATAGAGGGATACGACAGTGCCACGTTCTCTGAAAAAAGGTCCTTTTATTGATCTTCACCTACTGAAGAAGATCGAAGTGGCGGCGGAAAAGAACGATCGCAAACCGGTGAAAACCTGGTCGCGTCGTTCGATGATCCTGCCACAAATGGTCGGTTTGACCATCGCTGTACACAACGGTCGTCTCCACGTCCCAGTTCTCGTTAACGAAGACATGGTCGGCCACAAACTAGGCGAGTTTGCCGGTACCCGCACTTACCGTGGGCACGTGGCAGACAAGAAAGCCAAGCGTTAAGGGGTTAGGAAATGGAAGTAGCCGCTAAGTTGTCGGGCGCTCGAATCTCCGCCCAGAAAGCCCGCTTGGTCGCCGACCAGATCCGCGGGAAGAAGGTGGGCGAAGCGCTCAACCTGTTGGCTTTCAGCAGTAAGAAAGCCGCCGAGATCATCAAGAAAGTGCTGGAGTCGGCCGTAGCCAACGCCGAGCATAACGAAGGCGCAGACGTTGATGACCTTAAGGTCAGCACCGTTTTCGTCAACGAAGGGCGTTCGCTGAAGCGCATCATGCCACGTGCCAAAGGCCGTGCTGATCGCATCGTCAAGCGGTCTTGCCATATCACTGTCAAGGTTGCTGACAAGTAACGGAGTCGAAGAGATGGGTCAGAAAGTACATCCCATTGGCATTCGCCTGGGAATCGTCAAGGAGCACACCTCCGTCTGGTACGCAGACGGTCGGACTTATGCGGACTATTTGTTCGCTGATCTGAAGGTGCGCGAGTATCTCCAAGACAAACTAAAAAGCGCGTCCGTAAGCCGTATCGATATCCATCGTCCGGCGCAAACTGCACGTATCACCATCCACACCGCTCGTCCAGGTATCGTTATCGGGAAGAAAGGTGAAGATGTTGAGAAACTGCGTCAGGACCTGACCAAGCAAATGGGTGTGCCTGTGCACATCAATATCGAAGAGATCCGCAAGCCGGAGCTCGACGGTATGCTGGTTGCGCAGAGCGTAGCTCAGCAGCTGGAGCGTCGTGTAATGTTCCGTCGCGCTATGAAGCGCGCTGTACAGAACGCCATGCGCATTGGTGCCAAAGGCATCAAAATCCAAGTGAGCGGTCGTCTCGGCGGTGCTGAAATCGCACGTACTGAATGGTATCGCGAAGGTCGTGTGCCATTGCACACCCTGCGTGCCGACATCGACTATGCCAACTACGAAGCTCACACCACTTATGGTGTGATCGGTGTAAAGGTTTGGATCTTCAAGGGCGAAGTAATTGGTGGTCGCCAAGAAGAACTGAAACCACAAGCACCAGCGCCTCGTAAAAAAGCTGCTAAGTAAGGGGTACGCCAAATGTTGCAACCTAAGCGTACGAAGTTCCGCAAGCAGATGACAGGCCACAACCGTGGTCTGGCTCAGCGCGGTAGCAAAGTCAGCTTCGGCGAGTTCGCGCTGAAGTCTGTAGCTCGTGGTCGTCTCACCGCTCGTCAGATCGAGTCAGCGCGTCGTGCTCTGACCCGTCACGTTAAACGTGGCGGCAAGATCTGGATCCGTGTATTCCCGGACAAGCCGATCTCCAAAAAACCTCTCGAGGTTCGTATGGGTAAAGGTAAGGGTAACGTGGAATACTGGGTAGCCCAGATTCAGCCAGGCAAAGTCCTGTATGAAATCGAGGGTGTAACTGAAGAGCTGGCGCGTGAGGCTTTTGCCCTGGCTGCTGCAAAGCTGCCGCTCGCCACCGCCTTTGTTAAACGGACGGTGATGTGATGAAAGCGAATGAACTTCGTGAAAAATCCGCACAGCAGCTGAACGAGCAACTGCTCGGCCTGCTGCGCGACCAGTTCAATCTGCGTATGCAGAAAGCAACTGGCCAGTTGGGGCAGTCTCATCTGCTCTCGCAAGTTAAGCGTGACATCGCTCGCGTGAAGACTGTGCTTAACCAGCAGGCAGGTAAGTGATCATGGCTGAAGCCGAAAAGACTGTCCGTACGCTGACTGGCCGTGTTGTCAGCGACAAGATGGACAAAACCATCACCGTTTTGATCGAGCGTCGCGTTAAGCACCCGATCTACGGTAAATATGTTAAGCGTTCGACTAAGCTGCACGCGCACGACGAAACCAATCAGTGCCACATCGGCGACAAAGTCACTATTCGTGAAACTCGTCCGCTGGCCAAGACCAAGTCTTGGGCACTGGTTGATGTTCTCGAACGCGCTGTGGAAGTCTAAGGACTAGGGGTCGGAGAAATTATATGATTCAGACTCAATCCATGCTCGATGTGGCCGATAACAGCGGCGCTCGCCGTGTTATGTGCATCAAGGTGCTGGGTGGCTCCCATCGTCGTTACGCTGGTATCGGTGACATCATCAAAGTTACCGTGAAGGAAGCAATTCCTCGCGGTAAAGTGAAAAAAGGCCAAGTGATGACTGCTGTCGTAGTCCGCACTCGTCACGGCGTACGCCGTGCTGATGGCTCCATTATCCGCTTTGATGGCAACGCTGCTGTTCTTCTGAACAACAAGCAAGAGCCGATCGGCACCCGTATCTTTGGGCCAGTGACCCGTGAACTTCGTACTGAGAAGTTCATGAAGATCGTCTCGCTCGCCCCAGAAGTGCTGTAAGGAGATCCGACATGCAAAAGATTCGTCGTGACGACGAGATCATCGTGATCGCCGGCAAAGACAAAGGTAAGCGCGGTAAGGTGCTTAAGGTTCTCGCTAATAACCGTCTGGTTATCGGTGGTCTGAACCTGGTTAAGCGTCATACCAAGCCTAACCCGATGTCGGGCGTGCAAGGCGGTATCGTCGAAAAAGAAGCTCCACTGGACGCTTCTAACGTCGCCATTTTCAACGGCGAAACCAACAAGGCTGACCGCGTTGGTTTCAAAGTAGAAGATGGCAAGAAAATTCGTGTCTTCAAGTCGACCCAAAAAGCGGTTGATGCTTGAACACTGCTAGGTAGAAGACCATGGCACGACTAAAAGAGATTTACTGGAAAGAAATCGCACCGAAACTTAAGGAAGAACTTAAGCTTTCGAACGTGATGGAAGTTCCACGCGTTACCAAAATCACCCTGAACATGGGTCTGGGCGAAGCGGTCGGCGACAAAAAAGTCATCGAGCACGCTGTTGCTGACCTGGAAAAGATCACCGGTCAAAAAGTCGTTGTGACTTACGCTCGGAAATCCATCGCTGGCTTTAAAGTCCGTGAAGGTTGGCCGATCGGCGTCAAAGTGACTCTGCGCCGTGAGCGTATGTATGAATTCCTGGATCGTCTGCTGTCGATCTCCCTGCCTCGGGTTCGCGACTTCCGCGGCCTGAATGCCAAGTCCTTCGATGGTCGTGGTAACTACAGCATGGGCGTAAAAGAGCAGATCATCTTCCCGGAAATCGACTACGACAAGATCGATGCTCTCCGCGGTCTGGACATCACCCTGACCACCACTGCCAAGAACGATGATGAAGGTCGCGCCCTGTTGCGTGCTTTCAAATTCCCGTTCCGCAACTGATTGGAGTAGGACCATGGCCAAGATGAGCATGAAAAACCGCGAGCTGAAGCGTCAGCTCACGGTTGCCAAGTACGCCAAGAAGCGTGCAGCACTGAAAGCAATCATCGTTGATCTGAACGCAAGTCCAGAAGCGCGTTGGGAAGCTACAGTTGCTCTGCAGAAGCAGCCACGTGACGCAAGCGCCTCGCGCATGCGTAACCGCTGCCGCCTGACCGGTCGTCCACACGGCGTTTACCGCAAGTTCGGCCTCGGCCGTAACAAATTGCGTGAAGCGGCAATGCGTGGTGACGTACCAGGTCTGGTTAAAGCCAGCTGGTAAGTACTTTCAGCGTCCCGGTGGGCAGAATCGCAAGATACTGACCGCCGGTGGCCTTGAATCTGGATCAAGCCCCTTTTGGGGCTTGTTTCATTTCTGGAGTGTGTCTAAAATACGCGGCTCGCCTGAGCCCGTGTTTTTTATGCTCGGAGATTCTCGGCGACATATGTAGCCGCAAGGCTAATTTTTTTGTATTAGGAGCGTCTAGCCATGAGTATGCAGGACCCGTTAGCGGACATGCTAACTCGTATCCGTAATGCCCAGATGGCTGAAAAGTCCGTCGTAAGCATGCCATCTTCCAAGTTGAAGGTAGCTGTTGCCAAAGTCCTGAAAGACGAAGGCTACATTGCGGGTTATCAGATCAGCAGCGAAACAAAGCCACTGCTGTCCATCGAGCTGAAGTACTTCGAAGGCCGTTCGGTCATCGAGGAAGTGAAGCGCGTTAGCCGTCCAGGCCTGCGTCAGTACAAGTCCGCTGAAGATCTGCCGAAAGTTCGTGGCGGTCTGGGCGTGTCTATCGTCTCCACCAATAAAGGTGTGATGACGGATCGTGCTGCGCGCGCTGCCGGTGTCGGCGGCGAAGTTCTTTGCACTGTGTTCTAAGGGGGGATAAGCATGTCTCGCGTCGCTAAGAACCCCGTTAAGCTGCCAGCCGGTGTCGAAGTAAAATTCGCAGGCCAACAGCTTTCGGTGAAGGGTGCCAAGGGCACTCTTGAACTGAACATCCATTCGTCCGTTGAGATCGTTGAAGAAGCTGGTGAGCTGCGTTTCGCTGCTCGCAATGGCGATCAACAAACTCGCGCAATGGCCGGTACCACGCGTGCGTTGGTAAACAACATGGTCCAAGGCGTAAGCCAAGGCTTCGAGCGTAAGCTCCAGCTGGTCGGTGTTGGTTACAAAGCGCAAGCAAAAGGCACGGTTTTGAACCTGGCCCTTGGCTTCTCGCACCCAGTGGATTACGAACTGCCGGAAGGCATCACCGCTGAGACCCCTAGCCAAACCGATATCCTGATCAAGGGCATCGATAAGCAGCTGGTAGGTCAGGTGGCCGCTGAGATCCGCGACTTCCGTCCACCAGAGCCGTACAAAGGCAAAGGTGTGCGCTACGCGGACGAAGTCGTCCGTCGTAAAGAAGCCAAGAAGAAGTAGGGCATAGCAAATGACCGACAAAAAAGTTACTCGACTGCGTCGCGCTCGCAAAGCACGCCTGAAAATGCACGAACTCGAAGTCGTGCGTCTCTGCGTGTATCGCTCGTCGCAGCACATCTACGCCCAGGTCATCTCGGCCGACGGCAACAAAGTCCTGGCAAGCGCCTCGACTTTGGATAAAGAACTGCGTGATGGTGCCACTGGCAACATCGACGCGGCCACAAAGGTTGGCCAGCTGGTCGCTACGCGTGCTAAGGCCGCCGGCGTCTCGCAAGTGGCTTTCGACCGCTCTGGCTTCAAGTATCACGGCCGCGTTAAAGCGCTGGCTGATGCTGCTCGTGAAGCTGGGCTGGAGTTCTAAGTTATGTCAAATAACGACCAAAAGCGCGACGAAGGCTACATTGAGAAGCTGGTTCAAGTTAACCGCGTAGCCAAAACCGTTAAAGGCGGCCGTATCTTCACCTTCACCGCGTTGACCGTGGTAGGTGATGGTAAAGGGCGTGTTGGCTTCGGCCGTGGCAAGTCACGTGAAGTGCCTGCTGCGATCCAGAAGGCAATGGAAGCTGCTCGTCGCAACATGATCCAAGTTGATCTGAACGGCACCACGCTGCAGTACGCAATGAAGTCTGCCCATGGCGCTTCGAAGGTGTACATGCAGCCTGCTTCTGAAGGTACCGGTATCATCGCTGGCGGCGCTATGCGTGCTGTCCTCGAGGTTGCTGGCGTTCAGAACGTTCTGGCCAAATGCTACGGCTCGACTAACCCGGTAAACGTGGTTCACGCCACTTTCAAAGGTTTGAAGGCTATGCAATCTCCTGAGTCCATTGCTGCCAAGCGCGGCTTGACTGTTAAGGAGCTCTTCTGATCATGGCTACCGTTAAAGTAACGCTGATCAAAAGCATGACCGGTCGCATCCCTAACCACAAATTGTGCGTTAAGGGTTTGGGTCTGCGTCGCATCGGTCACACTGTAGAAGTCCAGGATACTCCCGAGAATCGCGGGATGATCAATAAGGCTTACTACATGCTGCGTGTCGAGGGTTAATCGATGAAACTCAATGATCTGAGTCCAGCGCCGGGTTCCCGTCGCGAAAAGCATCGTCCGGGCCGTGGTATCGGTAGCGGTTTGGGTAAGACTGGTGGCCGTGGCCACAAAGGTCAAACCTCCCGCTCCGGTGGCACCATCGCTCCAGGCTTTGAAGGCGGTCAACAGCCGCTGCATCGTCGCCTGCCTAAGTTCGGTTTCGTATCCCTGAAAGCCATGGACCGCGCAGAAGTGCGTTTGTCCGAGCTGGCCAAAGTGGAAGGCGACATCGTTACTGTGCAGACCCTGAAAGATGCCAACGTGATCAACGTCAACGTACAGCGTGTGAAAATCATGCTGTCCGGTGAAGTGACTCGCGCTGTCACTATCGGCAAGGGAATCGGCGCCACCAAAGGTGCGCGTTCGGCTATCGAAGCAGCTGGCGGCAAGTTCGAGGAATAAATGGCTAAGCAAGGTGCTCTCTCAGCGCTCGGCAAAGGCGGTATGTCTGAACTTTGGGCTCGTCTGCGTTTTCTGTTCCTGGCGATTATCGTCTACCGAATAGGCGCACACATCCCGGTTCCAGGTATCAACCCGGACCGACTCGCAGACCTGTTTCGACAGAATGAGGGGACCATTCTTAGCTTGTTCAACATGTTTTCCGGCGGCGCGCTGGAACGGATGAGCATCTTTGCATTGGGGATCATGCCGTACATTTCGGCATCGATCATCATGCAGCTGATGACCGCCGTCAGCCCGCAGCTGGAGCAGTTGAAGAAGGAAGGTGAAGCTGGCCGTCGCAAGATTAGCCAGTACACCCGCTACGGCACTGTCATCCTCGCTCTGGTTCAGGCTATCGGCATGTCCGTTGGTTTGGCAGGGCAGGGTGTTGCGTTCACTGGTGACTTTGGCTTCTATTTCGTCGCGGTATCCACTTTTGTGGCTGGTGCGATGTTTATGATGTGGCTGGGTGAGCAGATTACTGAGCGTGGTGTTGGTAACGGTATCTCGATGTTGATTTTCGCAGGTATCGTCGCCGGTCTTCCGAGAGCAATTGGGCAGTCTTTCGAGTCTGCACGTCAGGGCGATATCAATATCTTCGCTTTGGTTGCTATCGGTTTGCTGGCAGTAGCGATTATCGGTTTTGTGGTGTTCATTGAGCGTGGCCAGCGTCGTATTGCTGTTCACTACGCCAAGCGTCAGCAAGGCCGCAAGGTTTTTGCCGCGCAGACCAGCCACTTGCCGCTGAAAGTGAATATGGCCGGTGTTATTCCGGCAATTTTCGCGAGCAGCATTTTGCTGTTTCCGGCTTCGTTGGGTACCTGGTTTGGTCAGTCTGAAAATATGGGCTGGCTGCAGGACCTCTCTCAGTCGATCGCTCCTGGTCAGCCGTTGAATATTCTGCTGTTTAGTGCAGGGATTATTTTCTTCTGCTTCTTCTATACGGCGTTGATGTTCAATCCGAAAGACGTAGCGGAGAACCTGAAGAAGTCCGGTGCCTTTATTCCGGGTATCCGTCCAGGTGAGCAGTCGGCACGCTACATTGATGGCGTTCTGACACGTTTGACCCTGTTCGGTGCTCTATATATGACGGCCGTGTGTTTGCTTCCCCAGTTCCTGGTGGTTGCAGCAAACGTACCGTTCTACCTTGGCGGGACCTCGTTGCTGATCGTGGTCGTGGTTGTGATGGACTTCATGTCCCAAGTACAATCGCACCTCGTTTCGCACCAGTACGAATCCCTGATGAAGAAAGCCAACCTGAAGGGTTACGGCAGCGGCATGTTGCGCTGAGTACCCATAAGGTTCGAGGAGTTGGTGATGAAAGTTCGTGCATCGGTGAAAAAGCTGTGCCGTAACTGCAAGATTATTCGCCGCGAAGGTGTTGTTCGAGTAATTTGCAGCGCGGAACCGCGTCACAAACAGCGCCAAGGCTGAGTGTGATCCGCTTGAAGCCCGGCAGCTAGTGCGCTGCCGGGTTGATTATTTGTTATTACAGCGATATTATCTCGCGCCCTATTTCTTGGCTTCCGGGGCGTAGGTAGCTGTCAATTGGAGTCCCACTGAATGGCCCGTATTGCAGGCGTTAACATTCCAGATAACAAGCACACTGTTATCTCGCTGACCTACATCTATGGTGTTGGTCGCACTACCGCGCAGAACATTTGCGCGGTCGCTGGGGTAAACCCAGCTGCTAAGATCAAGGATCTGAGCGACGAGCAGATTGAGCTGTTGCGTGGCGAAGTGGCGAAGTTCACCACTGAAGGTGACCTGCGTCGCGAAATCAACATGAAAATCAAGCGTTTGATGGACCTCGGTTGCTACCGTGGTCTGCGTCATCGTCGTGGTCTTCCAGTGCGCGGTCAGCGTACCAAGACTAACGCGCGTACCCGTAAAGGTCCGCGTAAGCCGATCCGCAAGTAATCGCCCACGCGAATCGACAGGAAAATTATCATGGCAAAACCTGCTGCTCGTCCTCGTAAAAAAGTTAAAAAGACAGTGGTTGATGGCATCGCCCACATCCATGCTTCTTTTAACAACACAATCGTGACCATTACCGACCGTCAAGGTAACGCGCTGTCTTGGGCTACCTCCGGTGGTTCGGGTTTCCGCGGTTCCCGCAAGTCCACCCCGTTTGCTGCTCAAGTAGCTGCTGAACGTGCTGGTCAAGCTGCGCTGGAATACGGCCTGAAAAACCTCGACGTCAACGTCAAAGGTCCAGGTCCAGGTCGTGAGTCTGCTGTCCGTGCTTTGAACGGCTGTGGCTATAAGATCGCCAGCATCACCGACGTGACGCCAATCCCGCACAACGGGTGCCGTCCGCCGAAGAAGCGCCGCGTGTAATCCAGGAGATTGTAAAGAATGGCTCGTTACATTGGTCCAAAATGCAAACTCGCTCGTCGCGAAGGCACCGATCTCTTCCTGAAGAGCGGCGTGCGCGCGATCGAATCGAAGTGCAACATTGAAGCAGCACCTGGTATCCACGGCCAACGCCGCGGTCGCCAGTCCGATTACGGCACCCAACTGCGTGAAAAGCAGAAGGTCCGTCGTATTTACGGCGTTCTCGAGCGTCAGTTCAGCGGCTACTACAAAGAAGCTGCTGGCAAGAAAGGTGCAACCGGTGAAAACCTGCTGCAACTGCTCGAATGCCGTCTGGACAACGTTGTATACCGTATGGGCTTTGGTTCGACTCGTGCCGAATCCCGTCAGCTGGTATCGCACAAATCCGTCAGCGTAAACGGCCAAACCGTTAACGTCCCGTCTTACCAGGTTCGTGCTGGTGACGTGGTCGCGATTCGCGAGAAAGCAAAAAACCAACTTCGCATTGTCCAAGCTCTCGATCTGTGTGCCCAACGTGGCCGCGTAGAATGGGTAGAAGTAGACACTGAGAAGAAGTCGGGCGTTTTCAAGAACGTTCCTGCTCGCAGTGATCTGTCCGCCGACATCAACGAAAGCCTGATTGTCGAGCTCTACTCCAAGTAAGGGCTAGAAAATAGGTGCATCCATGCAGATTTCGGTAAATGAGTTCCTGACACCCCGCCACATTGATGTGCAGGTTGTCAGTCCAACCCGCGCCAAGATCACTCTCGAGCCTCTCGAGCGTGGTTTTGGCCACACCCTGGGCAACGCGCTGCGCCGCATCCTGTTGTCCTCAATGCCCGGCTGTGCAGTAGTCGAGGCCGAGATTGACGGTGTGCTCCACGAGTACAGCGCCATCGAAGGTGTACAGGAAGACGTAATTGAAATCCTGTTGAACCTTAAAGGTCTGGCTATCAAGCTGCACGGCCGTGACGAAGTTACGCTGACCTTGTCGAAGAAGGGTTCGGGGGTGGTTACCGCTGCCGATATTCAGCTGGATCATGATGTCGAGATCGTTAATCCCGATCACGTAATCGCTAACCTGGCGTCTAACGGCGCCCTGAACATGAAGCTCACCGTAGCTCGTGGTCGTGGTTATGAACCGGCCGACTCGCGTCAGAGCGATGAAGACGAAAGCCGCAGCATTGGTCGCTTGCAGCTTGACTCTTCGTTCAGCCCGGTTCGCCGTATCGCATACGTGGTGGAAAACGCCCGTGTCGAGCAGCGTACTAACCTGGACAAGCTGGTTATTGATCTGGAAACCAACGGTACTCTGGATCCTGAAGAGGCTATCCGCCGCGCTGCAACCATTCTGCAACAGCAGTTGGCTGCGTTCGTCGACCTCAAAGGTGACAGCGAACCAGTGGTAATCGAGCAGGAAGACGAGATCGATCCGATCCTGCTTCGCCCGGTTGACGATCTGGAACTGACTGTACGTTCGGCTAACTGCCTTAAGGCGGAAAACATTTACTACATCGGCGATCTGATTCAGCGCACCGAAGTAGAACTGTTGAAGACTCCGAACCTGGGCAAGAAATCCTTGACTGAAATCAAGGACGTTCTGGCCTCCCGCGGTCTGTCCCTCGGCATGCGCCTCGACAACTGGCCGCCTGCAAGTCTTAAGAAGGACGACAAGGCGACTGCCTGATCGTCGTAATCACCGAACGTGAGTTTGGTAAGGAATGAACCATGCGTCATCGTAAAAGTGGTCGTCACCTGAGCCGTACCAGCTCGCACCGCAAGGCCATGTTTCAAAACATGGCGGTGTCGCTGTTCGAGCACGAGCTGATCAAAACTACACTGCCGAAAGCTAAAGAACTGCGTCGCGTTGCTGAGCCGCTGATCACTTTGGCCAAGACAGACAGTCTGGCTAACCGCCGTTTGGTTTTCGACCGTACTCGTTCGAAAGCTATCGTTGGTAAGCTCTTCAACGACCTGGGCAAGCGTTACGCTACCCGTGAGGGTGGCTACCTGCGCATCCTCAAGTGCGGCTTCCGCACTGGCGACAACGCGCCTATGGCGTACGTCGAGTTGGTTGATCGTGCTACTGCCGGCGAAGCTGTAAGCGCCGAGTAAGACGACAGTCTGCAACGAAGAACCGGGCCTAGCGCCCGGTTTTTTGTGGGCGCAATAAAAAGCGTCTATTCTCCTCAAGTCACTGCCGGTTGCCTGATTTAACCGAAGCTATTTGCGCTGATGTTTCGTTAGTTATTCTCTATCAAAGTCCATGATTTAATGAATTTGATGGTGTCTTCTTGATGGTCAATACTCCCTCCAAGCCGATACGCCGGCAGTTCCTAGACTGACCTGAGGAAGTTTGAGCATGAACAAAATTCTTACTACCGCCAGCGGTGCGCCCGTTGCCGATAACCAGAACTCCCGTACTGCTGGCCCCCGCGGCCCGTTACTCCTCGACGATTTCCACCTCATCGAAAAGCTTGCGCATTTCAACCGGGAAAACATCCCCGAGCGCCGCGTGCACGCCAAGGGTTCTGGCGCTTACGGTACGTTCACCGTCTCCAGGGACATCACCCAATTCACCCGTGCCAAACTGTTTGAGTCGGTAGGTAAGCAAACGCCTATCTTCCTGCGATTCTCAACCGTAGGCGGTTCGCGCGGCTCAGCTGATACCGATCGCGACCCCCGCGGCTTTGCCCTTAAGTTCTATACCGAAGAAGGTAACTGGGACATCGTAGGTAACAACACTCCCGTGTTCTTCATCCGCGACCCAATGAAGTTTCCAGACTTCATTCACACCCAAAAGCGCCTGCCGCAGACCAACCTGAAAAGTGGCCAGGCAATCTGGGACTTCTGGTCGCTCTCGCCCGAGGCGCTGCACCAGATTACGATTCTGTTTTCGGACCGCGGCACGCCAGACGGCTACCGCCACATGCACGGCTTCGGTAGCCACACGTACAGCCTGATCAACGCCGCAGGCGAGCGTCACTGGGTGAAGTGGCACTACAAAACCAAGCAGGGCATCAAAAACCTGACACCGGCTGAGGCTGAGCGCCTGGCAGGTAGCGACCCCGATTACGCCCAGCGTGATCTGTTCGGTGCGATCCAGCGCGGTGACTTTCCGAAATGGAGTGTCAACATTCAGATCATGACCGAGGCTCAGGCCGATGCGCATTATGAGAACCCCTTCGACGTGACCAAGACCTGGTCGCAGAAGGAGTTTCCGTTGATCGAGGTAGGTGAGTTGGAGCTGAACCGCAACCCGCAGAACTTCTTCGCAGAGGTCGAGCAGGCGGCGTTTGGGCCAAGCAACATGGTGCCTGGCGTCGGCCTCTCGCCAGACCGCATGCTGCAAGGCCGCGTCTTTGCGTACGCTGATGCCCATCGCTACCGTATTGGTACCAACCACCAGCAATTGCCGGTGAACGCCCCTCGCAGTCCGGTGAACACCAACCAGCGGGACGGTTCAATGACATTTGGCCCCAACGGCGGTGCTACACCCAATTACGAGCCAAACAGTTACGCCGACACACCTAAACAGGCGCCACAGTACGCGGAGCCAGCCTTGGCATTGAGCGGAGCGGCAACTCGCTACGATCATCGTGAAGACACGGACTATTACAGCCACGCAGGTGAGTTGTACCGCTTGATGGATCCCGTGCAGAAGGCGCTGTTGATCAACAACATTGCCGGCGCTATGGCCGGTGTCAGCAGCGATGTGGTTCAGCGCCAACTGCAGCACTTCTTCAAAGCCGATGCTGCATACGGCCAAGGTATTGCGACCGCGCTGGGCGTAACGCTTAGCTGACTCTAAACGAGAAGCAGAACCGCCCTCATTAGGGCGGTTTTTGCGTTATTTCCGCCACTTTTCCAAGAATATCTTCACTTTTCTGCCGATGGCCCCGTGACCTCCGGGTCATCATGGTTCAAACTACAGTCTTTCAAGCAGGGAGATGTAGGGCGATGCAAGGTCACCCCGACGTAATCGATTACCTCAACACGTTGCTGACGGGCGAACTGGCAGCTCGTGACCAATATTTTATCCATTCGCGCATGTACGAAGACTGGGGCTTTACCGAGCTCTACGAACGTATCAACCACGAAATGGAAGAAGAGGCGCAGCACGCCGACGCACTGATGCGCCGTATCCTGATGCTCGAAGGCACGCCGCGTATGCGTCCCGACGACTTGGACACCGGCACCACGGTGCCCGAGATGCTCGCCAGCGACTTGCGCCTTGAATACAAGGTGCGTGCCGCGCTCTGCAAGGGCATTCAGCTCTGCGAGCAGCACAACGACTATGTCACTCGCGAGATTCTGCGGGTGCAGTTGGCCGACACCGAAGAAGATCATACTTACTGGCTGGAAAAGCAGTTGGGCCTGATCAAGCTGATCGGTCTGGAGAATTACCTGCAATCGCAGTTCTGATTCCCGGCTACAAAAAAGCCCCTGTCACCGCAAAGTGACAGGGGCTTTTTCATGGGCCCGATAAATCAGGCTTTGTCGCGGGCCAGCAACGGCTTCAGGTAGTAGCCGGTATGCGATTGCGGCATTTCGGAAACCTGCTCCGGCGTGCCCACTGCAATAATCTGGCCGCCCTTGGAACCGCCTTCCGGCCCAAGGTCTACCAGCCAGTCGGCGGTCTTGATCACATCCAGGTTGTGCTCGATCACTACCACGGTGTTGCCGTGGTCACGCAAGCGATGCAACACATCCAGCAACTGCTGAATATCCGCAAAGTGCAGGCCGGTGGTCGGCTCATCAAGGATATACAAGGTCTTGCCGGTATCGCGCTTGGACAGCTCACGCGACAGTTTCACCCGCTGCGCTTCACCACCCGACAGCGTGGTGGCCGATTGCCCTAGCTTGATGTACGACAAGCCCACATCCATCAACGTCTGCAGCTTGCGCGCCAACGCTGGCACCGCGTCGAAGAACACCCGGGCTTCCTCGATGGTCATTTCGAGGGTTTCGTGAATGTTCTTGCCTTTGTACTTCACCTCCAGAGTTTCGCGGTTATAGCGCTTGCTCTTGCACACGTCGCACGGCACGTAGATGTCCGGCAAAAAGTGCATCTCTACCTTGATCAGGCCGTCGCCCTGGCACGCTTCGCAGCGTCCACCCTTGACGTTGAACGAGAACCGGCCAGGCCCATAACCCCGTGAGCGGGACTCCGGCACGCCAGCGAACAGTTCGCGAATCGGCGTGAACAAACCGGTGTAGGTCGCCGGGTTGGAGCGCGGTGTGCGGCCAATCGGGCTTTGGTCGATATCGACCACCTTGTCCAGCAGCTCCAGGCCCTTGATGCTGTCGTGAGCAGCGGCCTCCAGCGTGGTCGCGCCGTTCAGGGCGGTGGCACTCAGCGGGAACAGCGTGTTGTTGATCAGCGTCGATTTGCCCGAGCCGGAAACACCGGTCACGCAGGTCAGCAGGCCCAGCGGAATTTCCAGGTCAACATTGCGCAGGTTGTTGCCGCGCGCGCCTTTCAGATGCAGCGCCTGCTTCTTGTTGCGTGGGGTGCGTTTGGCCGGCACGGCGATTTTCACGCGGCCGGACAAGTACTTGCCGGTCAGCGAATCAGGATGCGCCATCACTTCTGCTGGCGTGCCCTCGGCAACAATATGCCCGCCGTGCACACCGGCGCCCGGGCCGATATCGACGACGTAATCCGCCAGGCGAATCGCGTCTTCGTCATGCTCGACCACGATCACCGTGTTGCCGATGTCGCGCAGGTGTTTCAACGTGCCCAGCAGGCGGTCGTTATCCCGCTGGTGCAAGCCAATCGACGGTTCATCGAGGATGTACAACACGCCCACGAGGCCGGCGCCAATCTGGCTGGCCAGTCGAATACGCTGGGCTTCACCGCCAGACAACGTATCGGCGCTGCGATCCAGCGACAGGTAGTCCAGGCCTACGTTGACCAGAAACTGCAAGCGCTCACGGATTTCCTTGAGGATCTTGTCGGCAATTTCGCCGCGCCGCCCGGTCAGTTTGAGTACACCAAAGTACTCGCAGGCATCGCCGATCGGCAGGTTGGTCACCGCCGGCAAGGTTTTTTCGCCAACCCAGACGTGCCGCGCTTCACGACGCAGGCGAGTGCCGCGGCAATCCGGGCACGGCTGGGTGCTGAGGAATTTCGCCAGTTCTTCGCGCACGCTCGCTGACTCGGTCTCGCGATAGCGGCGTTCCAGGTTCGGCACGATGCCTTCGAACGGGTGCGAACGTTTAACGATATCGCCACGGTCGTTCAGGTACTTGAAGTCGACGTTCTGCGAGCCGCTGCCGTGCAGGATGACTTTCTGCTGCTCGGCCGGCAATTCGTTGAACGGTACTTCCAGGCTGAACTTGTAGTGGGACGCCAGCGACCCGAGCATCTGGAAGTAATAGACGTTACGCCTGTCCCAGCCGCGTATCGCGCCCTCCGCCAGCGTCAGGTCGCCATTGACCAGTCGCTTGATGTCGAAGAACTGTTTAACCCCCAGGCCGTCACAGGTCGGGCAGGCGCCAGCCGGGTTGTTGAAGGAAAACAGCTTCGGTTCCAGCTCGCTGATGGCGTGGCCGCAGATCGGGCACGCAAAGCGCGCGGAGAAAATAGTCTCTTCGCCCGGCTCATCATCCATCGGCGCAACCAGCGCAATGCCGTCTGCCAGTTTCAGGGCAGTCTCAAAGGATTCCGCCAGTCGCTGCTGCAAGTCAGCGCGCACTTTGAAACGGTCGACGACCACATCAATGGAGTGCTTCTTCTGTTTGTCGAGCTTCGGTGCTTCGTCCAGCTCATAGAGCTTGCCGTTGATGCGCGCACGTACAAAGCCCTGCGCACGCAGTTCTTCGAAGACGGAAAGGTGTTCACCCTTGCGCTCGCGAATCACCGGGGCCAGCAGCATCAGCTTGGCGCCTTCCGGCTGGGCGAGTACCAGGTCGACCATCTGACTGACGGTCTGGGCTTCCAGCGGAATATCGTGGTCCGGGCAACGCGGAATACCCACACGCGCGTACAGCAGACGCAGGTAGTCGTAGATTTCGGTGATGGTGCCCACGGTTGAACGCGGGTTGTGGGAGGTCGATTTTTGCTCGATGGAAATAGCCGGCGACAGGCCTTCAATGGTGTCGACGTCGGGCTTTTCCATCATCGACAGAAACTGGCGGGCATACGCCGACAGCGATTCCACATAGCGACGCTGGCCTTCGGCGTACAGCGTGTCAAACGCCAGGGACGATTTGCCGGACCCCGACAAGCCGGTGATGACGATCAGTTTGTCCCGGGGCAGGGTCAGGTCGATGTTCTTCAAGTTGTGGGTTCTAGCCCCACGAATCAGGATCTTGTCCAAGATGGCCTCGCACGGCGGGCGTAAATAATGCAGGAGTATACGGCTAATGACTGGATGAATATACACTGTCAAAGTGCCGGTTGCAGCGTTACATGAAAGCTGCGCGGCAAAGCGCCGCATATACCCTCTCACTCGATGGGACTGGTAGAATCGTCGCCGGTTCACACGAGGTTTTTCCATGCACGATCCCCACAGCGAACGCATGAGTAGCGGCGAGACCCGAGCGGCAAGCGGTCTGGCTCTGGTGTTCGCCTTCCGTATGCTTGGCATGTTTATGGTGTTGCCGGTACTGGCGACCTATGGGATGGATCTCGCAGGCGCAACCCCCGCCCTGATCGGCCTGGCCATTGGCGCCTATGGCCTGACCCAGGCGCTTTTTCAGATTCCGTTCGGGATCATCTCCGACCGCATTGGCCGTCGCCCGGTAATTTACCTCGGGCTGATCGTCTTCGCCCTCGGCAGCGTGCTCGCAGCACAGGCCGACTCCATCTGGGGCGTGATCGCCGGGCGCATCCTGCAGGGCGCGGGTGCGATTTCCGCCGCCGTCATGGCGCTGCTCTCGGACCTGACCCGCGAACAACACCGTACCAAGGCGATGGCGATGATCGGCATGACCATCGGGCTGTCGTTCGCCGTGGCCATGGTGGTCGGCCCGTTGCTGACGCGCGCCTTTGGTTTGCACGGGCTGTTCCTGGCCACCGGCGGCATGGCGTTGTTCGGTATCGTGATCGTGGCCTTTATGGTCCCGCATTCCACAGGCACCTTGCAGCACCGTGAATCGGGCGTTGCGCGCAAGGCGCTATTGCCGACGCTCAAGCATCCAGACCTGCTGCGCCTGGATTTAGGTATCTTCGTGTTGCACGCGATGCTGATGTGCAGCTTCGTCGCACTGCCCCTGGCACTGGTCGAAAAAGCCGGCCTGCCCAAGGAACAGCACTGGTGGGTGTACCTCACGGCACTGCTGATTTCATTCTTCGCCATGATCCCGTTCATCATCTACGGCGAGAAGAAACGCAAAATGAAACGAGTTTTACTCGGCGCCGTCGCGACGCTGATGCTCACTGAGCTATTCTTCTGGAAGTTCGGCGACAGCCTGCGGGCGCTGGTGACGGGCACGGTGGTGTTTTTCACCGCGTTCAACCTGCTGGAGGCGTCGTTGCCTTCGCTGATCAGTAAAGTTTCACCGGCCGGTGGCAAGGGTACTGCGATGGGGGTTTATTCCACCAGCCAGTTCCTCGGCTCTGCACTGGGCGGCATCATGGGTGGCTGGATGTTCCAGCATGGCGGTCTGTCAGTTGTGTTCCTCGGATGCGCAGGTCTGGCTGCCCTCTGGCTAGCCTTTGCTGTTACCATGCGCGAACCTCCCTATGTGACGAGCCTGCGTTTGCCGTTATCGCCAGAAGCGATCCGCGAAGTCGGTCTGGTTGAGCGCCTTAAGGCTGTCGCAGGGGTTACGGATGCCGTGGTTATTGCTGAAGAAGCCGCCATCTACATCAAATTGGACACCGAATTATTGGATCGCGCGACGCTTGAGCAACTGGTCAACCCAGTGCCGACAGCGCGCCCAGCCTAGGAGAACGTTATGGCCCGTGGGGTTAACAAAGTCATATTGGTCGGTACATGCGGCCAGGATCCCGAAGTTCGCTACTTGCCTAACGGTAACGCCGTGACCAACCTGAGTCTGGCGACCAGCGAACAGTGGACCGACAAGCAAACCGGCCAGAAGGTCGAGAAAACCGAATGGCACCGTGTGTCGATGTTCGGCAAAGTGGCCGAGATTGCCGGTGAGTACCTGCGCAAAGGTTCACAGGTTTACATCGAAGGCAAACTGCAAACCCGCGAGTGGGAAAAAGACGGCATCAAGCGTTACACCACTGAAATCGTGGTCGACATGCAAGGCACCATGCAACTGCTGGGCGGCCGTCCGCAGGGCGACCAACAAGGCCAGGGCGGCATGTCCAACTCGGCGCCGCGTCCACAGCAGTCCCGTCCGCAGCCGAGCCAACAGCCAAGCCAGCAGCCACAACGTGAGTCGCGTCCAGCGCCACAACAGGCCGCTCCGCAACCGGCTCCGGATTTCGACAGCTTTGATGACGATATCCCGTTCTAGGTCCAAGACCCGGAACACGCAAACCCCCGACGGCCCTGGCCTCGGGGGTTTTTTATGGCCTGCAATCAGGCGTCCGCCGCTGCCGCCGTCACCACCATCTGCCTGAACTCACGCAACACAGACGAGCCATCACCCAGCCGCGTGGCCAGGTGCAACGGTGCTACCAGATTGCGGCACTCCGTCAGCTCCCGGTAAACGATGCCGTCTCCACGCAGTCGCTGCATGGACGCCGGCACAATGGACACACCCAGGCCGGCCGCTACCAGGCTCAGCGTGGCTGTCATTCGCGGCGCTTCCTGCACGACCTGCGGGCTGAACCCCGCTTCACGGCAGGCCACCAGGATCGCGTCATACAAGCCCAGCCCAACGCGACGGCGGTAGAGCACGAAGGATTCGTTAACCAGCGTTGCCAAGGGCAGTGGTAATCCCGAATCGAGGGCTAATGGGTGATCAGTGGGCAATGCCAGCAGCATCGGTTCCACCAGGATAGGTTCGTCGTGCAGTGCCTGCGTCCCGCTGAGGGGAGAGCGGATAAACGCGGCGTCGAGTTTTTGATGCAACAACGCATCCAACAATTCGCCAGTACCCGCTTCCTCCAACACCACCGAGACGCCCACAAAGGTTTCGCGAAACAGCCGCAGCACGCCTGGCACAAAGGGGTGCAATGCCGCAGAGCTGGTAAAACCGATAGCCAACCGCCCGCGCTCGCCCTTTGCGGCGCGACGCACCACTTCGGCCAAGCCGTCGGCCTGAGCGAGTATTTCCCGCGCTTGTTCCAATAAGGCCAGCCCGGCGGTAGTGGGCCGCACGCCACGGGGCAGGCGCTCCATCAACACGGTGCCCAACTCGGCCTCAAGACTTTGCAGCAAGCGTGTCAGCGGAGGCTGTTGCATGCCCAAGCGCTCGGCTGCGCGGGTGATATAGCCTTCTTCGGCGATGGCGACAAAGGCTTTAAGTTGGCGAAGCTCCAACATAGGGATACTTTTGAGGTATGGGAGAGCGCCAATCCTGGCATTTGTTCTCATGGCTGACAAGATTTAGGCTGTGCCCAACCTCAAAAAGAAGGAAAGCCTCGATGACCTGGTCCGCCAAGCAATACACGATGTTTGAACAGCAGCGCACCCGTCCCGTTCGTGACCTGGTGGCGGCCATCCCCACTATCGAGGTAAACACGGCTGTGGATTTGGGCTGCGGCCCGGGCAATTCCACTGAGGTACTGGCCGAGCGTTTTCCTCAGGCTCACGTCACCGGCATGGACAGTTCAGACGACATGCTTGCGGATGCGCGCAAACGCCTGCCAGCGCTGAGCTTCGAACTGGCGGATATCGGCGCCTGGAAGCCCGCACAAGCGTTTGATGTGATTCTGGCCAACGCTTCCCTGCAATGGTTGCCCGACCACGCCACGCTGTATCCGCACTTGGTCAACCAACTGACGCCCGGCGGCGCCCTGGCTGTGCAGACCCCCGACAACCTTGACGAACCCGCTCACCGGCTGGCGCGGGAAGTGGCCGCCGACGGCCCATGGTCGGCCAGGATCGGCGCGGTGAAACATAACGAACGGCACACGGCGAGTTATTACTTTGAAGTGCTGAGTAAACACTGCAGCAGCGTCGATGTGTGGCGCACCACTTATCAGCATCCGCTGGCCGATCACGCTGGCGTTGTGGAGTGGTTCAAGGGGTCGGCGCTGCGGCCATTTCTTGCGCCTTTGGCCGCCGACGAACGGGTCGCTTTCCTGCGCGAGTACCAGGCGCGGATCAGCAAGGCTTACCCAGCCCTGGCCGATGGCACAGTATTGCTGCCATTCCCGCGCCTGTTCATTATCGCGACCCGCTAAGCCAGGGCTAACGAGTGGCGGCTACGCTGCCGCCGCTTGTGCCTTCAGGTATTCATCCGCCGACACCACCTGCGCGTAACCAAACGCCAGCGATCCCATATAGGCCGCATGCGCTTGCGCCGCCGGAATCACCTGCCCGTTAAATTCCAGGTCCCGCGTTGCGCAGGCGTCATGGATCACGGTGACGTTGTAGCCCAGGTCCGCTGCGGCCCGCACCACGGCATCGATACACATATGGCTCATGCTGCCGACCACCACCACGTCGGTGATGCTGCGTTTTTCCAGCAAAGCGCGCAGATCAGTCTCGCGAAACGCATTCACGAAATGTTTAAGCACCACCGGCTCATCACCCTCGTTCAGCACCTTGGTATGCAGGTGCGCACCGTCGGAGCCCGGCGTGAAGAACGGTGCGTCCTCGGCCGTGAACTCATGGCGCACGTGAATCACGGCCTTGCCCGCCTGACGAAAGGCCTGCAACACCTGCGCGGCTTTGTCTGCTGCCGCCTCTACGCCGTCAAGTGGCCACTTGCCCTGAGGGAAGTAGTCGTTCTGGATATCGATTAGGATGAGCGCTTGCTTGGCCATGTGTGTTGCCTCGTGATGGGTTGATGGGTTCAGTATGTTAGCTGGCGCCAGCACCGGGGATTGGCTGCACCGACAATAACAGGGGGAAAACTGACAATGGCCGTTGTAGAGCTGGGCGTATTGATCTACCAGGGTGCGCAACTGGCGGCGGTGCATGGCTTGACCGACCTGTTCGGCGTGGCCAACCGGATCGCCGCCGAGCATCAATCTGCGCAACTGCCCTGGCTGCGAATCAGCCACTGGCAGGTGGACGCCCATGGCTCGACCTCGCGCGTATTTGACAGTCACCCAGGCCCGGAACAGCCGATGATGGCGCTACTGGTGCCACCTTCCATTGGTGAGTTCACCGAAGAGCAGGCGCCGCCCGCGCTGCTGGCGTGGATTCGCGCCAGGCACGCGGCCGGCACCGTACTCGGCGGCGTGTGCATCGGCTCGATTATGCTGGCGCGCAGTGGCCTGCTGGACGGACGCAGCGCCACCACGCATTGGTCTTCCGCCGAGTCTTTCGCCATGCACTACCCGGCTGTGCGCCTGGAGGCGGATAAACCCATCGTCGATGATGGCGACCTGATCACCACCGCCGGGCTGATGGCCTGGTCCGAACTGGGCCTGCGCCTGGTCGACCGTCTAATGGGGCCGAGCATCGCCGCCGACACCGCGCGTTTCCTGGTAATCGAACACAGCGACAGCGCCAGCCAGTGCGGCAGCAACTTTGCGCCGATCCTGGGGCATGGCGACGGCGCCATTTTGAAGGTTCAGCATTGGCTGCAAGCCAGCGGTGCGGTGGACGTGTCGGTCACGGCGATGGCGCAGGAGGCGGGGCTGGAAGAGCGAACGTTCCTGCGGCGCTTTCGCACTGCCACGGGGTTGAAACCGACCGAATATTGCCAGCACTTAAGGGTGGGCAAGGCGCGGCAAATGCTGGAATTCACCAACGGCACCATCGACCACATCGCCTGGACAGTCGGTTACCAAGACCCGAGTGCCTTTCGCGCCACCTTCAAGAAAATCACTGGCTTGGCGCCGAGCGACTACCGCAGCCGCTTTGGCGTGTGAACCGTGCAGAACGCCGCCTTTTTAATGCGGCGTCGTGCAGAATCAAACAGGCCAACTGCCACCTGTTTTGCGCCAACTGACTGATTTCATGACCATCCCCCTTAAACACGCCCTGGCCTGATCCCTGCAACCCAACGTCTACACTCATGGCAGGATAGCCAAGGGGGACGTATGACCCCGACTCAACGCAGGAAACTGGTAGTCGCTCACTCCACCCGCGAGGGCGCGCCCCGGCACGAAATCGAGACCAACCGCGCACTGGCGCGCTGGCTGGCGCATATTCTCGGCCTCAGGTTCGGCGGCAGCTACGACCCGCACAAACATGCCGGGCGTGATCTTTACTGGCTGCCCACCCAGACGCTGGTCGGTTTGCACCAGGCTTACGCACTCAACATCAAAGGTCCCGAAGACTTGTGGGGTGGCTATGTTGATCACGACTTCATCTGCACCAAGGCCATCAGCCATGGCCTGCTCAGCCCCGAGGCCATGGCGCCGGAAGGCTGGTCGACAGTATTCGGTGAGCGTGTGCGCAAGGTGGTGCTCGACGGCCTCAGTGTATTTGCCCTTGCAGACGCATTGCCCGCCGCCACGCGCCTGCTTTACAGCGGGCCGATCCGCCTGAAACCCGTGCACGCCTGCGCCGGGCGAGGCCAGGAAGTTATCCACAGCCTCGACGAATTCGAAGCCGTGCTGCTGCGGCCCGACGCGGCGCAACTGTTCAATCAAGGCGTCGTGCTGGAACAGGACCTGCACGACGTGGTCACCCACAGCGTGGGCCAAAGCTTTATCGGCGATCACGTCTTGAGCTACTGCGGCGAGCAATACCTGACGAAAGACGGGCAGGGCGAAGACGTCTACGGCGGCTCCAATCTACTGGTGGTGCCCGGTGACTACGAATGCCTGCTCAAGCTCGACTTGCCCGCTGATGTGCGCGAAGCCATCGAACAAGCGCAGGTCTTCGACACCGCAGCAGATGAAGCCTATCCCGGCTTCTACGCTTCGCGGCGCAATTACGACATTGCCCAGGGCCTGGACAGCGACGGCCAACGCCGCAGTGGCGTGCTCGAACAATCCTGGCGCATGGGCGGGGCCAGCAGTGCGGAAGTCGCGGCGCTGCAAAGCTTCATCAATCACCCTGGCCTGCGCGCCATTCATGTGTGTTCGGTTGAAACCTACGTGGATCAACCGCTGCCAGCGGATGCCATTGAGGTGTATCGCGGGCCTGCGGAAAACAGCGACTTTCTCCTCAAGTATGTGACGGTTAAATCTTATGACGGCTAGAAGCGAAAGCATTGCGATCGATATAGACGACGAACAGATGAGTGGCACCTTTCTGAGCCCCAAATCCAAAGTGCCGGGGGTGTTATTTGTACACGGCTGGGGTGGTAGCCAGGAACGCGACCTGGAACGGGCCAAAGGCATTGCAGGGCTTGGATGCGTTTGCCTGACCTTCGACCTGCGCGGTCACGCCGGCTCGGGTATTGCGCTGAACCGCGTGACCCGCGAAGACAACCTGCGTGACCTGCTCGCGGCCTACGACCGCTTGCTCTCCCACCCGGCCATCGACACCTCGGCGGTGGCAGTGGTGGGCACCAGTTATGGCGGTTACCTCGCCGCGATCCTGACTTCATTGCGCCCGGTGCGCTGGCTGGCGCTGCGCGCGCCGGCGCTGTACCGCGACCGGGAATGGCTCAAGCCCAAGCGCGATCTGGATAAAGCCGACTTGATGGATTACCGCAGCACGCTGGTGCACGCCGGCACCAACCGCGCGTTGCACGCCTGTTCGGCCTTTACCGGTGATGTGCTGATTGTCGAGTCGGAAACCGACGACCATGTGCCCCACGCCACAATCATGAGCTACCGCGCGGCGTGCCAGCAGACGCATTCGTTGACTCACCGGATTATCGATGGGGCTGATCATTCGTTGAGCGATCCGGTGTCTCAGCAGGCGTACACCTCAATTTTGGTGGACTGGATTACCGAGATGGTGGTGGGCGAGCGGTTGAGCATTATTCAATCTCGATAAAATGCTGCTCTTTAGAACGCCTTCGCGAGCAAGCCCGCTCCCACATTTGAACCGCATTCCAACGGTAGGACTCGGTCAAAATGTGGGAGCGGGCTTGCTCGCGAAGGCGCCAAACCAGTCAACATTGTCTCAAGCCGGCGCCTTCTTCACCCGTAACGCCTTGGCCTTGGCCTCCACCGTGAGGTACATCACCAACGCAATCAACAGCGGCAAAATAAAATAAATCGCCCGGTACGCAATCAACCCCGCCAGCAAACTGCCCCGCGACGCTTCATGCTGCAACAGTGCAACAAACACCGCCTCCAGCACCCCAAGGCCCGCTGGAATATGCGTCACCACCCCGGCAATCGCGCTGATCAGCAACACGCCTAGCACCAGCGGATAATCCAGTTTCGCCGGCAGCAGGGTAAAAATCACCGCTGCCATCAACGACCAGTTCAGCGCACCCAATGCCAACTGCAAACACGCCATGCGCAGCGACGGCAGGTTGATCTCGATGCCCTTGATCGACCACGCGCGCTTCTTCGAAAACTGGCACGCCGCCAGATAGCCCATGCTGGCCACGATCAGCAGCGCGCCAATGCCCTGCAACGCGGTGGTGCTGACCTTCCAGCCCGGCGGCATGGTCACCAAGCCACTGGCGAACACCACGCCGGCCAGTGCCATATAGCCAAACCAGTTGGTGGCCAGGCTCAACCCCAGAATCTTGGCAATATTGGCAGTGCTGACGCCAAGCCGCGAATACAGCCGATAACGCATGGCGATCCCGCCGACCCACGCGCTTAGGTTGAGGTTGAACGCATAGCTGATAATCCCCACCGGCAGGATTTGCTTCCAGCCCAGCGGCTGGCGAATGTAAGTGCGGCCGATCAAGTCGAAGCTGGCGTAGACGAGAAAACTGCACAACGTCACTGCGCCTGCGATGAGCAACGTACGCAATTTGAAATCACCCAGTGTTTGCACCACCTCGCTCCAGTCGATGCGCCGGGCGAGCAGGGTGAACAACACGATCAGCAACAGGAAAAACACCACGGTCAGTGGCTTCTTCCAGCGTTTGAAGCGTGAACCGCCGGCTTTAGAGGTCATGGGCCTGGTGCTCGAAAGGTTTGAGTCGCGGTTTGTGCGCTGGCAGCCAGCCCGTCAGCGCGGGGAAGTGGCGCATCACATGAAACACCAGAAACCCCACGGTCAGTCGCCACAGCCACAAACGCGGCTTGCGATTTTCCGGCATGGTCTGGCAGTGGTTTTGGGCGAGTGATTCCAGGCGCTCATAGAGTTGCTGATTAAACGCTCGGTCGCGAATCAGCACATTGGCTTCCAGGTTCAGCGACAGGCTCAGCGGGTCCAAGTTGCTCGACCCCACCGTGCTCCATTCGTCATCCACCAGCGCCACCTTGCCGTGCAGCGGGCGCTGGCAGTATTCGTGAATCACCACGCCATCCTTGAGCAAATAGTCGTAGAGCATGCGCGCCGCCAGCTTGGCCAGCAGCACGTCGGGCTGGCCCTGCATGATCAGTTGTACGTGCACGCCACGGCGCGCGGCATTGCGGATCTCCCGCAGCAGGCGGTAGCCGGGGAAGAAGTAGGCATTGGCGATCACCGCGCGTTTTTGCGCTTTGCTCAGGGCGTAGATATAGGCTTCTTCAATGTCATCACGGTGCTGCAGGTTGTCGCGGTAAATCAGGCGAACCATGCCTTCGCCCGTATCGGTTGCCCACGGCGAAGGACGTTGCTGGCGCCGACGCCAGCCGCGCCGCGTGCGTACCTGGCGACCGCTTTGCGCGAGGGCGAAATGGTGCAAGTCGGCCACCGCCGGGCCGGTCACCTGCACGGCGTAATCCTGCTTGGCCTCTGGCCCGAAATCGCCCAAGTGGTCGGCAGAAAAATTGATCCCGCCAATAAACGCCACGGCGGCATCCACCACCACAATCTTGCGGTGCAGGCGGCGAAACCAGTTGGTGCGGATACCCAGCCGCTTCGACGCCGGGTCAAACATCTGCACCGCCACCCCGGCCTGCGCCAACTCGCTCAGAAACGCCGGGCTCAGTTCGCCACACCCGAAACCATCCAGGCTCATGACCACCTTCACGCCGCGCTGCGCTGCCTCGATCAGAATGCCTTGCAGCTCATGACCCACCTTGTCTTCGAAAAGAATAAAGGTCTCCAGCAGGATCTCGCGCTTGGCCTCACGCATCGCCGCAAACACCTTGGGGAAATACGCCTCACCATTTTCCAGCAGTTCAACGCTGTTGCCCGGTTGCCAGCCGTAATCCAGGTCACGCGCCTTGGCTTCATCCGGCGGCTGGTCGGTGGAAATATGCTCGACTGCAACGTTCATAGCTCGATCTCCACCGACAGCGGCACATGGTCGGACAAGTGCGACCACGGGCGAGTGGTCAGCACCCTTGGGTTATGGATTTTCACGTTGCGCACATAAATGCGGTCCAGCGCCAACAACGGCAAGCGGGCTGGGAAGGTACGCGGCAGTTTGCCGTGAGTCTCGGTGAACACTTCCCGCAGGCCGCTTTTGCTCAGGTCGGCGCGCTGGCGCCAGTCATTGAAATCGCCCGCAACAACCAGCGGCGTATCGGCAGGAATCTCACTGATGCGCTGCTCCAGCAAGCGTAACTGCTGCTGGCGGTGCACCTCGCGCAGGCCGAGGTGAATGCAGATCGCATGCACCTCCTGACCACTGCCCGGCAGGCGCAACACGCAATGCAGCAGGCCCCGATTTTCATGACCGCTTTGGGAAATATCGAGGTTGTCATGGCGCACGATCTGGAATTTCGACAGCAAGGCATTGCCATGGTCGCCATGGGGGTAAACCGCGTTGCGCCCGTAGGCGTACTGCGGCCAGATACTGTCGGCGAGGAACTCGTACTGCGGCATGTCCGGCCATTCGCTGTAGCGTTGGGGATGGTGTTCGTGGGTGCCGTGGATTTCCTGCAAAAACACCATGTCGGCGCCCACACTGCGCACCGCTTCACGCAACTCGGGCAGGATGAAACGCCGGTTCAGGGCGGTGAAGCCCTTGTGAATATTGACCGTCAACACCGTGAAGCGAGTGATGGCGACGCTGGGGGTGGTGGGCACCCAGTCGGGAATCGCAGCCATGTTTGCTCCTGAATAAGGGTAGGGGCCTTGCCCCCGTTTATGGCTGACTGCGATTTTTGACTGAAAGTTTCCAGCTTCTTACCGACGGCACACGGCAACTGTGGGCGCGAGCACCTACGCACAGATCGTTCCCATGCGCTGCGTGGGAGTGCCGCAAGTGACGGTGCGCGTTAGGCATTCTCACGCCGGGTGCGGAACGATCAGGATGAAAACCCGTCAGTTCCTTACAGACCCTTCCTGAGGAGCCCGGTGTTTTGCTGAATCTAAAGACTGCATTACTGCTTGGTGCGCTGCTGTTTGGCAGCGGCGAACTGCAAGCTGCGGCCACCGCGCCGGAACCAGAGGCGCCGGCCAAGCCGGAGATTCTGGTGGAGGGCGGCCTGTTGGGGGCCATCAGTTCCAGCATTGATGATGTGCAAGACAAACTCGACCTCAACCAGAACGTGCTGGACGCCTGGCGTTTACGCGCCGATCGCGCAGCCAATGAAGTCGGGCGGCTGGTCAATCGTCCATCCGACCGCTCGCCCTGGAGCGTCGCCGGGGATTTTCTGGTGTTGTCCGGCACCTGGATCGGCGCCTTTGCGCTGTTGACCTTGCTGGGTCGCGTCATCGTCAAGCGTGTGAGCCGTCGGGCCTTTGTGGAACGGCGCGGACGCTTGCAAGGTGTGCTGGGTTACTTCGTGCCCTACACGATTCCTGCAATCATTTGTTTGCCGTTGACGCTGTACGTCAGCCATTTTCTGCCGACCTCCATCGGCCGCGCGCTGGCGCTGTGTTTTGCCTACGCGACCAGTAGCGGCATCTTCTCCACGTCAATTCTGCTGTGCGTCATCGTGATGTTTAACGTGGGGCACAAACGCCCGGCGGTGCAGATCATCCGCGATTACTGCCCAAAACCACTGTTTTTGATCGGCTTCCTCGCCGCACTCAGCGACGCGTTGACCAGCCCGCAAATCGCTCGTCAATTTGGTGGCAATATCACCAGCAGCGTGGCGGTGTTCACCGGTATGTTTGCGGCCGTGATTTTCGGCGCACTGGTGATTCGCTTGCGTCGGCCTGTGGCCCATCTCATCCGCAACCGTCCGCTTTCCCAGCGTCTTAAACACCCGGCCGTGCAGCAATCGTTGCGGGTGTTTTCCGGGCTTTGGTACTGGCCGATTCTGTTGATGGTGCTGGTGTCTGCAATCAACCTGATCAGCGCCGGCGACGACAATCAGAAAGCCCTGCGATGCGCGTTGTTCACCACCATCTTACTGATCGGCACGGTGTTTCTGAGCACGGTTCTACAACACCTGTTCAAGTCGCGCAGCCAGGTCGCCATCCAGCGCAGCAGTGCTTATAAGGAACGCTTCCTGAGCTTGTTGCACGCGATCTTGCGCATCGCCATGGCCATCGGTTTTATCGAAGTGCTGGGGCGTATCTGGGGCGTGTCGTTGTTTGAGTTTGCCGAGCGCAATTCCATTGGCCGGGCGATCAGCGACTCCCTCAGCAGCATTGGCCTGATTCTGCTGATGACCTGGCTGTTCTGGGTGGTACTCGACACGGCGATTCAGGAAGCGCTGAAACCGCCGGTGAATAAACGCTCGAGCCGCCAGCCCAGCACGCGGGTGAAAACCATTCTGCCGCTGGTGCGCAATGCGGTGAAAATCATCCTGGTGGTGATCTGCGCGATCACCACCATGGCCAACCTCGGCATCAACGTCGCGCCCCTGTTGGCCGGTGCCGGTGTAGTCGGTCTGGCCATCGGTTTTGGCTCTCAGCAATTGGTGCAGGACGTGATCACCGGCCTGTTCATTATCATTGAAGACACGCTGTCCATCGGCGACTGGGTGGTGCTCGATTCCGGCCATGCGGGCACCGTCGAAGGCCTGACCATTCGCACCCTGCGCCTGCGCGACGGCAAGGGCTTTGTGCACTCGGTGCCGTTCGGCCAGATCAAGGCGGTCACCAACCAGTCGAGGCAGTTTGCCTATGCGTTCTTCTCGGTGCAGTTCACGTACGACACGGATGTGGACAAGGCCGTCGAACTGATTCGCGGCGCGGGTCAGTCGATCAGCGATGACGTGTTCCTCAAGTACAACCTGCAGGGGCCGCTGGAGGTGTTTGGTGTGGACAAGATGGACCTCAACGGCGTGGTGCTCACGGCGCAGTTCCGCACCGTGTCGGGCGGGCAATATGCGGTGAGTCGCGCCTTTAACCAGCGGCTGAAAAAGCTTGTGGATAACTGTGACGAGGTGCACTTCGCGCAAACTTATCCACAGCAGGTTTTATTGCCCAAGCGCAACGCGCAGGTGGATGAACCGGATCAAGAGGTGCCGGCGCCGGTGGTGTTGACGGAGCAGCCGCGTACTCAGTGAGTGAGGGTGCCTGCACTGGCCTCTTCGCGAGCAAGCCCGCTCCCACATTTTGATTGTGTGAACCCGTTCAAATGTGGGAGCGGGCTTGCTCGCGAAGAGGCACTTAAAGTCACCCCACCTCAGTGCCTGATCAACTTCTCCTGCACCGCCAATTGATCCACCTCCACCAACACCTGCTGCTTACCCGCGACCATCACCGCCGCCGGCAACCCATCCCGGTACACCACGCGGTTCCCGCTCACTGCCGGCACTTTGTTACCCGGCAGCAGCGTGCCCACCAGATTCAGCGGGTCAGCCCCACACACCGCCACCAGGCTGCCGTCATGCGGGCGCCGCCGGACTTCACGAAGCAACGGAATTGCCTCCGGCAACGCAAACTGTTCCCCCGCCAACCCACTTACAAAACGCCCACCGCGAATCTCGCCGCGCGCCTCCAGCCGATGGAAGGTGCGCAGCAACTCACGCCAGCTCGGCAACCAATCCGCCTCGCGCTCCATTAACCGCCAGAACACCACGCCATAACGGCGCAGCAAGGTCATCGCGACATGCTCCAGCGTCTCGGCCGAGTGCGCGCCGGTGACGGTGGGCGCACGGCGCACCAATGCCCAGCGCCCGGCATCGTCCATGCCGCCGATAAACGCCCCGCGCCCACGCCGACTGCTGCGTGCCTGGCGTTTGCTGGCGGGCGTGGTCAGCGCGCGCAGGCCGGCAAAGCTGTCGGCGTTGACCAACCCTGCGCCCACCAATTCCTGCAGGGCGGTTTCCAGTTCGCTGCGCAGCAGATGGGCTTCATGCACCAGTTCATCGAAAAACAGCGCGCCCTGATCGCGCAGGGCCTGATGGACTTTCTGCGCCTTGGGCGACAGCGTCGTGCTGTCGGTGAGCTCAGTCAGCCCGCTCCACAGCGCCACCTGGCTGCGCGGCAGCAACACCACCGGCGTGCTGCGCAAGGCCATCGCGCCGGCCTTGTGGCTCAGTCGCGTCCACACCAGCTTGCCGCTGCGGCACAACTCGTCGAGCCAGGTGGATGAGTAATCCTTGAGCCGCGCGCTGAGCAAGTCGCTGTCCCAGGCCGAGGTGGCGGCGGCATAGCCTTCGAACTGGCCGACGATCTGCGCCAGCATTGCGCTGCCCTGGCCGCGCGTGCAGTCGGAGACGTGCTGCCAATCAAACAGAAAGCGCATGAAGTCCTGCAACGCCACCGGTTCGATTTCCCGGCGCAGGCGCTTCACCGTATAGCGATGAATGCGCGCCAACAGGTGGCGTTCGCACCATTGCTCGGCGCTGGCGCCGGGGGTGAAATGGCCGCGCATCACGTAGCCTTCCTGCTCCAGGCGGGCGAGGGCCTGGCTGACGTCGGCGACCGTCAAGGCGAGGGGCGCGGCGATCTCGATCAGGCTCAGCGGGCCGAAGCCACTGAGGCGAGCGCGCAGTACCTCTGTGATCGCCTCATCAAAGGCCCACGGCTCATCGAAGCCGGGCAGCATCGGCAGGCCGTTGGGGTAAATCGCCTGTAAACAATTCAAACGTTCCACGGCGACCCACAGGCCATTGTGCAATTGAAACGCGCGGCCACCCTTGGCCAGCGTGTTCAGCCATTCGGCCCACTGCGGCGTGACTTCGCTCTGGGCGATACACGCCAGGCTCATCAACGCCTCATGCATTTCATCGAGGCCTTGGGGCGTCGGCCAGGCTTCATCGCGCACCCCGGCGATGGCGTCCAGGTCCAGCGCGCCGAGGTCGTCGGTACTTTGCGGGTCGCTCCAGCGCCGGTTAAGCACGGCCTGGGTGCGGCGTTCTTCCAGCGGCGCGTCGTCAAGAAAGGTGTAGGGGCGCGCACTGAGAATTTCTGCGGCCATGGGCGAGGGCGCGGGCAGGTCGCGGCTGATCAGGCGCACGTCGCCGTTCTCCATACGCCGCAGCAGGGCCAGCCAGCCGTCGCTGTCCATGGCGTCGTGCAGGCAGTCGTTGAGGGTTTGCTCCACCAGCGGGTGCTCGGGCACTTCGCGTTCACCGGCGAGGTTTTCCAGGCAGGCGATCTGGTCGGGAAACACACTGGCGATCAGGTCTTCGCTTTTCATGCGCTGGATCTGCGGCGCCACTTTGCGCCCGCCGGTAAAGCGCGGCAACGCCAGCGCCACTCCGGCATTCCAGCGCCAGCGCACGCCGAACAGCGGCGCCTCCAGCACGGCCTGAATCAGTATGTGCTCAGCGCTGTGGCTGTTGAGATAGCGCCACACTTCATCCAGCTCAAAACTGTGACGGGTGGACAGCGACAACACGATCGCATTTTCGCTGGCCGCCGCCTGCAATTCGACGTTGAACGTGCGGCAAAAGCGCTTGCGCAGCGCCAGGCCCCAAGCGCGGTTGATACGGCTGCCAAACGGCGTGTGGATGATCAATTGGGTGCCGCCGGAAGCGTCGAAAAACCGCTCCATGATCAAGGTGTCCTGAGACGGCAACGCGCTCAGGGCCAGGCGTGTACGGGCCAGGTAATCGAGAAGTTGCTCAGCGCTGGCGCGGTTCAGGCCCAGGGTTTCGCTGAGCCAGTCCTGCGCGCCTTGCAGGTCGCCGGGGGTGGCGCTCAACAACGCGTCCAACTGCCCCTGAAACCGCGCCACCGCCGCCGACAATTCGTTGCTGCGCCCCGGTGCTTCGCCGAGCCAGAACGGGATGGTCGGCGGCTGCCCATGGGCGTCTTCGACCCGCACTTTGCCGGCTTCCACCCGCAGGATTCGGTAGGACGTGTTACCCAGCTGGAAGATATCCCCGGCGATGCTTTCCACCGCGAAGTCTTCGTTGACGCTGCCGATATTCAGGCTCTGAGGTTCGAGCAACACGCTGTAGTCGGCGTTATCGGGGATGGTGCCGCCACTGGTCACGGCGATGAGCTTGGCGCCACGGCGCCCGCGCAAGGTGTGGGTCACGGCGTCGCGGTGCAGGTAGGCGCTGCGAATGCCCTGACGACCGTTGTAGCCATCCGAGAGCATTTGCAGCAGCGCCTGATAATGGCGCTCGTCCAACTCTGCGAAGGGTGAGGCGCGGCGGATCAACGCGAGCAGCGCCTGTTCCGACCATTCTTGGGCGCTGACCTCGGCGATGATCTGCTGGGCCAGCACGTCCAGCGGCGCTACAGGGATGTGCAGCGTGTCCAGCTCGCCTCGGCGCACGCAGTCGAGCAGGGCGGCGCATTCGATCAAGTCATCGCGCGTTGTCGCGAACAGGCGCCCCTTGGGCGTGCCGCCGACCTGGTGGCCGGAGCGGCCGACCCGTTGCAGAAAGCCGTTGATGGAGCCCGGCGAGCCGATCTGACAGACCAGATCCACATCACCAATATCAATCCCCAATTCCAGCGACGCGGTGGCGATCAACACTTGCAGCTCGCCAGCCTTGAGCCGTTGCTCGGCGTCCAGGCGCATTTCCTTGGCCAGGCTGCCGTGGTGGGCGGCCACGGCGGTTTTGCCCAGGCGCTCGCTCAAGTGCCGCGCCAGGCGTTCGGCCAGGCGCCGGGTGTTGACGAACACCAGTGTGGTGCGGTGCTCGCGGGCCAGTGCCGCGAGGCGGTCGTAAACCAACTCCCACACGTCGTTGGCCATCACCGCCGAGAGCGGCACCGGCGGTACTTCGATATCCAGGTCGCGGGGGCGGGCATGGCCGATGTCGACAATCGCGCATTCGCGGCCCGTGCCCACCAGAAAGCGCGACACGGCCTCGATCGGCTTTTGCGTGGCAGACAGGCCGATGCGCGTCAACGGCTCGGCGCACAAGCCTTGCAGGCGTTCCAGGCTCAGGGCCAGGTGACTGCCGCGTTTGCCGGCGGCGATGGCATGGATTTCATCGACGATCACCGTGCGCGTGTTGGCGAGCATCTGCCGGCCGGAGTCTGAGCCGAGCAGTACGTAGAGCGATTCGGGTGTGGTGACGAGGATATGCGGCGGGCGCTTGCGCATCTGCACGCGGTCTTTTTGCGGGGTGTCGCCGGTGCGCACGGCGGTGCGGACCTCCAGCGGCGGCAAGCCCAGGCGCTGCAAGTGCTCGCTGATCCCGGCCAGCGGGTTTTGCAGGTTGATCTGGATGTCGTTGGACAGCGCCTTGAGCGGCGACACGTAAACCACCTGCGTTTCATCCGGCAGGTGCCCGCCGTTGGCCAGGCCTTGGTGAACCAGGTCATCAAGCACCGCGAGGAACGCCGTGAGCGTTTTGCCGGAGCCGGTGGGCGCGGCGATCAGCGTTGAGCGGCGCTGGCGAATCAGCGGCCACGCCTGGGCCTGGGCGCCGGTCACCGAGGGGAATGTGCTGCGAAACCAGGCGCTGACGGCGGGGTGAAAACCGCTCAACGCGGTATCGGTGAGTTCAGGAAGGTTCATCTAGTGATTGATAGCGCCCGCTTCAACAAGTTGCAACCGCGCACTTTATCCGTGACGGTTGCGCTACAAACCCGCAAAATGCAACGATTCTGATTAAACCCTACGTCAGGCCTCACACGCCTGCCGACCATAGCCATCGTTCCAAACAGACCGGGCCTGCTCAATCTATGCGAATGCGCCTTATGTTACTGGGCGGCGGGAATGCCCTCGGGCAAGCGCTGATTCGCCTCGGTGCAGAGGAAGACATTGGTTTCCTCGCACCCAAACCGCCCCAAGACGGCTGGGATGCCGCGAGCCTCACCCAATTGCTCGACGACACTCGTCCCGATGCGTTGATCAACCTCGCCTACTATTTCGACTGGTTCCAGGCCGAAGCCGTCAGCGCTACCCGTCTGGCCAGCCAGGAATACGCCATCGAGCGCTTGGCCGAACTGTGCCAGCACCACAACATCACCTTGGTGCAACCGTCCAGCTACCGCGTATTCGACGGCTCCCGCGCCACCGCCTACAGCGAAAAAGACGAACCAGTGCCCCTGGGCCTGCGCGGTCAAGCGTTGTGGCGTATCGAACAAAGCGTGCGCGCCACCTGCCCGCAGCATGTGTTACTGCGGTTTGGCTGGTTGCTGGATGACAGTGCCGACGGCACGCTCGGGCGCTTCCTGGCCCGTGCCGAAAAAACCGATGAATTGCTGATGGCTGATGACCGGCGCGGTAATCCAACGCCGGTGGACGATGCGGCGCGGGTGATTATTTCTGTGCTCAAGCAACTCGATTGCGCGGCGCCGTTGTGGGGCACGTATCACTACGCCGGGCATGAGGCGACCACGCCGTTGGCGCTGGGCCAGGCGATTCTCACCGAAGCGCGCAATTTCCATCCGCTGGCGGTTGAATCCCCAACGGCCCAGGCGCATGCCGCCCGGCCGGACGCAGCGGATGAACCGCAACACGCGGTGCTGGCCTGCAAGAAAATCCTGCACACCTTTGGCATCAAGCCACGGGCATGGCGGGCCGGGTTGCCGGCGCTGCTGGACCGGTTCTACCGCCACAGCTGACACCCCACAAACCCCAATGTGGGAGCGGGCTTGCTCGCGAATGCGCAATGTCAGTCAACACATGGGTCGACTGATCCAGCGCTTTCGCGAGCCCGCTCCCACAGGGGTATGCAGTGTTGGTTAGGCCGGGTTTAGAACTTGTAGCCAATCCCCACCATGTAAACCATCGGGTCAACATCCACGTTGACCTTGGCACGCGTGCCCTGGGCCAGTGCATTGTTATCCACAGTCGCCTTGGTGCTGATGTCGATGTAGCGCGCCTGGGCGTTGATCATCCACTTGTCGTTGATCATGTAGTCGGCGCCGATCTGCGCGGCCCAGCCCCAGGAATTCTCGGCCTTGAAGTTGCTGAAACCGGCTTGTTCGGCGCGGCTGCCGACGTGCTCGTCGTAGATCCAGGTGTAGTTGATACCGGCGCCCACGTACGGCTGGAAGGCTGACTTGTTGTCCAGCGGGTAGTACACGACGCTCAGGGTTGGCGGCAGGTGTTTCAGGGTGCCGAGCTTGCCGTTGGCAGCGCCGAGGGCGGTGTTCTTGATCTTTACGTCGTGCTCGAACGGCGTGGCCGCGAGCAATTCGATACCGACGTGGTCGGTGAGCATGTAGGCGAAGTTGAGGCCCAATTGGGTGTCGCTGCTCATGGTCGCCTTGCCGCCCAGGTTGGTGCCGGCCAACGGGCCCTGGTCAACCTTGACGCTGCTGCTGTCGGCCTTCGGATTCACGGTAATTGCACCGGCACGAACCAGAATGTCGCCCGCTTCGTGAGCGTGGACGACGGGGGCGGCGAGGGCGAGCGCGAAGAGGGACGCGCCGAGCAGAGACTTGTTCATGGGAGCTCCAAAAGGACGTTAAAAGTTGTACGTCCAATGGTAAAGATCGTTCCGTTTGATCTTTTGACTCAGCTCAATGAAAGGGCTATCTACCCGTTACAACACAGATCAAAAACTGTGGGAGCGGGCTTGTTGTGGCGAGCAAGCTTGCTTGCGCTGGGGTGCGCAGCGCCCCCAAAAAGCTGGCGACCGCTGCGCGATCGAGCGGGAGCAAGCTCCCTCGCCTGGGATTTTCAGTGTTCTTGAGTCAGCGTTATTCCTCCAGCTCGTAAACGTAAATCTTGTCCGCATCCATCTGGTAACCGGCATCCGCCAGTTCACTGGACGACGGCTTGACCTGCATCGCGCCCTCGATCCAGTACGGTTGATACAGCTCATCCAGCTTCACGCCGACTTCGCTTTTCACGTGCACGATCTGGTTCGACGGCGGCGGTGGCACGTGGATGCAGGCGCCGAAATACGGCACCAGCAAAAACTCGGTAGTGCGGCCTTCTTCGCTGACTTCCAGCGGCACGATGTAACCCGGCAAGCGGATGTGCTGGCCGTCGAGGCTCTGCACCACCGGTGCGTTCGGTAAATCCTGCTTGGCCGCTGGCGCTGCCTCGACCGACAACGCATCGGCCATGTTCGACAAGTCGTGCAGCGGCTTCATGTTGGGGATTTCCGGCGGCGCGTCCGGCGGAATCATCTCCTGCCACGACAAATCCTTGGGTTGTTCCTCTGCCCAGGCGGGCACGGCCACCAGCAGCAACAGCGCAAACAATGCACGACGCATCACTACCTCTCTCATAAACGAATCGACAGGCCGTCGGCCAGGGATTGCCGATAGGCGCGCCACGCGGGCACGGCGCCCATCAGCAGCGCGGCGGCGAGGATACCGGCGAGCAGCGTCCATTCATATTCGCTCGGCCACGACATCGGCAAGTCCAGGCCGTAATTGGCCTGCAAATACCCGCGCGAAGCGGCGATGCACACATACAGCAGGCCCACGCCCGCCACCACGCCGGACAGCGCCAAAGCGAAGGCTTCAAAAATCAGCAGCGTCGCGATATGCCACGGGCGTGCGCCCACCGAGCGCAAAATTGCCATCTCGCGGCGGCGCTCGTTAAGGCTGGTGAGGATTGCCGTGAGCATGCCGATCAAACCTGTCAGCACCACGAACAGCGAGATCACGAACAGCGCTTTTTCGGCGGTGCCCATCATGCTCCACAGCTCTTGCAGCGCCACGCCGGGCAGGATCGCCAGCATCGGCTCGCCACGGAATTCATTGATTTCCCGTTGCAGGGCGAAGGTGGAAATCTTGTTGTTCAGCCCGAGCATGAACGCGGTGATCGCCTGCGGCGTCAGGTCCATATTGCGCGCTTGATCGGCACTGATGCGGCCTTTGCCCTGGGCGGGCACGCCGTTGTGCCAGTCGATATGGATCGCTTCCATGCCGCCCAGGCTGATGTGCAACGTGCGGTCCACCGGGGTGCCGGTGCGCTTGAGAATGCCGACCACGGTGAACGGTTTGTCATCGTGTTTGACCAGGCTGACCACCGCCACGCCGTGGGCCAGCACCAGTTTGTCGCCGAGTTTGTAATGCAACGCGTCGGCGACTTCGGCGCCGAGCACCACTTCAAACGGGTCGGTGGCAAAGGCGCGGCCGCTGGCGAGTTCGAGGTTTTGCTTGCGGCCGTATTGGTAGTGCTCGAAGTAGGATTCGTTGGTGCCCATCACGCGGTAGCCGCGGTGGGAATCGCCGAGGGAAATCGGAATCGCCCATTTCACTTGCGGGTTGGCGGCGAAGTGCTCGTAGCTGTCCCAGCGGATATTGTTGGTGGCGTTGCCGATGCGAAACACAGAGTACAGCAACAGGTTCACCGAGCCGGAACGGGCGCCGACGATCAGGTCAGTGCCGCTGATGGTGCTGGCGAAACTGTTGCGCGCCTCAACGCGCACGCGCTCTACCGCGAGCAACAAACAGACTGAAAGCGCGATGGCGAACGCGGTGAGAATCGCGGTAAAGCGGCGGTTAGCCAGGCTGGCCATGGCTAGACGAAACAAATACATCTCAAACCTCTGCGGGCGTGGCGGCGCGATTGAGTTCGGCCAGCGACAGGTGGCGGTCGAACAGCGGCGCAAGACTCTGGTCATGGCTGACGAATAACAGGCTGGCGCCGGCTTCGCGGCACTCGGCGAACAGCAAGCGAATGAAGGCTTCGCGGGCGTCGTAATCAAGGGCCGAGGTGGGTTCATCGGCGATGACCAGTTCCGGTTGGCCGATCAACGCGCGGGCGGCGGCGACCCGTTGCTGTTGGCCGATGGACAGCGAATCGGCACGGCGTTCGAGCAAATCCTTGTCCTTCAAACCCAGGTGCGCCAGCAAGGTCGCGGCGGCCTGGTCGACGCTGCCATGACGCTGCTTCGCCCGCTGCGCGCGCAGCCTGGAGAAGTGACAAGGCAGCTCGACGTTCTCGCGCACCGACAGAAACGGCAGCAGGTTGAATTGCTGGAAGATGTAGCCGGTGTGATCCACGCGAAAGCGGTCGCGGGCGCCGGCCGAGAGTTCGGTCAGCTGCTGGCCGAGCAGGCGAATGCTGCCCCGGATGGGTTTCTGTACGCCGCCGAGCAGGCCGAGCAACGTAGTTTTGCCACTGCCGCTGGGGCCTTTGAGAAACAGGGTTTCACCCGCTTCCAAGCGGAACGCAGGGATGTCCAGCAACTGCGGGTGACCGGGCCAGTTGAAGCCCAGGTCAGACAGTTCGATTAACGCTTGAGTCATTGGAAATCACAGGTCTCAAAAAAGGGCGCCAAACTTTGTGGGAGCTGGCTTTTGTGGCGAGGGAGCTTGCTCCCGCTGGACCGGGCTGGCGCTCCAGTGCGAAGCGCTCCCTGCTTTTTTTGGGGCTGCTACGCAGCCCAGCGGGAGCAAGCTCCCTCGCCACAGCAAGCCAGCTCCCACATTGACCGCATTGTCAGATCAGAACTTCAGGGTAGCGGCCTGTGCGGTGGACTCTACACCTTGCTGGCCGCTCGGGCCGATCAGTTGTACCTGAATTTTCTGGGTGGCGGGGAAGGTCTTGAACACCTGGGTCAGGTCCAGGTTGCTCAGGGCCGTCGGCGTGGCGCAGGTGAACTGGTAGTGGGCGTGAATTTCGCTGTGGTCGTGATGATGTTCGTGGGCGGCTGCGCCTTTGCCGTCGGTGGCGTGGTCGTCATCGTCGTCGTCATGCTCGGCTTCAGGCTTGTCGCCGAACAACGGGCTGTTGAGTTCCTGGGTGCTGACTACGCAACCGGCGCCCTTGGGCAGGTTGAACAGCGCCAGCGGGCTTTCCAGCTGTTTGCGCGCGGCGGCAACCTTGGCTTTGTCGGCGGCGGTTGTGGCTTTGTGTTCGAAGCCCACGAGGTTCATGGCCGGGCTGTCGAATTCCAGTTCAAGTGCCTGGCCGTCGAGTACCGCGTTGAGGCGGCCGACGCCATGTTCATGGGCACCAAGGCTGCCGTGTTCATGGTCGTGTTCGTCAGCGGCGTGCGCGAGAGCGAGTGGCAGCAGGGCAAACGGTAAGGCGAGCAGCAGACGGCGCATTGAGAAGGCTCCAGAATATGAAAGTTTTGTTATGTGATCTTATAACAATAATAACAGGAGTTTGAACGCCCGCTTGGCGTTGCGCAAGTCGCGTGGGAGCATGCTTGTCGGAAAAGTGTGGGAGTAAACGCGATGTTACGAATTCGTGGAACCGTCGGCGACTTGCCGGTGGACCTGACCCTGGAGCTGGACGACGGCGATTGGGCGCGGCTGGGCGCGCAGTTGAAGGCGGCCCCTGTGGCCAGCGAGCTGGCAGCGGCGCCGGTCAAGCAAAACGATGACCTGTGGCAGAACGCACAGGACCTGTTGCGCAATGCCGGGCAACTCAGCGGCCTGGAATTAATCGATCAATTGGAAGGGTTGGCCGGCGATGCCGCGTCAGGCAAGCGCCTGCTGGTGCGCCTGCGCCACAGTTCAAACGTAAAAGTGGTCAGCGGCGGGGATACGCCGCTGTACAGCTGGATCGGCGATTAATACAGCGCGGCAAATAATTTGCGACGGTAAACGGTCACCAGCGGATGGTCGTTACCCAGCAGCTCGAACACCTGCAGCAAGGTCTTGTGCGGCAAGCCTTCGCTGTAGCTGCGATTGCGGACAAACAGCTTGAGCAAGCCTTCCAGCGCCGCGTCGTATTGCTGGCGCGCCAGTTGCTGAATGCTCAGTTGATAGGCCGCTTCATCGTCCTGCGGGTTTTGCCCCAGGCGGCTTTTCAGGTCGGCAGCGTCTGGCAGGTCGGCGGCCTGGCGCAGGAAGGTGATCTGCGCCTTGGCCCCGGCCAGCGCGGCTTTGTGGTCATCGCTTTTGACCGCGTCGAGCACGGCCTGGGCTTCGCCCAACTCACCGCGTTCGGCCAGGCAGCGCGCGTACAGGATCAGCGCGGCGGCGTTGGTGTTGTCCTCACCCAGCAAGGCAACCAGCAGCGCTTCGGCGTCGCTGATACGGCCCTCGGCGAATAGTGCCTGAGCCTGCTCAAGCGGATCGGCAGCCGCGGGTGGCGGCATCTTCACATGCGGTTCCAGCATCGCCCGCACCGCCGACTCCGGCTGCGCCCCGGCAAACCCGTCCACCGGCTGGCCGTCCTTGAATAGCACTACTGTCGGCAAGCTCTGAATACCAAAACGCGCGACGATGTCCTGCTCGGCTTCGCAATCAACCTTGGCCAGCAGCAGCTCGCCCTGATAACTCTCGGCAATTTGCGCCAGCATCGGCATCAACGCCTTGCACGGCGCACACCACTCGGCCCAGAAATCCACCAGCACGGGTTTTTCGAATGAGTTCTGAATCACGGCCTGGTCGAAGGTCGCGGTGGTGGCGTCGAAGATGTACGGCGTGGGCTCACTCATGGGGCGTCTCGAATAAAGCGGGAATGGGGCAACTATAAGGGCTGGCGCGGGCGGCTGAAAGCGCGATGGCCTCAAGAACGCCGCGAATGGTACAGGCTCACCTTGCGAAACTCCCAAGGCTCGGCTAGATCCGGCAGCGTCATCGCATCAAGAATTTCCAGGCGCTTGTAAGCCGGGTGCTGGAAGTCTCTTACCCGCGAATCCGCCACCAGCGCTTCACGGCCACGGCTGAGGAAGTGATCCAGCAACGGCAGGTTGGCGCGGTCGTAGAGCACATCGGCGACCAGGATCAGGTCGAAGCGATCGGCTTCGGCGAAAAAATCTGCTGAATATTTCAGCTCGACACCGTTGAGTTCGGCATTCGCCCGGCAAGACGCCAGCGCCAGAGGATCAAGGTCGCAGGCCACCACTTCCAGGGCGCCAGCTTTGACGGCCGCAATGGCAGCCACGCCGGAGCCGGCGCCGAAGTCCAGCACGCGCTTGCCAGCGACCCACTCGGGGTTTGCCGCAAGGTAACGCGCCAGTGCGAGGCCGCTGGCCCAGCAGAAACTCCAGTAGGGCGGTTCATGCAGGATGCGCCGGGTTTCTTCCTGGCTGAAGGCGCGGTCCATGTTGTCCGCATCCAGCAGCCACAACGACAGCTCGGTGCCCGGCAGAGGGCAGGGCACCAGGTGCGCGTCGCCGATCAGTTTGCTCAACGCGGCTTGCAGGTCCAGCGGTGGCGTCATGGTGCCTTGACGAATTGCAGGGGGCCGGTGGTCTGAGTGATCGCTTGAGTGATGCGCACGGCGGGCAGGTGCAGGATCAATTGGCCGGACTGGCTGGCGCGGCCACGCAGTTCAACGCGGGCGCCGGCGGGGAAGGCTTCCGGGTTGAAGCGCAGACGGAAGGCTATGGGCTTGCCATTGCCGGTCAATACGCTGCTGGCGAGCAGTTGCTGTGGGCGGTTGCGCTCGTCGATCACCAACAACGCCATTTCGACTTCGGCATTGGCCGGCACGCCGTTGAGGATGCCGCTGATTTCGCGCTGAAACGCCGGCAGTGGGCCGAGTTCTTCAATGCCGGGCACTTTTTTCTCTTGGGCGGGCGTCGGTTGAGGGGCGGCAGGCTTGGGGGCAGGGCTGCTGCAGGCGACCAGAACACTGAACAGGGTGAGTAAAACAAGTGGTCGTAACTGCATGTACGGCTCCAGAAAGGGCAAAATCCGTGGCTTTGAAATAAACAAACATAGTAAGCCTGCCTATATACCGTAAAGGCTATGGCTTGTCTTGCGACGGGGATGCGCTACCATGGCCCTCCCTTTATTTGTTGCCTGCCAACCATGCACTGTCCCTTCTGCGGTGCCAACGACACCAAGGTCATTGACTCGCGTCTGGTCGCCGAGGGCGATCAAGTGCGTCGCCGGCGCGAATGCCTGGCCTGCGGTGAGCGTTTCACCACCTTCGAAACCGCCGAACTGGTGTTGCCGCGTCTGATCAAGTCCGACGGCAGCCGCCAGCCCTTCGACGAAGACAAACTGCGCGCCGGTATGCAGCGCGCCCTGGAAAAACGCCCGGTGAGTGTCGAGCGGCTGGAAGCGGCGCTGGTGCATATCAAGCACAAGCTGCGTGCCACTGGCGAGCGCGAGGTCAAGAGCCTGGTGGTGGGAGAACTGGTGATGGGCGAGCTGCAAAAGCTCGACGAAGTCGCCTATATCCGTTTCGCCTCGGTGTATCGACGCTTCCAGGACCTCAATGAGTTCCGCGAAGAAATCGACCGCCTGGCCCGTGAGCCACACAAACAATGACCCAGCCGTCTGCCGAACAAGCCGTGCTCGACGCCCATTACATGGCCCGCGCCCTCGAACTTGCGCGCAAGGGCCTGTACACCACCCACCCCAACCCTCGGGTTGGCTGCGTGATTGTGCGTGACGGGCAGATCGTCGGCGAAGGCTGGCATGTGCGCACCGGTGAACCCCATGCCGAGCCCAACGCCCTGCGCGCCGCAGGCGACAAGGCGCGTGGCGCGACGGTGTACGTGACCCTCGAGCCGTGCAGCCACCACGGGCGCACGCCGCCGTGCGCCGATGCGCTGGTGAGTGCCGGCGTCGCGCGCGTGGTGGCCGGCATGCAGGACCCGAACCCGGAAGTGGCGGGGCGCGGCATGCAGCGTCTGGCTCAGGCCGGTATCGAAACCCGCAGCGGCGTGCTGGAAAAAGAAGCGCGCGCGCTCAATCCGGGTTTCCTTAAACGCATGGAACACGGCCTGCCGTTTGTTCGGGTCAAGCTCGCGATGAGCCTGGACGGTCGTACCGCCATGGCCAGCGGCGAAAGCCAATGGATCACCGGCCCGGCTGCCCGCGCTGCAGTACAACGCCTGCGGGCCGAGGCCAGCGTGGTGCTGACCGGCGCCGACACGGTGTTGGCCGACGGCGCGCGCTTGACCGTGCGCGCCGCCGAGCTGGGCCTGGATGAAGAAACCACCGCGCTGGCCATGTCGCGCCCGCCGTTGCGTGTGTTGATCGATGGCCGCCTGCGCGTGCCGCTCAATGCACCGTTCTTCAAGGCCGGCCCGGCACTGGTCATCACTTGCGTGACCGCAGAAAACCAGTTTCCCCGTGGCCCCGAGTGCCTGGTGGTGCCGGGCGTTGAAGGGCAGGTTGACCTGCGCTCTGCCTTGGTGGCGCTGGCCGCCCGTGGCGTCAACGAAGTGCTGGTGGAAGCCGGCCCCAGCCTCGCAGGCGCGTTCGCCCAACAAGGGCTGGTGGACGAATACGTGATTTTCGTCGCCGGCAAGTTCCTCGGCTCCGCCGCCAGGCCTTTGCTGGACTGGCCGCTTGAGAAACTGGCCGACGCCCCCCAACTCAAGATCATTGACATGCGCGCTGTAGGCGACGACTGGCGAGTCACTGCCATACCGCTTCCACCAGCGAGCGTATAATTCTGACCGGGCGCTCAAGCGCCCGTCCCGTTTTCAGGAGAAGGCCATGTTCACCGGCATTATCGAATCCATCGGCAGCATTCGCGCCATGACCCCCAAAGGTGGCGACGTACGCCTGCTGGTTGAGACCGGCAAGCTCGACCTCGGCGACGTCAAGCTGGGCGACAGCATCGCCGTCAGCGGCGTGTGCCTGACCGTTATCGAGTTGCCGGGCAACGGTTTTGCTGCCGATGTCAGCCGGGAAACCCTGGACTGCACCGCGATGAACGATCTTGCGGCCGGCAGCCCGGTCAACCTGGAAAAAGCCCTGACCCCGACCACCCGCCTGGGCGGTCACCTGGTCAGCGGCCACGTCGACGGCGTCGGCGAAGTGGTTTCTCGCAGCGAAAACGCGCGTGCCGTGGAATTCCGTATCCGCGCACCTAAAGAGCTGGCCAAGTACATCGCCCACAAAGGCTCGATCACCGTTGATGGCACCAGCCTCACCGTGAACGCCGTGAATGGCGCCGAATTTGAACTGACCATCATTCCCCACACCCTCAGCGAAACCATCATGGCGTCGTACCAGTCCGGTCGCCGGGTGAACCTGGAAGTGGACTTGCTCTCCCGTTACCTGGAACGCCTGTTGTTGGGCGACAAGGCCGCAGAGCCAACCAGCAGTAACATCACTGAAAGCTTTTTGGCCGCCAACGGCTACCTTAAATCCTGACCCAAGGGGGTGCCGCGTGGCGCTCAACAGTATCGAAGAACTGGTTGAAGACATCCGCCAAGGCAAGATGGTCATCCTCATGGATGACGAAGACCGCGAGAACGAAGGCGACATCATCATGGCCGCCGAAGCGTGCCTGCCTGAGCACATCAACTTCATGGCCAAGCACGCCCGCGGGCTGATCTGCATGCCCATGAGCCGTGAGCGCTGCGAACTGCTCAAGCTGCCGTTGATGGCGCCGCGCAACGGGTCGGGTTTTGGCACCAAGTTCACCGTGTCCATTGAAGCAACCACCGGCGTCACCACCGGTATTTCTGCGGCTGACCGCGCACGCACGGTGCAAGCCGCCGCCGCGAAAGACGCCAAGGCTGAAGACATCGTCAGCCCCGGCCACATCTTCCCGCTGATGGCCCAGCCGGGCGGTACCCTCGCGCGTGCCGGCCACACCGAAGCCGCCTGCGACCTGGCGCGCATGGCCGGTTTCGAGCCGAGCGGCGTGATCTGCGAAGTGATGAACGACGACGGCACCATGGCCCGTCGTACTGAACTCGAAGCGTTTGCCGCCGAACACAACCTCAAGATCGGCACCATTGCCGACCTGATTCACTACCGCATGATCCACGAACGTACCGTTCAGCGGATTGCCGAGCAGCCGCTCGACAGCGAATTGGGCCACTTCAATTTGGTGACCTACCGTGATTCAGTGGAAGGCGACGTGCACATGGCACTGACCCTGGGCAGCATTTCTGGCGAAGAACCGACGCTGGTGCGCGTGCACAACATGGACCCGTTGCGCGACCTGTTGATGGTCAATCAACCCGGCCGCTGGAGCCTGCGCGCCGCCATGTCTGCGGTTTCCAAGGCCGGCAGCGGTGTGGTGTTGTTGCTCGGTAACCCGGTGGATGGTGACGTGCTGCTTGCGCATATTCGCGAAACCGCCGAGCACACGCAGATCAAAACACCGACCACCTACAGCATCGTCGGTGCCGGTTCGCAGATCCTTCGTGACCTCGGCGTGCGCAAAATGCGCCTGATGAGCGCACCGATGAAATTTAATGCGATATCCGGTTTCGATCTGGAAGTTGTAGAATACGTGCCCTCCGAATAAAGGCTGGCGATTTTTGCGCCTTGTTCGCGGTAAAAACATCATTGAGGGACGCACTTTTCGCGTCCCTGCTCTTTAAGAGATTTGTCGAATGACCCTGAAGACCATCGAAGGTACCTTCATCGCCCCCAAAGGCCGCTACGCACTGGTTGTTGGCCGCTTCAACAGCTTCGTGGTTGAAAGCCTGGTGAGCGGTGCCGTGGACGCCCTGGTTCGCCACGGTGTGAGCGAAAGCGATATCACCCTGATCCGTGCCCCTGGCGCCTTCGAAATTCCACTGGTTGCGCAGAAAGTTGCACAGCAGGGTGAATACGCAGCGATCATCGCCCTCGGCGCGGTCATTCGTGGCGGTACGCCGCACTTCGAATACGTGGCAGGCGAATGCACCAAGGGCCTGGCCCAGGTGTCCATGGAGTTCGGCGTACCCGTCGCTTTCGGCGTGCTGACCGTGGATTCCATCGAGCAAGCCATTGAGCGCTCCGGCACCAAGGCCGGCAACAAAGGCGCTGAAGCGGCCTTGTCCGCCCTGGAAATGGTTAGCCTGCTGTCGCAACTGGAGGCCAAATGATTTCCGACGAGAGCGATCGTTTCAATCCTCGCGACGAGCGTCCAGCCGGCGCCGGCAAGCCGTCCAAAAACGAGAAGCGCCGCGCTGCTCGTCAATTGGCCACCCAGGCGCTGTATCAGCGTCAGATGGCCGGTGCATCGCTGAACGAAATCGAAGCGCAGTTTCGCGTCGATAACGACTTCACCTTCGCTGACCTGCCGTACTTTCACGACATCCTGCACGGTGTGTATGCGCACCTGACCGAGATCGACACGGCCCTGGCACCTTGCCTGGACCTGACCATCGAAGAGCTGGACCCGGTTGAACTGTGCGTGATGCGCCTGTCCACCTGGGAACTGCTGCATCGCGTCGACGTGCCGTATCGCGTGGTGATCAACGAAGGCATCGAACTGGCGAAAGTCTACGGTTCGACTGACGGCCACAAGTTCGTCAACGGTGTGCTCGACAAGCTGGCGCCGCGCCTGCGTGAAGCCGAAGTGAAGGCGTACAAGCGCTGATTTGCGCTTGAGCGGCCAAATGGGCGAGTTTGAGCTGATCCGCAACTACTTCGCCGCCGCGCCATGTGCGCAGGGCGGCGAAGGCATTGCCCTTGGGATCGGCGATGACTGCGCCTTGCTGGCGCTCCCCGCTGGGGAGCAATTGGCAATCTCCACCGATACCTTGGTGGCCGGCGTGCATTTTGCCGACCCCTGCGATCCCTTTCTGCTTGGCCAGCGCTCGCTGGCCGTGGCAGTCAGCGATCTGGCCGCCATGGGCGCCAACCCCCTCGCGTTTACCCTTGCACTCACTACCCCGACGGTCGACGCCGATTGGCTGCAACGCTATGCCCAGGGTTTGAACGCCATGGCGCAAAGCTGCGGCGTAGGCCTGATCGGTGGCGACACCACGCGCGGGCCGCTGAGCCTGACCCTCACCGTGTTTGGCCGCGTGCCGGCCGGCCAGGCGTTGACGCGCAGCGGTGCGCAACCGGGTGACCTGCTGTGTGTGGGCGGCGTACTGGGAGACGCCGCTGGCGCCTTGCCGTTGGTACTCGGCCAGCGCAGCGCTGAGGCCGCCATCGCCGAGCCGCTGCTGGCGCATTACTGGTCGCCGCAACCGCAACTGGCGCTGGGCTTGGCGCTTCGTGGCAAAGCGACGTCTGCAATGGATATTTCCGACGGGCTTTTGGCCGATTGCGGGCATATCGCCAGGGCGTCGGCCGTCAGCCTGGTGATCGAGCGTCAGACGCTGCCGTTGTCAGCGGCCTTGCTGGCGTTTGTCGGCGATGACGCAGCCCGCGTGGCCGCGTTGAGCGGGGGCGACGACTACGTGTTGGCGTTCACCCTGCCACCTGCCGAACTGGCGCCGTTACTGGTGGGCGGTTGGCCGATCCACGTGATTGGCCGGGTCGAGGCCGGGCAGGGCGTGACGTTGCTCGACGCCGATGGGCAAAACATCACCCCGACCGTCCACGGCTACCAGCATTTTCGCTAGACACACACCGCTGCTGTTCTTCGCGCGTGTCGGCCGCTTTGCGCGCCCTCACTTGCATAGAACCGGGGCGAAGGCCAATCGAACCGATTGATCTTTATCAGCGATAATTCAGCTTAAGCGTGTGCAGGAACCTGCTGTTACAATGGCGCCCTCTGTGAAATCTGAAATCAGGAGCACACGGTGCCCGTCGTTTTCGTCGCCGCTTCCAAGCTGCCTACCCCTTTTGCCACGTTCACCATGAACGGCTTTCTCGAAGAAGCCACGGGTCGCGAGCACGTTGTGCTCAGCCTGGGCGACATCGCCGATGGCGCGCCGGTGCTTGGCCGCGTGCACTCCGAGTGCCTGACCGGTGACGCGCTGTTCAGCCAACGCTGTGACTGCGGCTCGCAACTGGAAGCGGCCATGCGCGCCATCGCCCGTGAAGGCCGTGGCGTGTTGCTGTACTTGCGTCAGGAAGGCCGAGGCATTGGCCTGATGAACAAGATTCGCGCCTACGAGCTGCAAGACGGCGGCGCCGACACCGTGGAAGCCAACGAGCGCCTGGGCTTCGCCGCTGACCAGCGTGACTACGCCATCTGCCTGCCAATGCTCGAATACCTGGGGGTCAAGTCCCTGCGCCTGATGACCAACAACCCGCGCAAGGTCAAAGCCTTGACCGAGATGGGCATCACCGTCGCCGAGCGCGTGCCGCTGCACACCGGGCACAACCCGCACAACAAGCTGTACCTGGCGACCAAAGCCAGCAAGCTCGACCATATGATGGGCAATGAGCATCAGGGCGAGGTTGACCGCGCGTGACCCGTGGCCAGGTGAAACGGCGACTGTCCCTCAACTGGTGGCAGTACCTGGCCCTGGCAGTGCTTCCGCTGTTCGTGCTTAACCTGGTATTCGGCCACGCCCAATCCCTGCTTCCCGTGTTAGCCATGCCGTTTTTTATCGCCGGCGTGGCCTCGATGTTTCTGAGCCTGCGTTATTTTCACGGCTACAAACACGCGCTGATCGCCACCTCAAAAGCCCTCGATACTCCCGAAGAACCGGCTGCCTGGATCACCCTCGCGGCCCGTCGGCGCACGGCCTTGCTGGTTGCCGCGCTGCCAGCCTGGATCGGCGCGCTGGCCGTGTTCGTCGGCCTGGAAGCCGTGCCGCTGTTTCTGCTGGCGCTGTCGACGCTGGTGCTGTTTTACCTCTATCGCATCCCGCGTCAGTTGGGATGAAGCGCCACTGGCTGGCGGTTCTGCTGCTGGCCTTCAGCGCCCAAACGTTGGCGGTCGAGCGTGTGGTCAGCCTGGCGCCGTCGCTGTCTGAAATCGTCGTCGAACTGGGCGCTGCCGATGTGCTGGTGGGCGTGCTCGACGGCGGCGAGCGGCCGGCAGCGTTGGCGAGCGTGCCTTCGGTGGGGCATTACGGCCAGTTGGACATTGAGCGATTGCTCAGCCTCAAGCCTGACTTGATCCTGCTGTGGCCCGGCAGTGTGGGGCCAGCGCAGCGTGCACAGTTGCACCGCCTGAACATTCCCGTCTACGTGGCCGAACCCCATACCCTTGAGCAACTGACCACTCAGGTTCAAGCAATTGCCGGGCAATTGGGGCGCGCTGATGCCGGCCGAAAACTGGCCGCACAGTTACGTCAGCGCCTGGCCGAGTTGCGCCAGCGTTATCGGCGTGACGAGCCATTGCGGGTGTTTTACCAGGTGTGGAACCAGCCGCTGTACACCGTCGGCGGCGGGCAGATCATCAGCGATGCGCTGACGGTGTGCGGGGCGCGCAATGTGTTCGATGACCTCAAGCTGCCCGCGCCGCAGGTAAATATTGAGTCGGTGTTGCAGCGAAATCCCGAGTTGATCCTGGTCGGTGATCAGGCCCGGAAGGATGACTGGAAAGTCTGGCCGGGGATGGCGGCGCGAGTGCGAGTGGTTCCGGACAAGGGCCTGGAGCGGCCCAGCGGGCAGATGCTGGAGGCGGTGGCGAGGTTGTGTCAGGTGATATCGCCTGACCTGTGAGACCGCTATCGCAGGCAAGCCAGCTCCCACCTTTTGAATGTATTCACAGATCAAATGTGGGAGCTGGCTTGCCTGCGATGAGGCCGGTACTGCCCATTCAGATTTCGGGTGTCCAAGTGACCCCAAACATCCACACCCGACCCTCTTCGCGGTAGTTCTGATTGTTCTCGTAATTGGGATCCTGATAGCTGTACATCGCCCGCGCATAAGCCTTGTCCAGCAAGTTATCCACCTTCACCGACCACACCACTTCCCGACTCACCGCCCAACTGCCGCGCAACCCCAGCAACCCATAACCGCCCAGGCGCTGGGTGTTTTGTGCGTCGTCATAGCTGGAGCTGACCGCCTGCCAGCTTGCTCCAACGCCCAGTTTGTCGAACTGTCGATCCAGGTCCAGGCTCAGCGTACGCCGCGCCCTGCGCTCCAGGGTGTGGCCGTTCTGTCGATCACGCGGGTCAATCATTGAAAGCCCCAGGTTGCCTTGCCAGCCGAACAATTCTTGCTTGAGCGCTGCTTCGAAGCCATTGATCCGGGCCGATGCCACGTTGCGCGGAATGTAGAAATCCAGCTGTTGCGCAACGATGGCGTCCTTGAGGTCGGTGCGATACAGCGAGGTTTCCAGGCGCGTTGTCTCAGTCAGTTGACTGCGCCATTGCAGCTCATAGCTCTTTGAATGCTCTGGCTTGAGGTTGGGGTTGCTGCTGGCGGGGTAATACAGGTCGTTAAAGCTCGGCGCACGGAAGCCTTCGCTGTAGGACAGCAACAGATCGTTGTCTGGATTGAGTGGCAGGGTGAGGGTGCCGCTCCAGGTGTTCTTGCTGCCAAACTGCTGGTTAGTGTCGTGGCGCAGGCCCAACTCGATGGAAAACCGTTCGGCCGCGAAGCGATGCTGGATAAACGCCGCGCGGTTCCAGCGGCTGTCCTCGTCAAATTCAGTGGTGGCGCGCACCCGGTCCTCGTACCAGTCGCCGCCGAGGATCAGGCTGTTACGGTCATCCAGGCTCAAGTCGTTCTGCCAGTTCAGCGAGTCGCGGTAGGTGTTGAAGGCGCTGCCCTCGTCACTCAGGTGGTCGCGCTTCTTGTCGCGGTTCTCGCTGTGGCCCAGCTCCAGTCTGGTCTGCCAGCGGTCGTTGAGCTTGGCGTCGACATAGCCACTGGCGCTGCTCACCGTGTAGTCGGTGTAGGGCTTCTGGCCGACGGTTTCGAACATGTTGACGTAGCGCCCGAATGGATTGTCATAGTCCGACTTGCCCTGGCCATCCAGCAGGTTGAAACCGACTTCCACCTCATCGCTCAATGAGTGGCTGAGGTTCAGGCTCAGGGACGTATTGCGGTAGGCGTCATGATCGCCATCGGTGGCAAAAGACTCGTGGGTCCAGTTCATACCTTGAGTTTCATCCAGGCTGGCACCCAGGTTGAAGCGGGTGCGTTCATCGCCGCCGGATAGGCCGAGGCTGCGCTCCCAGGTCTGGTTGCTGCCAAAGCCCAGGTGCAGGCGTGGGTGAACACCCGCCTGTGCAGTGCGCCGAGTGAAAATCTGGATAACCCCGCCAATCGCATCACTGCCGTAGATCACCGAGCGTGAGCCGCGCAGCACTTCTACCCGCTCAATCTGATCGACGCTCAAATACTGCAACCCACTGTCACCCGAGGTAGCATTAGCGATGCGCTGGCCGTCCACCAGCACCAGGCTCTGGGCGGTCTTGGTGCCACGGATGAAGATCCCCGGCAAACTGCCACGCCCACCGGTGGACGCCACTTGCACGCCGGGCACGCGGCTGAGCAGGTCGGTCACGCTGCTGGGTTGCAGGCGGTCGATGTCGGCGCGGGTGAACACGGTGTTGGCGGCACTGCTGTCGTTGCGCGCCTGCACCTGACGGTTGGCGCTGATGACCACGTCGGGAAGTTTCAGAGCGTCGTCGCGCTCGAAGGTGTCGGCCAGCAGGTCGGCGGCGGGGAGCAGCAGCAAGGGCAGGGCGAGGCGAAGGCGGGTCATGGGCTGTCCGTAGCATTCAGCAGTCATACAAAACAATGTGGGAGCTGGCTTGCCTGCGATGCAGCCACCTCGGTGTTTCAGTAACACCGAGGTGATGCTATCGCGGGCAAGCCAGCTCCCACAGGTTGATCCAGTTTCTACCGGGAGACCGGGTTACAGGCCCAGCAGCACCCTGCGCTCGCGCACTGATGCCTCGATCCCGGCCTCATCCAGCCCACACTCAGCCAGCATTTGCGCGGGCTTGGCGTGTTCGACATACATATCCGGCAAGCCCAAATGCAGCACCGACTTGAGGATATTCTCCCGCGCCAGGAACTCACTGACTGCCGCGCCGGCACCGCCCATGATTGCGTTTTCTTCGACGGTCACCAGCAGCTCATGACTGCCGGCGATGTCGCGTACCAACGCTTCATCCAGCGGTTTGACGAAGCGCATGTCGACCACGGTGGCGTCGATCTTCTCGGCGACTTTGAGGGCTTCGGCCAGCTGCACGCCGAATACCAGAAACGCAACGTTGCTGCCCTGGCGACGCACGATGCCCTTGCCGATTTCGATAGGCTCAAGGTCCTTTTCGATCAGCGCATTCGGGCCGTTGCCACGCGGGTAGCGCACGGCGGCCGGGCCGTTGTAGAGGTGGCCGGTGCTGAGCATTTTGCGCAGTTCGTTTTCGTCGCTCGGCGTCATCACCAGCATGCCGGGGATGCAGCGCAGGTAAGACAAGTCGAAACTGCCGGCGTGGGTCGGGCCGTCTTCGCCGACCAGGCCGGCGCGGTCGATGGCGAACAGCACGTCGAGGTTCTGCACCGCGACGTCATGCACCAACTGGTCGTAACCGCGTTGCAGGAAGGTGGAATAGATCGCCACCACCGGCTTGGCGCCTTCGCAGGCCATGCCGGCGGCAAACGTCACCGCGTGTTGCTCGGCAATCGCCACGTCAAAGTAGCGCAGCGGGAAACGCTCGCTGAACGCCACCAGGTCGGAGCCTTCCTTCATCGCCGGGGTAATGCCCACCAGGCGCGAGTCGGCGGCGGCCATGTCGCACAGCCATTCGCCAAACACGCCGGAATACTTCGGCCCGCTGGCTTTCTTCGGCGCGGCGGCCGGAGCGTCCAGGGGTTCGAGCTTGGTGATGGCGTGGTAACCAATCGGGTCGACTTCCGCCGGGGCGAAGCCTTTGCCTTTCTTGGTGACGACGTGCAGGAACTGCGGGCCCTTGAGGTCACGCATGTTGCGCAGCGTGGCGATCAGGGTGGGCAGGTCATGGCCGTCGATCGGGCCGATGTAGTTCCAGCCCAGCTCTTCGAACAGGGTGCCGGGCACCAGCATGCCCTTGGCATACTCTTCGGTGCGTCGAGCAATTTCCCACGCGCCGGGCAGACGCGAGAGCACCTTCTTGCTGCCTTCGCGCATGCTGGCATACGTGCGGCTGGAGAGAATTTTTGCCAGGTAATTCGACAGCCCGCCCACGTTGCGCGAAATCGACATGTCATTGTCGTTAAGGATCACCAACATGTTGGCGTCCACTTCCGGCGCGTGGTTCAGCGCTTCGAAGGCCATACCGGCGGTGAGCGCGCCATCACCAATCACCGCAATCGCCTTGCGATCGCTGCCTTGCAGGCGGGCGGCAATGGCCATGCCCAGCGCTGCACTGATGGAGGTGCTGGAATGGCCGACGCCAAAGGTGTCGTACTCGCTCTCGGCGCGACGCGGGAAGGCGGCAACGCCGTCCTTCTGGCGCAGGGTGCTCATGCGCTCGCGGCGGCCGGTGAGGATTTTATGCGGATACGCCTGATGGCCCACGTCCCACACCAGCCGGTCGTCCGGGGTGTCGAACACGTAATGCAGGGCGATAGTCAGCTCGATGACGCCCAAGCCGGCACCGAAATGCCCACCGGTCTGGCCGACCGTGTAGAGCAATTCCAGGCGCAACTCATCGGCCAGGGTTTCCAGCTCGGCTTCACCCAGTCGACGCAGGCCGTCCGGCGTGGCAGCACGGTCGAGCAGGGGCGTAGACGGGCGCTTGCGGGGAATCTCTTGAAACGTCGTGGGCATCAGGCGAATCGTTATAGGTATAAGAAGAGGCGGCAGTTTACCTCAAGCATCGCAAACTGCCCACGCGGAGCGCCGAACTTGGCCGATTTGCGGCTGCAATGGCCGCTGTTATCAGTGGCGGCGTTCGACGATATACCGCGCCAGGTCACGCAGTGGCTCGGCCGCTGCGTCGAAAGGTCGCAGGGCATGCAGCGCTTGATCGCGCAATTCCAGGGCGTAGGCCTTGGCGGCGTCCAGCCCGAGCAGCGCAGGGTAAGTCGGTTTGTCGCGTGCGATGTCGGCGCCCTGGCGTTTGCCCAGGGTGGCGGTGTCACTTTCTACGTCGAGAATGTCGTCTTGCACCTGAAACGCCAGGCCGACGGCGCGAGAGTAGGTCTGCAAGGCGGCCAACTGCGAGGCTTCGGCGCGGCCACTGGCCAAGGCGCCCAGTTCCACGGCCGCTTCAATCAGCGCGCCGGTCTTGTGGCGATGCATGTGTTCAAGGGCTTTTTGATCCAGCTTGAGGCTGACCGAACCCATGTCGATGGCTTGCCCGCCGACCATGCCGGCCGGGCCTGCGGCCTGGGCGAGTGTCGTGACCATGCGCAGGCGGATCTCGGCGTTGACGCTGCTTAAACGCGGGTCCAGCAATGCGCTGAACGCCAGGCTCTGCAGGCCGTCGCCGGCCAGAATCGCATAGGCTTCATCAAACGCTTTATGGGTAGTGGGCTGGCCGCGACGCAGGTCGTCGTCGTCCATGGCCGGTAAATCGTCATGCACCAGGGAATAAGCGTGAATCAGCTCCACCGCACAGGCGGCGCCATTGGCCTGCTCGGCCGACGCACCCAGCGCCTCGCACGCGGCATACGCCAGCAACGGGCGCACGCGCTTGCCGCCATTCATCACGCTGTAGCGCATGGCTGCATAGAGGCGGTTCATCTCCGGGCTTGGCGCAACAAACAAGGGCTCCAGCGCCGCATTTACCCGGGCTTGGCTACTGGCCTGATACGCGTCGATCATTCCGGCTGTTCCGCATCGAAAGGTTCTTCGGCCAACTCCCCGTCACGCTCAAGCAGCACCTGGACCTTCTGCTCCGCCTGCGCCAACGCGCTCTGACAGTCGCGCGTCAGGCCGATGCCTTGCTCAAACGCCGTCAACGAGTCCTCCAGCGACAACTCGCCGTTCTCCAGACGCTCGACCAATGTTTGCAGGTCGGCGAGGGATTGTTCGAAATCGAGTGCAACTTTTTTGCGGGCCATGGCGGCTATTCCGGTAGACGGTAAACCGGCGCGACACTAGCAGACATGGGGGATTGGGGCAAATAAGTGGGGGTGGCTCATTCGCCTCTGTCATTGATTTGATACCGCGTGCTGCGGCCTGCGCCGGCCGACCGTACCAGGCAGTTTTTTTCCAGCAGGTCCGCCAGATGGCGTGTTGCGGTCGCCTTGGATACCTTCGCCACAGCTTGATACTGCGAGGCACTAATGCCGTGTTCAAAGCCCTTTTCGCCACCGTCCAGCAGCCGGTTGAGCACTTTGATTTGCTCAGAGGACAACACAATGTCGCGGTGCTGTTGCCAGAACCGGGTTTTGTCCAGCACCCGGTCAATCCGCGCCATTGCCTGCTGAAGGCTGCGCAGCAGGGTGCTGAGGAACCACTTCAGCCATTCAGTGATATCCAGTGATGCCTTTTGGCTGGATTCCAATGCATGGTAATAGCCGGCACGATCCTCAAGGATGGCGGCCGACAGGGCATAAAAGCGGATGGCGTGATGGTCGCCCTGTGCCAACGCAAGGTCGGCGATGGCGCGGGTCAGGCGGCCATTGCCATCATCGAAAGGGTGCAGGGTGACAAACCAGAAGTGCGCAACGCCTGCGCGTATAAACGGGTCCAGCTCGGGCTGGTCGCGACTGGCTTCGAACCATTCCAGGAATTCATCCAGCGCTTTGCCCAGCCCCAGGCGCGATGGCGCTTCGAAATGCACCGTTGGGCGGTCAAGTCGACCCGACACCACCTGCATCGGCTCATCGCCCCTTAACGATCCGACGTTGAGCGCTCGCGTGGTAAAGCCTTCTTCAGGCTCCGGAAACAGCAAGTGGTGCCAACTCAATAGACGAGCGAGGGTAAATGGCTGTGCGAATTGCTGGGTGGCGTCCATCAGCAGTTCGGCAAGGCCCTCACTGCGACGGCTCACCTGGCCGTCATCCAGCGCCGCCAGGCCCAAGCGTCGGGCTAGAGACGACCGCACAGAACACACGTTCAACTGCTCACCCTCAATGGCCGACGACGTCAGGACATTTTGCAGCAGCGCATCCAGTTCATTCTGTGCAGTCACCGCCTGACCGACGCTACCGAGCATACCCAACAGCCTGCCTTGGGTTTGCCCGCACTCGCGTAACAAGGCTGCCAGGCGCTCAGGTTGCCAGTGGAAATGGGGCCAGTCAGCGTGTTGCCAGATCCAGAACGGAGGGGCCATAGAGAATTCCCTAAGGGTGTGAGCCGAATAGACGGGTTATTCGGCTCATTTAGTGAGCCGATTGTGCTTCCTATTCGGCTCAGCGTCCACTTGGCCGCCCACTATCAACCCGCGCCATCAGGAATTGGCCTGTTGCTGTGCAAGCGCAAAAATGGAGGGCCGGCTGATCAGGGCGGGCGTCAAGTTCGCTGGATAACGGCCTGCATGAAATCAGGCTGTTTTCTTGCCACCCGCATCCATATCCGTACTGCCCCAAGGCCGCCAGTCATCGGTATGGCGCTCGCTGCCATGCGGCCCGCTTGAACTGGTGCCGCCCGCCAGGAATTTCTCCCACAGGTTCTTGCTGTCGGGGTCGCTGTCTTTGTGCAGGTGGGGCGCCAGTCGTGCCAGAGAACTGCCTTTCTCGTCTTCGGTTTCCTTGAAGTGTTTCCACTCATCCGACTGGTACTCGAACATCGACTTGTCGTCCGGCGCGTCTCGGCCGCCATACATATAAGTGGCGTAACGGGCGTATTCGAGCTTGTCGCCCCAGTCTTCCTTGGTCACGCCGGCGGCGGCGAGGTCTTTGAAGAACTTGCCTTGGGAATCGGTGAGTTTTTGCAATTTTGCGTGTTCGACCGCCTCGGCAATCAGCGTGGCTGCAACCCCGAAGATCACGCCTGCCACGGCGAAAACCGGGCCTGCAACACGGGCACCGATGGCAAGCCCACGTACAACTGTCGCGGCAACATCACCGGCCAGTTTCCCTGCCAGGTGAGCGCCTTTGGGGGCGAACATCGCGATGGTATTGGCGATCGCCATGCCGGTACCGGATGCACCTGAGCCCAGTGTGAAGGCCGCGTCGGTTTTTTCCAGCGCGGTCTTGGCGGTTTTCAGTTTGCGCGCGCCGGAAACGATGTCCATCACGCCGCCGGTCAAGTCCAGGCCGGCACCTCCCATAAAGCGCAGGAACGAGCGCCCGGAGGCGATGGCGATTTCGGATTTTGAAGCCGGGTTGCTTTTGCCGGGAATGTCCTTGACGCCCATCTGTTCGCCAAGGGCTTTGGCGGCGCTGTCGTACTCCTTGACCTCATCGGCCGACAGGTTGCCCACGTCGAGATTCTTCAGGGTTTCGGAGGACTCCTTCACGCGCGTACTGATGGATGCGGCCAGTGCGTCAGATTTTTCAGTGGCTTTCTTGCCCCAGATATCCGGCAGGTTCTCATCGATCAGGCCAAGCCATTCAGTGGCTTTGATTTTGGGCGGGCCTTTGCCGTCTGTGTCCACCGCAGGGTCATAGGCTTTAGTGCCTCCCAGGGTTTCTACAATGTTCGAACCGAATTTGAGGAAGTCATTGGTAAAGCTCAAGCCTGAGACCAGGTCTTTCGCGGCGGCGATTTTCTGGTCGTCGGTCATGTTGCCGCCGCCATTGGCCAGTTGCAGGGCGCCGCTGACCAGGTTCATGGTGCCCGCCATGGCACTGAGCCCGCCGGTGGAGCTGGCGGTGTGCAGTACCGTCTTCAAGGAACCGGCGGTCGCCTCGCGATTGGCGCCCAGGCCTTTTAATTGGGTGTCGACCACCTTGTCGATGGCTTTTGGGTCCCCACTGGCGGCAGCGAGGCGAACCGCTGCTGCGATCTGTTTGTTTTCCTCCGGGGTCAGGCCTTTGATATGGCCGTCGAGGATGTCGATCTCATCCTTCATCTTTTTGTACATGTCGTACGCTTTGTCGCCCTTGTCCAGCCCACCGAGGGCGGCGTTGATACCACCCTTGACCATCGTGAACGTGGCTTTCAGCCCGCTCTCGGCATTTTCCGGCGACACCTTGTCGGGGTTTTCCATGTAGGTGTTGAGTTGGTGCGTCATCATGTTCTGGTCGAAGGTCTGACGGCGCGCGGTGTAGCTGTCGGGTTCCAGAATACGCAGCGACTCGAAATACCGATCGACGTCCAGCTCGGCTGTTTCGGATTTTTTTGGATCGCCCGAGTCGTTCATGGCGATCACATAGTCTTCGAAGTTCAAGTTGGCATCACGGGTGCCGTCGTTGAAAAGTGCCGGGAATACTTGCTCGCGTACTTCATTCAAGCGTTCTTCCGACAAACTGCCGACACTCTTCTTTAGTTCGGCGTCATAACGGTCCTTAATTCCTTCCTTGCCCATGAGCGTGGAAATTTCTTTGGCAAGTTTATCCTCGTCGACCATCTCTTTGACGTCTTCGCCATTCAGCTTGGTCGGGCTCTTATCCGTTTCGCGGTAAGTGCCGCTGCCCAGGTTAATACTTTCCGCGTAGCCGTACAGTTCGTAGCCGCTATCGAGCGCGGCCTGGGCGTCCATTAACTTGACGATCTTCGCTTCATCGGAGTCTTCGGTGAGTTTGCCGCTCTTGATGTCGTCGCGAATGGCCTGCACAAAGTTCTCGGCGGTCTGGCCACCCACGGTCTTGTCGTTGGGCAGTTCCATGTCCATCAGGCCTTCGGCGCCGAAGGTGGGGATGTTGTACTTGTCGCGCAGCGCCTGTACGTCTTGCGGCTCGTCGGGCGGCGCGGCCTTGTCGGTATGGGTTTTTTCCTTGACGTGCACCAGGTCGCCCTTGAGGCTGGAATAACCGTACTTGCCAAAGTCTTGCAGGCGGCCGGCTTCGGTGCCGTGGCGAGCTTCTTTCTTGGAGGTGAAGCCATCGATCTTGTCGTTGTCTTTGTCCCTGGCGGCGAAGCCCGTCAGCAACTTGCCGTTTTCATCAATGCCGACCACGTGTTCCAGCACCTGGGTGGCGCGGTAGGCGGCGTCGGCATCCTTTTCGAAATCACCGACTTGCTTCTTCAGGTTTTCTTTCACATCGCTCTGGTTACCCAGGTTTCTCAGCAGCGGTGTGGCGTCGATGATCTCTTTGGCAGAGCGCGTGTCACCGTCGGGGCGCTTCTGCTTGTCGCCCAAATCAGACTTCACCACCTCGCCGCGCAGGCTTGAATAACCGTACTTGCCAAAGTCCTGCAGGCGGCCTGCTTCGGTGCCGTGCCGGGCTTCGCCGTCTTTGGTGAAACCGTCGATGCTGTTATTGCCGACGTTCTCGCCTTTGGTCAGTTTGCCGTCTTCGTCGATGTACTCGACATGCTCCAGCACTTTGGACGCGCGATACGCCGCATCGGCGTCTTTTTCAAAATCGCCGACTTGTTTCTTGAGGTTGTCCTTGACCCCGCTTTGGTTGCCCAGTTGGGCGAGCAGCGGCGTGTCCTTGATGATTTGCTCTGCTGAACGGGTGTCACCTTCGGGGCGCTTTTGGCCTTTGCCAAGCTCATCCGTTGGTTTGGGTTTGGGCGCTGTTGACGCTTTCTTAACCGACTTTTCCCAGGCAGCGACGGTGGTTTTATCAGTGCCCGCGGTGTCCTTTGGGGTGGTTTCTACCTTCGCTACCATGGTCATTCTCCTAAGTTAAGTGTCGCGCCAAACGTGTTTTATTCTTTTAATACGAACAGGGCTCTACAACTTCCCGGCACGTGCCAGGAACTTATTAGTCAATAACAAGAGCGGACCGCTAGTTGATGCGCGGCAGTGGCGATTGCAGTGATTCAGAGTGATCTGGAACTTAGCACGGGGAATTGGTTGATTCGCAAAGTCTTCACAACAATTCACAACGGAACGGGTCGTTTTAAAGCCTTGATCGGGTAAAACAAGCACACGCAAAAAAGCCTGCGGTTGAGCGCAGGCTTGTTATAGAGCGGTGTGGCTTAGTTCTGACGCGCAGTCAGCGCCGAGTAACCGTTCATCAGATTGCGGTAGTTCGGAATACGCTGGGACAACAAATTACCCAAGCCTTCCATGTCGTTGCGCCAGTCGCCCTGCAACTCACACGCCACCGAAAACCAGTTCATCAGTTGCGCACCGGCTTGCGTCATCCGGCTCCAGGCCGCCTGCTGCACCGTGGTGTTGAAGGTGCCCGAGGCATCGGTGACCACAAACACCTCAAACCCTTCCGCCAGCGCCGACAAGGTCGGGAACGCTACGCACACATCCGTGACTACGCCGGCAATGATGATCTGCTTACGGCCGGTGGCCTTGACCGCCTTGACGAAGTCTTCGTTGTCCCAAGCATTGATCTGGCCAGGGCGGGCGATGTACGGCGCGTCCGGGAATATTTCCTTCAACTCCGGCACCAGCGGGCCATTGGGGCCTTGCTCAAAACTGGTAGTGAGGATGGTGGGCAGGTTGAAGAACTTGGCCAGGTCGGCCAGGGCCAACACGTTGTTCTTGAATTCGTTGGGCGAGAAATCCTGCACCAGCGAGATCAGGCCGGTCTGGTGGTCGACCAGCAATACAATGGCGTCATCTTTGTTCAGGCGGCTGTTGGTTGGAGTGCTCATGGTTGAATCCTTTTTGTTTAAGTGGGTTTGGCGTTGCGTTCAACATGGGCACAGATTAATGGGTGGTCGAAGGGGGATAAATCGGCTGGAATGGGTAATACCGTCAACTCAAAAGCGACAATTCGATAAAAAGTAAGACAAAAAATCTCACGCGTGAGCTATTGAGCCTGACGGAAATAGCCTGTAGATTTTCTCACGCGTGAGTTTTTCACAACGAGGTGAGTACCATGAAAAGCAGCTCTCCATCGAGCCCGCCAGAAGGGCCCGATACCGATTCCGCAAGCCTTCAGGGAGAGCGCTTGAAACCGTCCGCGAAAAAGCCATCGAGCTTTTACATGAAGCAGATGCGCGCGGGCCTGGCGGCCGCCGGTTATGTGAAACACGAAACTTGGGTGCTTCCTGAAAACCGAAGCCTGCTCAAGCAGATGGAGAAACAGCTTCGCCAGCCGATTCTGGCTGGCTCATTCATGTCGGAGAATTTCATGAGCGCAGGTACCAACTGGAATATCGATCGCCTCTTCAGTGCGCTGCAGGCCCTGGACGACGTGGTCTCCAATGACATTACGCTTTCTCTGGTTCAAGGCTCCGATTCCAGCATCAAGCTGGAAATGAACGACTTCGGTGGCTTGCCGATTTACATCGCCGTGGTAGGTGAGCAAATCATCGTCGACACCGTTCTGGTGGACGTCGAGTCGATCAACGACGTAACGGCGTTCAACGACGCGGTGCTGCGCAGCCGGGAAATGTTCCCGCTGTCATCGATCGGTATCGAGTCAATGCCGAACGGGCAGGTTGTTTACAACATGTTCGGCGCGTTGAGCTCCGACTCCAGCCTGACCAACATCGTGACCGAGGTGAAAACCCTGGTCGACAACGTGCAGCGCGCAAGCGAAGCCTTCGAACGTTTCTTCAATTAAGTATTCGGGAGTATCCAATGACTCAGTCCATCTGGAGCAAATTGTTCACCGCGCTGCGTGGCGGTGCCAGCGAAGTCGGCGAATCCATCGTTGACCAGCAAGCCCTGCGCATCCTCGACCAGGAAATTCGCGATGCCGACACCGCACTGGCCAACGCCAAGCGCGAGCTGGTCAGCATCATGGCCAAGCACAAACTGGCGAATGATCGCGTGGGCGAGTACGACGCCAAGATCAAGGACCTGGAGTCCAAGGCAATGGCCGCCATTCAGGCCAACCGCGAAGACCTGGCCCTGGAAGTGGCTGAAGCCATTTCGACCCTGACCAACGAGCGCGACACCGAGCAAAAGCAGACCATCGAATTCGGTGGTTACGCTGAAAGCATGCGTAAGGACATCACCAAAGCTGAAAGCCGGATTAAAAGCCTGCGCCAGCAAGTGGACATGGCCAAGGCGCGCGAAAGCGTACAAAAGGCTCAGGTCAGCGCGTCCATCGCCAGCGGCGGTGCCAACGGCAAGCTGGAAACGGCCGTCGGTACGCTGAATCGCCTGCAAGCCAAACAGCAGCAACGCGCCGCTGAACTGCAAGCCCAGGACGAACTGGCCGAGGCCTCGACGGGCACCGACCTGGAACGCAAGCTGCGCGACGCTGGCATCACGCCGAACGAAGGCAGTGCCAATGCGATTCTGGAACGCCTGAAGCAAAAGTCGGCCGAGTAATAGAGCGAGCAACCGATAACCTGTGGCGAGGGAGCTTGCTCCCGTTGGACTGCGCAGCAGTCCCATTTTTCAGGGCCGCTACGCAGCCCAACGGGAGCAAGCTCCCGCGCCACAGTTCTTTAGCGGACCGGCATTCAACGTCGAGGTCAGGATGGACACCCTCAAGGGTTTCAAGACAATCGCAGGCCTGGCCCTGTTCATGTTCGCGCTGCAACTGCTCAACGTCGCGACCGGTTACAGCCTCATGGCGTTCGGGCTAATCCCGAGAACCGTGCAAGGGCTGCTCGGCATCCTCACCTCACCGTTTTTACACGCGTCCTTTGCGCACCTGAGCGCGAACCTGATTGCCTTTCTGGTGCTCGGCACGCTGGTCATCATTGAAGGCTTCAACCGATTCATCGCCGTCAGCGCGATCATTATTCTGCTCGGTGGCGCGCTGGTCTGGCTGTTCGGTTTTGCCGGCATACACATCGGTGCCAGCGGCTGGGTGTTCGGGTTATGGGCCTACCTGCTGTCCCGCGCCTGGTTTCACCGCAGTTGGAGCAACCTGATCACGGCGGCTGTGGTGGCGGTGCTGTATGGCGGTTTGATCTTTGGCTTTGTGCCGCGTCAGGGTATTTCGTTCGAGGGTCACCTGTTTGGTGCGTTCGCCGGATTTATTGCGGCCAAGGTACTTCTCTCCAGGCCGCGCAGCAGGTTTAATGCCGGCTGAACGCACTCGAGCCTACAGACGATGGCGTCTTCAGGATTCGGGTACCCAGGGAGTCAGGGGCTAGATGTCGATTTTTCTTTTGCTGCGTATGTACGCCTCCTCGCTCTTTCACCGCTTCGGCTGGGCAGGGCTGGTCGTCGCCTTGGGTGTACACCTGAGCACGGCTTATCTGGGCCTGATACTTCTGGGCGAGCAACACCTCACCGCCGCTGCCACGTTTATTTACTTCTACCTCACGACCACGCTAACTGTCGGCTATGGCGACCTCGCGCCGCAGACATCGGCCGGGCGAGTGTTCGTGGCCACCTGGGTCATGCTCGGGGGCATTGCGCTGCTGACGGCGGCCATCGGCAAAACCACCACCAGCGTTATCGATGCATGGAGAAAAGGCATGAAGGGCAAAGGTGATTTCACCGGCAAGGTCGGCCATACAGTGCTCATTGGCTGGGAAGGCGCGTCCAGCGAGCGGGTCATCGAGTTGTTGCTCCAGGATGAAACCTCGAACGACAACCTGATCGTCATTTGCGATTGCACCCTCGACGAAAACCCGATGCCGGGCAAAGCCGCGTTCATCCGCGGCGAAAGCCTGTCCTCCACCGCGTTACTGCTGCGCGCAGGCGTGCCCGGTGCCGAGCGCGTTCTGGTGCGAACCCCATCTGACGACCTGACGCTGGCCACCGTGCTGGCGGTGAATCAATTGAAGCCGGTCGGGCATGTCGTCGCCCACTTCAATGAAAGTGAAATTGCCGCACTCGCCAGCTCCTACGCCCCCAGCCTGGAATGCACTTCCAGCATGGCCATCGAGATGCTGGTGCGCGCCTCTCAGGACCCGGGCTCGTCTGTGGTCATCAACGAGCTGCTGTGCGTGGGCCAGGGCGCCACCCAATACCTGATGAAATTGCCCGAGGCCTTTGAAGCAAGCTTCGGCGATCTGTACACGCTGATGAAAGAACAGCACAACGCCACGCTCATCGGCTACCGCGCCAAGGGTGCCCAGCAACCGTCGATCAACCCGCCCGGCGCCACGCGCGTTGAAGGCGGCGAACTCTTCTATATCGCCTCCACCCGCCTGAAGGAAATTTCCAATGGGATGGCTTAAACAGTTGATGGGGCTTGAAGCCCCGAACGCGAATGCCGCGACGAAACCGACCTTGCCGGTTACCGGCCCGCTGGGCCTGGCGCCGGGCAAAGGCGTGATGTTCGACTCGACCCTCAAATTGTTGCTCGATGATAAAACCTCGGTGGTAATCCCCGGCTCCCAGGAAATCTGGAGCAACGGCACCGTTGACCTCGGCCAGTCCACCTGGCTGTCGCGCTATTACATGAACGACGAAGATTACTGGCTGCAGGTGCACACCACGGGCGACATCGCCGGGCAGGTCGAGTCGGTCATCCTGTTCAATTACCTGAGTTACGTCACTATCACCAGTGAAGCGGAACTGCGGCGACTGGCCGGCCCACAAAGCCTGATCGGCCTGCCGACTTACACCCACAACGGCGTTGAATACGCCCGCGTGTGGGGCAGCGAGCCTGGCCAGACAGAGCTGGTGGCGATGAGCGAACAGGTGATCAACCCCGAAGATTCCTACACCGTCGAGCACCGCTCAATGCTGTACGCCCGCGAAACGGGCCTGACCGATCGCCGAGAGTTTCTGCTGTTTTCCGTCGAAGAAGACGCTGAAGGCACCATCAGCCTGAGCACATCGCTGGGCATTTCGCTGTACACAACCGACTTGAATGCGCTCTAAAAAAGGAAGAAGTCCATGCTAGAAGCTCTCTCCATTTCCCTGAACAAAGCCGCCGTGCTCGGGTTTGTCACCTACCTGCTGGGCGCCGCGGTACTGTTCGGCGTGTTCCAGTTCATCTACACCCGCATCACCCCGCACAAGGAATTTGAACTGATCCGTGCCGGCAATGTGTCGGCGGCGGTCGCGCTGGGCGGCGCGATCATCGGTTTCGCGATTCCGGCCAGCAACGTGATTGCCTACTCAATCAGCATCCTCGACTTCGTCGTGTGGGCCGTCATCGCCGCCGTCGTCCAGCTGTTGGCGTTTCTGGTGACCAGCCTGGTGCTCAAAGGCACTTCCGAGCGCATCAAGAACGGCGAACTCGCAGCTGGTATTTACGTGGCAGCCGTGGCCATCAGCGTCGGCATGCTGAACGCCGCGTGCATGACGCCTTCCCAGAACTGATCCCGTACGGAGCTCCCGATGAAACGAAGCAAGTACGTCCAGCTCTCGCTGGCAGCGTCGGTCGCCATGGCGATTTCCGGCTGCGGGCCAACGGAAAAAACCTACGATTTGCAGAAGAAGTACAACTTCCAGTCGGTTCAGCAATGCGCCGATGAAAAGCTTCCGGTAGACGTCTGCTCGGACGCCTACATGACCGCCATGGCCGAGCACCGCCGCATCGCCCCGGTGTACGACAGCCAGGCCGAGTGCGACGCCGATTTTGTCGCCGACTGGTGCCAGCAAGACTCCGCCGGCAAATTCATCCCCAAGCTCGGCGGTTTCGAACTGACCGCTCAAGGCCAGGTGACCCAATCCCAAGTCGACGCGGCCAACGCTCAAGCGTCGGGCGCGCAAGCCAACAGTGGCGGCTCAGGCTTCTCCACCTCCAGCCTGCTGACCGGCCTGCTGATCGGCAACATGCTCAGCAGCAATCGCAACAGCTACCGCTCCGAGCCGGTGTACCGCTACCGCGATGATCGCGGCAATTACGGCTCCTCGACGCTCAACCAGCGCGTCTCGAATGGCGCCACCTTTGGCCGCTCGAACCAGGCCCGGTACGGCAGCAGCAGTTACTCCAACACGCTGCGCTCCTCCAACACGTCGAGCTCCGTGTCCTCGGCCACCTCCCGTGGCGGCTTCGGCAGCAAAGCCAGCGCCCGCAGCGGCTGGGGCGGCGGCGGGTCGAGCAGTTAAGGAAGGCGGGCCATGAAAAAGATCTACTGCGCAGAACGTCACGACTGGAAACAGACCGCCGACAGCCTCGGCTTTCTGTTCCACACCATCGACGACGAACCCTACTGGGACGAGAGCGCGTATTACCAGTTCACGCTCAAACAAATCGAGCAAGACCTCGAAGACCCGACCACCGAGATCCATGACATGTGCATGGACCTCGTCGCCCGCGTGGTCCACAGCGAGCAATTGCTCGAGCGCCTGAGCATCCCCGCGCCGTTCTACGACATGATCCGAACTTCCTGGCTCGAAGGCCACCCGCACCTCTACGGGCGCATGGACTTCTCCTACAACGGCACCGGCCCCGCCAAACTGCTCGAACTCAACTACGACACCCCGACCAGCCTCTACGAAGCCGCCGCGTTTCAGTGGGGCTGGCTCGAGCAATGCATCGAACGCGGCCTGCTGCCCAAACACGCCGACCAGTTCAACAGCATCGACACCAAACTGCACCAGGCCTTCGCCCAACTGCACCTCAACCAACCCTTCTACTTCGCCTCGATGAAAGACTCGATCGAAGACAAAGGCACCACCGACTACCTGCGCCTCGTCGCGGAAAAAGTCGGCATCGAGTCCCGCCACATCGACATCGAAGACATCGGCCTCACCGCCGAAGGCCGCTTCGTCGACCTCGAAGATCACTGGATTCCCCACCTGTTCAAACTGCACGCCTGGGAGTTCATCTTCCACGAACCCTTCGGTGCCGCGATTGCAGAGAGCGACACACAGTTTTTTGAGCCCGCGTGGAAATCCATCATCTCCAACAAAGGCATCCTGCCGCTGCTGTGGGAGTTCAACAAAGGCCATCCTAATGTGCTGGCGGCGCACCTGGATACCGACCCGAATAAAGCCGTGCCGAAAGGCTGGGTGCGCAAGCCATTCTTCTCGCGGGAAGGGGCCAACATTGAGCTGCAAACGGCTGACGGGCTGATTGTGAAAGAGGGCGGACCGTATACGGATGCGCCGTTTATCCTTCAAGAGTTCGCGCCGCTGCCGAAGTTTGGTGACAGCTACACGCTGATTGGGTCATGGGTGATTGGTGATCAGGCGGCGGGGATTGGCGTGCGGGAAGACAATAGTTTGATTACCAAGGATTCGAGTCGGTTTTTGCCGCATTTGATATTGGATTGAGGCCTGAGTGTTAAAGGCCAGCAGGGCTGATCCCTTTCATTTGCAGGACGTTTCCTAGAGAATCCCAACCGCTTGCGCCAGCGAAATTCCGCGACTAGGCTGCGGTCCGTCACTGACTATTCAGTGATCGGGTTTAGTCGCCCGGACCTTGCTAGGCGCACGCGTCATCCCAAAGACAGGTGTCTTCTCACCTGCACCTTATGGTGGCTGTGCGCAGGGCACCCTCGGGTGCGCCGGAGCCTAGCAGCCGGTCGACTAACCTGCGTACAGCCGCCACCCCTGCTCGTTTAGTCGCGAAAAGCCGGTGGTATTCACTTACTGCTAGGGAATTTTGCTATGGATAACGTTGTTTCAGATTCGCCCGCGTTGGGTGCAACTCACCCATTTACCGTTAATGAAGAACTGAGCTTCGAGGACGCCTGGGTGCGTGTGGCTGAGCTGCTGCAGTGTGCGGTGGCGACGTCGCAATCGCTCGGCGAACCGCTGGGCGCGCCGCATAGGGCGGTGATGCATTTGGTGGAGATGGCGAAGATGGTGGCGGATCGGGCTGTGGAGTGTTTGCAGCCGAAGTGATGTGACATTGGTATTAGGTCAGCAGTGTGCTGATCTAGTGCCTTACGAATGAATGTTTGGCCTCATGTCGCGATTTACTTACTTTAGCGACATGTCGTGCTTTCATGTCGTTATAGGTGACACGTCAATATGTCCTTTTCCGATTTGGGCAGCAGCCAGCTGCCCGATCTATGCACAGTTTTTGAGAATGTGACAGAGGTGGCGGGGCGACAGGTACCGCGTTTCAGCTATTCAATTGTCCAACGGCTGTTGGACAATCTTGGTTTGGGATTCTTACAAACATTAAAAAGCGCGGCCTATGGCTGCGCACTGTCATTTCTGGCTTAGATTTGTGAGCCGACTTGCAAAATACTGCGCAGTTTCAGGCTCGGTGCAGAAGAGGTAGCAGCCTTTCATCCCACGAGTCATCAAAGTTCGGTACGTGTTCTTGATGATCTCCCGTCGTCCGTTCTGTCCCTCACTTCAACGTCGGATGAAGTCAAATGGCGTTGAACGCCATCGGACAGAGGAATGCCTGAAATCCCCGGAATAGCAGAGCTATCAGGAATATTCTTGGATGGGGCAGGATTATTCCAGACATTAAAAAGCCGGCTTGTGGGCGGCTTTATTTTTTGGTTTTTGCCTTATTTTGCTGGGTTCTATTAGTGGCTTTACAGCTGACCCCCCATTTGTCCCCCCATTTTTAGTGTTCGTGAGTTTTTTGCTCCTGTTCGGATGCCGAGTGCATTAGAGATTTCACAATCATTAACCTATCGTAGTATTAGCTTGGGGGGCACCCTGGTAAGCAATGAACGAACTGCTTACTCGCTCAGTAATTGTCATGTTGGTCCATTTCCCCCAGCAATGAGTGAATTCCCGACAACATTTTGAAAACGCTATTCATGATCTCGCTGAGGTGGCGCACGTTCACGTATTGCAGATCCGGTAGCGACGCCGCTCCCTTTTTTGTAGTCGGATAGCGGAAAGCATAAGAGGCCGGATCGATTTTATCCAGCTGCTGGATGAAGCTCTCCATTGCCGGCAGTTCTTTGTCATCTTTGCGGGGATCGAGTTTTTCAAGGAGTTCCCGTAGCTCACCCCAGAGTGGCATCAAGCCATGGCTGTGATCGAGTTTTTCTGGTTTTTCTGCTAGCCGACGGGCTAGGGGAACCATCAATTTGAGCTCAAGCTCAATGCCTTGCCGATACAAAAAAACCAACGGATAGATGACGCTGTCTAGGCTGACTTTCCGCTCTGCTAGAGCAAACAGCAGTCCATCAGCCGCGTCTTTGTAACCCGCTGCGTATAGGTCCAAGGGAAAGTGGGTCCAACCCAGCATTGCGTTGTTATGCCAATCATCTCCCCGGATAAATAGCGGTTGCCCAGAGAAATCAGAGGGGAATTTAGAGTTTTCTAGCGGGCCCGCATCGAGCAATCCATCGATTGACTCAGTCATTGTGGTGACTTCCTAGTTCGTTGTGGTTCAGTCCCAGCCTAGCCTGTCTTAGCAAACTGTCATCACATGCCCCTGCATGTCAGCCATCCACTGTGATTGAAATGGGTATCTGTCTTGGGCGGCAAGCATGTCCCCATTCATGGTGATCGTCTGAGGCGGGCGGATTGTGCCTACATCGTTATGCAGACTGAATCGAGGCAATTGCCACGGAATTTGCTGATACTGTTTTTTTATACAGCCTTTCGTCGGCTGCTTTCTGCTTATACCTTGCCGCTTTCTACGTCAAGTGGGATAATGCGCCTAGTCCACTTTAAATTTATTAAAAATCAATAGGTTACGTGTGCAATGGACGATTCTAGAGCGCTTATAGAGAAATTAGTCCAGATCACGAAGGTTGGAGCGGTCGGCGACGGTGAGAAGGTTCGCATACAGACCCTCCGACTTATTCGAGCTTTGAGGGAGTCTGGGGATCCTCTTGCAGACCTGATACATAAAGAGGTCTTTTCACAGAAGTTCGATGAGGGCAGCGCATCTAGCATCCGAAGAGTTAAGGATGCTGGAATATCTTCGCCTGTTCCGACCGATTCGGAGTCAAACAGCGAATTGCTATCGGTCGAGGATCCAATAAAACTACCAAATGGTTTTGTTAGTTCAGATGAGATTAAGGGACCTTTGAATCTTGTCTTGTCAGAGAGTAAAAATGCGAAGAGATTGTTGGATGCTGGAATAAGTCCAACTAGCAAAATACTATTCACAGGTCCTCCTGGAGTTGGTAAAACAGTATGTGCGAAATATTTAGCTCAGAAACTCAAGGTTCCGTTGCTGACATTGGATTTGGCTACAGTCGTTAGCAGCTATCTTGGTAGAACAGGTAATAATTTAAGGAAAGCTCTCTCTTACGCCAGAAGTAGACCCTGTGTTTTGCTTTTGGATGAAATGGATGCTATCGCAAAAAAGAGAGATGACTCATCTGACATAGGTGAAGTCAAACGGTTGGTTACTGTGATGCTACAAGAGTTAGATCAATGGCAAGGTAGTAATCTATTGATAGCCGCCACGAATCACTATCACTTGTTAGATCCTGCGGTGCAGAGGCGTTTTGACCAAGTGATTGAGTTTAAACGTCCTGGGATAGACGACTTGGTGAGAGTTGGCTTGGGGCTGAGTTCCGGTGGTGATGTTCCAAAAGCTTGGATATATTTTATTGCTTCCTTGATGGACGGGACGTCGTTTAGTGATTTTCAACGTGAGATAAATAACTTACGTAAAGCGCTTGTTCTCGAAGGGGAAAGTGGCGGGTTAGAGTATTTGCGCTTTCTTCTAGAGCGCCAATGCCCAGCGGAAGATCGTGCTAGAAGAAAAAGTTTAGCGTTGCTTTTAGTGACTAAAGGGAAAGCATCGCAGAGAACGGCAAGTAAGATAACTGGCGTTTCACGTGATACATTACGAGCAGCAATGACTGCGGGAGCTTAACATGGAAGGTAAAGAGCGGTTTCTATTTGGGCGCGGAGAAAAGTTAGCTGATCACGTTCCGTATAAAGGGGGATTCGATAATTCATTGCCTCCCTACAGCCTCTCTGAGCAAGTTGAACGCTTGGATTCAATGCTCGAAACATTGGAAAAGGATTTTAAAGAGATACCTAAAGATGCCTTGGCGGATGGTAACGCTGTCGCAGCACTTACTCTTCATCCTAAATATGTTGCTAGGTCTGGATTTCCTGAATACCTTTTAAACGCCTTTTCGCTTCGCCTTGTTGGTAGCAAGCCTCAGAAGAGCAAGCCTGATGCAGGGCGTGGTAGCGATAAGGAAGAGGGCGTCGCATCGACAACTTTGTACGTTGCGGGAGAGTTCAAGTCTTTCTCCAAGCTTAGGAAAAGTCTTTCTGGTATAGAGGAAGGTTCAAAACTTTCAAAAGAAATAGTGAAGGTAGAACGTTTAGAGGTTTTTAGGGCAGAGGATAGGCTTCTAGGCGAATTTGACAAGGAAGAAAATAATTTAGAAGTTGTAGTCCATTTTGATAGTGCCGTCGATCTCGACTGGGAATCTGACTTTGTAAAATTTGCTGAAAAAAGTCACATTTCACTAGATATGTCTCGTTCTTACCAAACGCGCGGATTATTATTTTTAGCAGCGAAAGGTGATGAAGAGTCCGTAAAAGAGTTGGCTAAATTTTCCTTTGTGCGCGCTATAAGGAAAATGCCTAAGCTAAGAACAATTAGTCAGCCTAAGTTGGTACGGTCAGGTGGTGTGGCTAGAATTACAATTCCTGTCGAAAAGGCTCTGGATGAAAGTTTTAAAGTTGCTATTTTTGATGGGGGCTTGCCGGATGATCATCCCTTTGGTCGCTGGGCAAAGAATATAGAGCCGTCTTCAAATTTTAATATTGGCGACGCAATCCCTGAGCTGCAAGATCATGGTCAAGCAGTTACGTCCGCGCTTTTGTTTGGTAACGTGCAGCCCGGAGCATTGGAACGGCCGTATGCTGAAGTTGATCATTACAGAGTGTTGGGTGACTTAATTGCGGATGATAGTCTCTATGACGTAATGCTGTATGTAGATAATGTGCTCTCTCAAACTAACTATCCGTTAGTTTCTTTTAGCATTGGTCCATATCAAGTCGCCGGTGATGATGAGGTTACTGCATGGACTTCAATGCTTGATGATCACTTAGGTGAAGGCGATATCTTGGCAGCTGTGGCTGTTGGGAATGACGGTGACAGGGGATGGCCGGAATCTAGAATTCAGGTGCCGAGTGACTCAGTTAATGCCCTAGCCATTGGGGCCAGCGACGGATTTCATGAGGGGTGGTGTAGAGCACCTTATAGTTCGATTGGACCAGGAAGAAGCCCTGGCTTGATAAAGCCCGATATGTTGGCTTTTGGCGGCATTGATAGTAATAAGTTTAAGTTTTTGTTCCCCGGTCCAGTGATTGCTGAGGATCGTGGCACTAGTTTCGCCACTCCGGCGGTCATGCGTATTGCTGCTGGGCTTAGAGCTTATTTTGGAAATGCTCTGACCACGCCTGCTATCAGGGCACTATTAATTCATTCCGCAGATGACAATGGTCATGCCCGTGAGGAAGTAGGCTGGGGAATTGTTAATCCAGATATCCGAAGCATTGTTACTTGTGAGGACGGAGAAATTAAAGTCCTTTATACTGGCAAGTTAGAACCCGGTAAAGTTTTGAGGGCGCCTATACCAATGCCAGACGAGGTCCTTGCAGGGGATTTTACTATAAAGGCTACTTTTTGTTATAGTTGCTCTACAGATCCACATATGCCTGGCGAGTATACTAGGGCCGGTTTGGATGTTAAATTCAGACCGAACAAAAATAAGTTTAAGAAAGATAAGCTTTATCCCGATACGGCTTCTTTTTTTGGCCGTCACGAAAAAAGTAATGAGCAGGAACTGAGAACTGATGCGCATAAGTGGGATACTGTTCGTAGTAATACGGTGAAAAAGAGGGGTAGCTCTCTTGTTGATCCAGTTTTTGATATTCACTATATTGCGAGAGAACCAGGAAATAGCGTAACTCCTGTACGCGCAGGAAAGCTGTCCTACGCCTTGGTTGTTACCGTCAAGTCAAACCGTATTCCTGATTTGTACGAAAAGGTTCAAGCGAAGTATCTTAGTAGTCTAGTAGCGATTCAGCCTAAAATTGAAATCCCGATTGCGCTTGGCGTCTGATTTTGAGGTCGAAAAATGAATAGAGAAGAAGAAAAAGTCATCGGCGCTCTTAACGATAGTCATTATGAGTGGCGGACTATAAAAGGGCTAAGTGCAGCTACTGGATTAGATGCATCAAAGGTGCTAAGTATTATAGAAAAAAATGCATCGGAGATTGTGCAGTCATCTTCGTTTAGTCCGGCAGGGGAAGCGCTGTATTCTACTAGGGAAAAACGTAGAAAAAACTCAAGCACTTTGTCTCGCTTAGGGTCGGCACTACGTAATAGGGCGGACTAAATGGATTTTGTATCTTTTCCCGTTGTTTGTGCTTTTTTAGGGGCGCTAGCGGTTAAATCATTAGAACTGGCCGAAATTCACAAGTTGCCAGTGACTCAACGCCCAAATTTAAAAGAGTTTGTGTATTGGGTTCCTTTCTTGGTTTTGCCTTTGATAGGCGGTTTCTTAGCCTACGTCTATATAGAGTCCAATACTACGTTAACTCCTTTACTAGCTCTGAATGTTGGAGTCACCGCACCCTTGGTTTTTCGCTCTATGGCAGAGCGCATTCCGAATAAAGTGATTGATCCAGGGGCGGGTGCTTAATTATGTTGAACAAAAAAGGGCCTTTTTAAGGCCCTTTTTATTTATAGCCTGTTCCACGTGCGATAGGAGCATATTTTGAATATTGATTATTTACTGAGGACTAGCTTTTTGGGAAGTATTTGCTATTTAATCCTAAAAGAATCATGTTTTTGTTATAACACAGTGGGACACTCTGGCAGCTCCCTCCCGATGCTTTAACATCTTTCTCTGTAACTATCGGAAGATATTTAGGCAGATCTGCGTCCTCAAGCTCTTTACCATCTATTGAACAGTTAAAACTTGCTGTTGGCATGCAGACCACCTCAGGCAACAGATGGGTTGACGTTGAAGGTGCGGGCTCGTCAGGAGCTATAGAGTATTCTCCACCAAATCCGGGTCCTGTTCCGTTTTTGTATGAAATAGGGTTGCCTTTCGTATCTGTACCCAAGTACCAACCGAATGTGTAGTGGTAACTGCCCGCAGGCGCATTACCTGCGAAGTTACCGCTATTCGAGCAGACTCCTTGATCGTCACACATCGCTCAGTTGGCTGCGTTTGGCACTGGCTGCTTGTCTGGCTTTCTTGAGACGGACTTCAGGGAATGAGCCCAAGCCCATTTCCCTACGACGTCCCGCTAATTGAAAGCGAAGTAGCCAGGATTTACGTCCGGTAGGTTTGACCACCAAGCGAAGCCCATCACCATCTTCATAGGTGCCGGGTTCAGTAAGGTTTTCGACTTGTTTCGGATTCAGCTTACTCATTGATTTCCCCTTGCAGTCCGTCTTGTCCCCCCACCTGTCCCCCCACTTCATCGTCGGATGAGATCAAATGGCGTTGAACGCCATCGGACAGGGGTATGCCTGAAACCCCCGGAATAGCTAAGCTATCAGGAAGATTCTTGGATGGGACAGGATTATTCCAGACATTAAAAAGCCGGCTTGTGGCCGGCTTCTCGCTGACTGCTTCAGCTTGTTTTTGACAAACCTCACCAGCCTTCAAATCGCTCAGCCCACATTGCGTCAGGCTGAATAGTAGGGGCATCCGCGGGAACTCCTCCGCTTCGCCAGGCAGGGTGGATAGCCATGAGCCACCCCCTGCCAAATGTGGGCGGCATGATAACCGCATTCACCTCAGTTGCCCACCTCCGGATCCGGTTTAGAGCCTTCCCAGCCCAATAAATGCTCATCCAGCGGCACGGGCGGTCTTCGGTTATTGAGCGTGGACCACCAGAACACCCAGCCCACGATCTGGAAGTTCTGCTCGAAGCGTTGTTCGTGCGTAAGGTATTCGTCGGGGTGCTCGCTTGTGTTGTGGCTGCGCATGCGCAAACCACCGCCTGGGCGGTTGTAGAGGTATTTGATGCGTAGCATGCCGTCGTGTTCGACGGCGTAGATTTCGCCGTCGATGATTTGGGTGCGGCCGCTGTCGATGCCGAGGGTGGCGCCTTGCTGGATGATCTCGGTCATGCTGTTGTCGACCATGTAGGCGCCTATCGCGCGGTCGGGGTTGATGTTGAGGGTTTTGAGGGTGTGCAGGGTGACGCGGATGCGTTCGACGGAGGTGAAGGTAGGGTGGAGGGGGATTTCCACGTCGGTGCTTTCTGGGCGGGTGGCTGGGCCTGTGAGGTATTTGCCCGCGTCTTCGCGGATGGGGATCACGTTCCTTGTGTCGTGGCCTTCTAGCAGGAAGTTGGCCATTGGGTGTTTGGGGCCTTCGCCGGTGCGTAGCCAACGGCTGGAGATGCACAGCAGTTCTGCGATCTCGTTGAGTCGGCCCATGGGCACGCCGCGTTTGAACCAGTTGTTCACGTGTTGAGGCGTGACACCACGGTTCTTGGCGAAGTCGGAAGCGGAAAGATGAACTTCCCGCAGTAGTGCTTTTAGTCGATCACCTGATGTATTCATAAACGCAGAGTTTACTGGCCGGGAAACTACATCAAATAAACCATGCGTTGAATCGCGCGTGTAGGAGTTTGCTGGGTTGTAGCCTGATTTGTCAGATTTAAAACTTAGTTGAACGTTGAGTGTTAAGCGTTGAACTTGACGTTTAATTTTTCCCACAAAAAAGCCCCGAATAATCGGGGCTTTTTTTATTGCCGGGGCAATAGTCGCGGTATCAGCCTTTGTAGGCAGCCACCGACTTCATGATCTCGGCGCGGGCGGCTTCTGCGTCGCCCCAACCGTCGATCTTCACCCATTTGCCTTTTTCGAGGTCTTTGTAGTTCTCGAAGAAGTGTTTGATCTGCTCCAGCAACAGTGGCGGCAGGTCGGTGTATTCCTTCACGTCCACGTACAGCTGGGACAGCTTGTCGTGGGGGACTGCGATAACTTTGGCATCGCCGCCGCCGTCGTCGGTCATGTGCAGGATGCCGACTGGGCGCGCGCGGATAACCGAGCCTGGGGTAACCGGGTAAGGGGTTACAACCAGCACGTCGAGGGGGTCACCGTCGTCGGCCAGGGTGTTCGGGATGAAACCGTAGTTGGCCGGGTAGAACATCGGGGTGGCCATGAAACGGTCAACGAACAGGCAGTCGCTGTCTTTGTCGATTTCATATTTGATCGGCGCGTGGTTGGCCGGAATTTCGATGGCGACGTAGATGTCGTTCGGCAGGTCTTTGCCAGCCGGAATCTTGCTGTAGCTCATTGGGCGTTGCCCCCGTAGTTGGCCATGAAGCATGGCCGGATTGGCCTAAAAGTGGCGGCGATTATAGGCATATTCTGACGCTGACGCCATGCGTCAGACGTCGTACGGCGCGTGGCGTTCCGTCTGATACCGCGCGTCGCTCGCCTGCAGTTGGGTGAGGCGCGCCAGCGGATCCTGGCGATAAAACTGGCTCAGTTGCGCATACACCTGTGGGTAGGTGCTGACCAGCAAATCCGGGGCACTGAAAAAATACTCACTGGTGACGGCAAAGAATTCGGCCGGGTTTTCGGCGGCGTAGGGGTCTATGTCGGTGTCAGCGTCCGGGTTGGCGTCGAGTTGGCGGTTGAGGTCGTCAAACGCGCTTTGCATGACGCTGGCCCAGTCTTGCACGCGCATGTCGCTGTGCAGCGGCGGCAGGCCGTTGGCGTCGCCATTGAGCATGTCGAGTTTGTGCGCCAGTTCGTGGATCACCAGGTTGTAGCCTTCCCAATTGCCACTGGCCAGCACGCCGGGCCAGGCGAGGATCACCGGGCCTTGTTGCCAGGCTTCGCCGCTGTGCTCGCCGTCCCATTCGTGTTCGACGCCGCTGGCATCGCGATGGCGCTGGGGGCTGAGGAAGTCGTCGGGGTACAGCACGATTTCGTGAAAACCCTGATACCAGTCCAGGTCGCCAAGGTTCATCAGCGGCAGTTGCGCCTGGGCGGCGAGCAGCAGGCGTTGCTCCTGGTGCAGGTCGACGCCGGGCAGGGCGGTGAGGTGTTTTTCGGCGAGGAAGACGACGCAGGCTTCACGCAGCCACCTGTCTTGCTCGGCGCTGATGCCGTCGAGGAAGGTCAAGTGGTTGCGCACCCGCTGCCAGGTGTCATCGGCAATCGGGTGCCTGGCCAGCAGGCGCCGGCGACGCCAGGCGCTGAGGGACCACATGTGCAGGCGTTACGACTTGGCTTCGGAGGACGTGCGACCAAAGCGGCTGCGGACCACGCCAATGATCATCGGCACCAAGGACAGCAGGATGATGAACACCACGAGTAACGAGAGGTTCTTCTTGATAAACGGCACGTTGCCGAAGAAATAACCCAAGGTCACCAAACCGCCGACCCAGATGATGGTGCCGAACACGCTGAAACCGAAAAAGCGCGGGTAGGGCATTTTGGCGATGCCGGCGACGAACGGCGCGAACGTGCGCAGGATCGGCAGGAAGCGCGCCAGGGTCACGGTTTTGCCGCCGTGTTTGTCGTAGAAGTCGTGAGTCTTTTGCAGGTAGTCGCGGCGGAATATTTTCGAGTTCGGGTTGCTGAACAAGCGTTCCCCGGCTGTTCGCCCGATGACGTAGTTGGTGCTGTCGCCGAGAATCGCCGCCAACATCAACAGGCCGCCCAGCAAAACCGGGTCCATGCCGCCGCCGGCTGCAATGGCGCCCGCGATAAACAGCAACGAATCACCCGGCAGGAAGGGCATGACCACCAGGCCGGTTTCGCAAAAAATCACCAGGAACAGAATGGCGTAGATCCACGGACCGTAATTGGTTACCAGCATGTCGAGGTAGACGTCGAGATGCAGGATAAGGTCTAGCGGGTTGAAATCCATGGATGGCACCTGTGTGAATGGCCCGGCTCAGCAGGCCTGTGCGGGGTGTCGGGAAATAAGGCTACACGCATGTGCCGCAATTCTTACAACCCTGAAAGGTCGGCATTATACGGATTGATCGGTGAAAAGCGTGTTGGTTTTGTAGCGGGGGATGTCGCAGTTATCAAGGATGCACACATCACAAAATGTGGGAGCGGGCTTGCTCGCGAATGCGGTGGGTCAGTCGACATATCAGGTGACTGACCCACCGCATTCGCGAGCAAGCCCGCTCCCACAGGGGATTTGTGGTGATTGTGGTGTGAGGATCAATCTTCACTGATCGGCAGCGTGTAGTTCTTGAACTCCGTGTCCTCGCGAAAACCGATCGACTCGTACGTCTTCTGCGCCACTTCATTGTCACTGCTGGTCGACACCCGCAGCCGCACTGCCTGGGTTTCCTTGGCCATTTTCTTCGCGGTACGCATCAGGTTATCCGCCACCAATTGCCGGCGCGCATCCTCGGCCACATAGATGTCGTTGAGTATCCAAACCCGCTTGAGCGACAGCGACGAAAAGCTCGGATACAGCTGACAAAACCCGAGCAATTTCTTGTCGTCATCATCCGCCAGCGCCAAATAAATCACCGATTCCTTACGGCGCAGGCGCTTTTCCAGGAAGTCTCGCGATGAATCCGGGAATGGCAACGCCCCATAAAACTCACGGTATTTGACGAAAAGCGGGGTCAACAGGTCCAGGTGTTCCAGGGTCGCTTGAGTAATCCGCATGCCAGGCCTCAACTTCCAAAGGGGGGTGACCACACGCGCGGCCGTGACTCGATGCTGCCTAACGTCGCGAAAAAGCGCAATCGTGCAGCGATCAGTCATCCGGTGAGCTGAGCAGGAAATTGCCCTTCATCAGGTCAGGATTATCCGACTCAATCGTCTGAACCTGCGCCTCGTCCTTGAGATTGACCCCCGACAGCTGCCGTCGACACGCTTCTTTCATCAAGTAAAGCAGGCGATGCGCCGCCATGCCGTAGCTCAAGCCCTCAAGGCGCACGTTGGAGATGCAGTTGCGATAAGCGTCAGTGAGGCCCACTTTGGGGTTGTAAGTGAAATACAGGCCCAGGCTGTCCGGCGAGCTGAGGCCTGGCCGTTCGCCGATCAGGATCACCACCATCTTGGCGCCGAGCAACTGGCCGACTTCATCCGCCACGGCCACGCGGCCTTGTTCCACCAGAATCACTGGTGACAAGGACCAGCCTTCGGCCTGGATATGTTCCTCCATGCGTGTGAGAAACGGCAGCGTATGTTTATGCACCGCCAGCGCCGACAGCCCGTCGGCCACCACCACGGCCAGGTCGACGCCGCCGGGGTTGGCGGCGGCATAGTCGCGAAGGCTCTGGGCGGATTCATCACTCAGGCGCCGCCCCAGGTCCGGGCGTTGCAGATACAGATGGCGGTCGGCGGCAGCGCTGTGCAGCAGCAGTGTGTCGCGGCCGCGTTCGGCCATTTGGCTGGTCAGGCCCGCGTGGTCGAAAGGCAGGTGCACCGCGTCGCGCGCCTGGGCGTGGGCGAATTGAAAATCCAGCTGTGCGCTGGTGGGAATGCTGGTACCGGTGCGGCCCAGGGCAATGCGCGCCGGGGTCAGGCGGCGCAGTTCCAGCCACGGGTTATCAGGCAGGGTTTCAAGGGAATCGACTTCCACGGGTGGCTCCTTCATCCCAATTGCGCCAAGGCTTGGCGAAACGCCGGTGGCAGGCTGTTACCAAAGCGCACCTTGCCGTCGGCTTGCGTGAAGATGCCCATTTTCGCCAGCCACTGTTCAAACTCCGGCGCCGGTTTTAAACCCAGTGTTTGCCGGGCGTACAAGGCGTCGTGGAACGAGGTGGTCTGGTAGTTGAGCATGATGTCGTCGGAGCCGGGGATGCCCATGATGAAGTTGATTCCGGCCACGCCGAGCAGGGTGAGCAAGGTGTCCATGTCGTCCTGGTCGGCTTCGGCGTGGTTGGTGTAGCAGATGTCGCAGCCCATCGGCACGCCGAGCAACTTGCCGCAGAAGTGGTCTTCAAGGCCCGCGCGGATGATCTGTTTACCGTTGTACAGGTATTCCGGGCCAATAAAACCGACCACGGTGTTGACCAGAAACGGGTTGAAGTGCCGGGCCACGGCGTAGGCGCGGGTTTCGCAGGTTTGCTGGTCGACGCCAAAGTGCGCGTTGGCCGAAAGGGCACTGCCCTGGCCGGTTTCGAAATACATCAGGTTCTTGCCCAACGTGCCGCGATTGAGGCTCAAACCTGCCTCGTAGCCTTCCCGCAGCACGCTCAGGCTGATGCCGAAACTGGCGTTGGCCGCTTCGGTGCCGGCTATCGACTGAAACACCAGGTCCAGCGGTACGCCACGGTTGATGGCTTCGATGGACGTCGTGACGTGGGTCAGCACGCAGGCCTGGGTGGGAATTTCGTAGCGCTGGATGATCGCGTCGAGCATTTCCAGCATGGCGCAGATCGAGGCGATGCTGTCGGTGGCCGGGTTGATGCCGATCATGGCGTCGCCGTTGCCGTAGAGCAGGCCGTCGAGAATGCTCGCGGCGATGCCCGCCGGTTCGTCGGTCGGGTGGTTGGGTTGCAGGCGTGTCGACAAGCGCCCGCGCAAACCCATGGTGCCGCGAAACTGGGTGACCACGCGGATTTTCTGCGCCACCAGCACCAGGTCCTGCACGCGCATGATCTTGGAGACAGCCGCCGCCATTTCCGGTGTCAGCCCCGGCGCCAATGCGCGTAGAGATTGTTCATCGGCCGCATCGCTGAGCAGCCAGTCACGCAAGCCACCGACGGTCAGGTGGCTGACCACGGTAAACGCCTGTTTATCGTGGGTGTCGATGATCAGCCGGGTGACCTCGTCGCTTTCATAGGGGATCAACGCTTCTTCGAGGAAGTGTTTCAGCGGAATATTCGCCAGCGCCATTTGCGCCGCCACGCGCTCGCCGTCGTTATGCGCTGCTACGCCAGCCAGAAAATCCCCGGAACGCGCGGGGCTGGCCTTGGCCATCACGTCCTTGAGGCTGTCGAAGCGGTAGGTCTGTGCACCCACCGCGTGGGAAAAGCTTGCCATACAGTGTCTCCTTGACGACGCGAGCAGCCGCCCGCGTCGAGGTTTACGGCAGTTCAGTGCAAGGCGGCCTCTGCGGCCTGGATCGCCGCGAATTCTTCTTCCGGCGTGCCTGCTACCAAGTGATGCCGGCTGTAGAAAGCAAAGTAAGCAATTAATACTCTATAGATGATCGCCGCGCCAATCACCACGCGCGGGTCCACCAGAAAGCCCGCCACCACGGCGACGCAGGCCAGTACGAGCGCCACGCCGGAAGTGAAAATGCCGCCCGGTGTGCGGTACGGGCGGTCCATTTTGGGGCGACGGATGCGCAAAGTGATGTGCGCGGCCATCATCAGCACGTAGGAAATGGTCGCACCAAACACCGCCACCAGAATCAGCAAGTCGCCCTGGCCGGTCAGCGACAGGCCGAACCCGATGATGCCGGGGATGATCAATGCCAGCACCGGCGCCTTGCTTTTATTGGTTTGCGACAGTTTGCGCGGCAGGTAGCCGGCACGGGACAAGGCGAAGATCTGCCGCGAATAGGCGTAGATAATCGAGAAAAAGCTTGCGATCAACCCCGCCAGGCCGACCAGGTTGACGAAGCCGCCCATCCACGTTGAACCGCCGTAGGCCAACGCCAGCGCTTCAACCAGCGGGTTGCCGGATTTGACCAACGCATAAGTGCCTGCGCCGCCCGGTGCGATCACCAGAATCAGCAGGGCAAAACTGGTCAGCACCACAATGGCGCCGATCAGGCCACGGGGCAGGTCGCGTTTCGGGTTTTTGGTTTCTTCAGCGGCCAGCGGTACGCCTTCCACGGCGAGGAAAAACCAGATGGCATAGGGAATCGCCGCCCACACACCGACGTAGCCGAACGGCAGGAAGGTGCTGGCGCCCTTGGCCTCCGTCACCGGTATATCGAGCAGGTTGGCGACATTGAAGTGCGGCACCATCGCCACCAGGAACACGCCCAAGGCGATCGCCGCGACGGCGGTAATCACAAACATCAGCTTCAAGGCTTCGCCGACGCCAAAGATGTGGATGCCGATAAAGATGATGTAGAACGCCAGGTAGATCATCCAGCCGCCAATGCCGAACAACGACTCGCAATACGCGCCGATAAACACTGCAATGGCGGCGGGGGCGATGGCGTATTCGATGAGGATGGCGGTGCCGGTGAGGAAGCCGCCCCAAGGCCCGAACGCGCTGCGGGCAAAGCCGTAGCCGCCGCCGGCGGTGGGGATCATGGAAGACAGTTCGGCCAGGGAAAAACACATGCACAGGTACATGGTGGCCATGAGCAGTGTGGCGAGGAACATGCCGCCCCAGCCACCCTGGGCCAGGCCGAAGTTCCAGCCGGCGTAGTCGCCGGAGATGACATAGGCGACGCCGAGGCCGACCAACAGCACCCAGCCGGCGGCGCCTTTTTTAAGTTCGCGTTGTTGGAAGTAGTCGGTGCCGACTTTTTCGAAGTCGACGGAAGAGCCAGTGGGTTCGCTAGGCATGGGAAAGTACCTTTCAATTCTTATTGTTTTTAGCTCGGCGAAGTTGTGCCGAATGCATGGCGCAAGTACTTGCGATCTAAGTGTGGGAGGGGGCTTGCTCCCGATAGCGGTATGTCAGTCACTTAATGGTTGGCTGATCCTCTGCTATCGGGGGCAAGCCCCCTCCCACATTTGATTGCATTTCAAATGTGGGAGGGGGCTATTAGTTAGAAGAACCCGAGCGGATTAATGTCGTAGCTCACCAGCAAGTTTTTGGTCTGCTGGTAGTGATCCAACATCATCTTGTGCGTCTCACGGCCCACGCCGGACTTTTTGTAACCGCCAAACGCGGCATGCGCCGGGTACAGGTGGTAGCAGTTGGTCCACACGCGGCCCGCCTTGATCGCGCGGCCCATGCGGTAGGCGCGGTTGATGTCGCGGGTCCACACGCCGGCGCCGAGGCCGAACTCGGTGTCGTTGGCAATTGCCAGGGCTTCGGCTTCGTCCTTGAAGGTGGTGATGCTCACCACCGGGCCGAAAATTTCTTCCTGGAAAACGCGCATTTCGTTGGTGCCCTTGAGCAGCGTCGGCTGGATGTAATAGCCGCCGGCCATATCGCCTTCGAGCTTCTCGACCTTGCCGCCGGTCAGCAGTTGCGCGCCTTCGCCCTTGGCGATTTCGAGGTAGGACAAAATTTTATCGAACTGCTGCTCCGACGCCTGGGCGCCGACCATGGTGTCGGTGTCCAGCGGGTCGCCGCGTTTGATCTGCTCGACCTTTTTCATCACCACTTTCATGAAGTCGTCGTAAATCGACTCTTCCACCAGCGCACGCGATGGGCACGTGCACACTTCGCCTTGGTTGAAGAACGCCAGCACCAGGCCTTCTGCGGCTTTCTCGATGAACGACGGCTCGGCTTTCATGATGTCGGCGAAGAAGATGTTCGGCGACTTGCCGCCCAGCTCAACGGTGGACGGAATAATGTTCTCGGCCGCCGCGTGCATGATGTGCGAGCCCACAGGCGTGGAGCCGGTGAAGGCAATTTTGGCGATGCGCTTGCTGGTGGCCAGGGCTTCGCCGGCTTCTTTGCCGTAACCGTGCACCACGTTCAGCACGCCCGGCGGCAGCAGGTCGCCAATCAATTCCATCAGCACGTTAATGCCCAGCGGAGTTTGCTCGGCAGGCTTGAGCACCACGCAGTTACCGGCGGCCAGGGCAGGCGCGAGTTTCCAGGCGGCCATCAGCAGCGGGAAGTTCCACGGGATGATCTGGCCAACCACGCCCAGCGGCTCGTGGAAGTGATAGGACGCCGTGAGTTCGTTGATTTCGGCGCTGGTGCCTTCCTGGGCGCGGATGCAACCGGCGAAGTAACGGAAGTGGTCGGCGGCCAGCGGGATGTCGGCGTTGAGGGTTTCACGCACGGCCTTGCCGTTGTCCCAGGTTTCGGTAATGGCCAACAGTTCGAGGTTTTGCTCAATGCGGTCGGCGATTTTAAGCAGCACCAGCGAGCGGTCCTGGGCCGAGGTCTTGCCCCAGGCGTCGGCGGCGGCATGGGCGGCGTCGAGGGCTTTGTCGATGTCTTTGGCCGTGGAGCGCGGGAATTCGGCGATGGCCTTGCCGTTGACCGGCGAGGTGTTGGTGAAATAGTTGCCATCGACCGGTGCAACGAATTCGCCGCCGATGAAGTTGCCGTACTTGGCCTTGAACGAGACGATCGCGCCTTCAGTACCGGGGTGTGCGTAACGCATGGTGGGTATCTCCTGACTTTTATGTTTATTGGAGTACAGCGATATTGCGCTTGATAAAGCGTAGAGCAAAGGTTGGGCCACTGCTGTGCGGGGCCGGTAAATCGGGGGTTTTGGCTGTGTTGCAAGGCGTTGCTGTAGCAGGGGTGTTACAGCGTGAGTGACAGTTTGTGCCATAAACGGTACAGCCCATGAAAAGCGGCTCGGCCCAGGGTTGCAATGGTCGGGATGCCGGGGGATGCTGGCCGTTCTCATGCAGGGAGAATAATAAGAAATGCACAACGATCATTTCAGTCGCCATGCCAGGCAAGTCCTGACCGTGGCGCATGGCCGCGACCCGTCCAGCGACCCATCCATCGCCCGCTCCTGGCTGCGTTGCCTGGAGGACTATCACCTCGACCCTGCTGTGAGCATCGCCCCCACCGTGCTTGAACACGGCCGCTTGCTGGAAAGCCGCGAACGCCTGCAGCAAGTGCTGCACATCGCCGGCACCGAGATGAACAGCCTGCATCAGCAGCTTTCGGGTGCTGGCCACGCGGTACTGCTGACGGATGCGCGCGGGGTGATCCTCAATTGCGTGACTGCGCCCTCCGAACGCAAGATTTTCGAGCGCGCCGGTTTATGGCTAGGCGCCGACTGGAGCGAAGCCTGCGAAGGTACCAACGGTATCGGCACCTGCCTGGTGGAGCGTCAGTCGCTGACCATCCATCGCGATGAACATTTTCGCGGCCGGCACACCGGGTTGACCTGCTCGGCGAGCCCGGTGTTCGACCCCCATGGCGAGTTGCTGGCAGTGCTGGATGTGTCATCGGCGCGCGAAGCTGTGTCGCGCCAGAGCCAGTTCCACACCATGGCGCTGGTGAACCTGTCGGCGAAGATGATCGAGAGTTGTTACTTCCTGCGCCATTTTGAACACCACTGGCTGCTGCGTTTTCACCTGCAGGCCGAGTCTGTGGGGTTGTTCAGCGAAGGGCTGCTGGCGTTTGATGGCGAAGGGCGCATCTGCGCGGTCAACCAGAGCGCGCTGAACCTGCTGGGGCAAGTGCGCGGTGGTTTGCTGGGGCAGCCGGTGGAGGCATTTTTTGACTGCCCGCTCGACCAACTGCTCGGTCGCTCCAGCGCCAATGCCACCGCCAGTTGGCCATTGCGCACCCGTGACGGCCGGCAACTATTCGCGGCGCTGCGGGGGCAGGCGCGCAGTGTGGCCGCGCCTGTGGCCAAACCCGAAGCGCCGCTACTGCCGGGCATCTGCCTGGGCGATCCTGCGCTGCAGACGGACTTTCGCCGGGCGCTGAAAGTGTTCGAACGCGACGTGCCGCTGCTGATCAACGGTGAAACCGGCTGCGGTAAAGAAGCCTTCGCCAAGGCCGTGCATCAGGCCAGCCTGCGCGCGGGCAAGCCTTTCGTTGCCCTCAACTGCGCCGCCATCCCCGAACATCTGATTGAAAGCGAGCTGTTCGGCTATCGCGGCGGCAGTTTTACCGGCGCACTCAAGGAAGGCATGCGCGGCAAGCTGCAACAGGCCGATGGCGGCACGTTATTTCTCGATGAAATCGGCGACATGCCGCTCGCGTTGCAAACCCGCTTGCTGCGGGTTTTGGAAGATCGGCTGGTGGTGCCCATTGGCGGTGAGCCGCAGGCGGTGGACGTCAGAATTATCAGCGCCACCCACCGCAATTTGCTCGAGCGCGTTGAGGCCGGCAGCTTTCGTGAGGATTTGTATTACCGCCTGAACGGGTTGGAAGTGGCGTTACCGGCACTTCGCGAACGCGCTGACAAAGCGCAGCTACTGGATTTTCTACTGGATCAGGAGGCAGCCGGGCAGGCCGTTACCTTGCAGCTGGCGGCCAGAGAAGCGCTGCTTGCCTATGCGTGGCCGGGCAACGTGCGGCAACTGCGCATGGTGTTGCGTACGCTGATGGCTTTGGCTGAGGACGGGTGTGTTGTCTTGGGCGATCTACCCGTGAACGTGCTTGCTCCAAACCTTGCGCCCTCTACGCCTGGTGAATTATCGCCGTTGCACGAGGCGGAGCGAAAAACACTGCTGAACACCCTTGACCAGCAGCGATGGCACATGACGCGCACCGCTGAGCAACTCGGAGTCAGCCGCAATACGCTCTATCGTAAGTTACGAAAGTACAGAGTCTGTCTGCCCGAATTGGATAAATAAGTTAATGTTTGGGATTTGGCTTACAAGGGTTATTATTCGTAATAGCGGTGTTCTATGGAGCTGTTAGTTATTTTCAATTGATATGAAGTTTGTGGCGAAGTGGAACTGGTTGTGTGGTGTTAACCACGTAATTAGTTGAGAGCATGGAGGGCGTCTCAATTATTCCATAACGTGATTTGAATAGGTCTTCGACGATGCTGAATATTCCCTCAAACTTGACGCATACTTTTAAACTGGATCCTGTCGCTGAAGGTGCTGTGGAGAGTCATGAGCATATCAGGGAAAAAAGGTCTAAGGGGACAGGGCCTCGCAGGGTTCCTGGTCATAACGGTGGTGGTGGTCGTAGCCCCGGCAGTTCTCCCTCTCAGGTTATAAAGCCCAAGCCAAAACCAGGCCAAGACGTTGATAACATTGGTTGGCCGCTCAATAAAACGGGCCAGCGGGTAAATACCGACGGTCACGCGATCGACAATAAAGGTCGCCGTATTAATGAACGTAGCCAGCTGATTAATGATAAAGGTCACGCCGTTAACGAAAAAAATCAACGTATCAATGAACGCAACCAGCCGGTGAATGATAATGGCCATGCGATTAACACACTGGGCAAACCCGTGGACAGTTACAACCGTCCGGTTGACGCACACGATCGCTTGATCGACCCGCAGGGGCGAATCATCAACGAAAAAAAACAGTTTATTGATCTCGATGGGAAGCCGGTTAATAAAGAAGGCTACCTCATCGACCAATACAAAAGGCCGTTGGATAAAAACGGGAAGGTAGCAACGTCAAAGGAAAGTGCGGTGTTGGGCAATAACGAGCCTCATGAGCAGATCGCGGGTATGAAGAAATCGCTCACAAGGACTCGCGCCTTTCAACACACCCCGACACCACCCCCTACGCCGAAACCCTCCGTGCAAGACTCAGCTGAAAGCGCGGTAAAGACAGATGAGTTAATCAAGAAGGGCCTGATCCCTTCGAAACCCGAGTTAGCAAAAATTGCAATAGATAGTGCGGTCTCAAACTCTGCAGGTGCGGTGGCAGCGCTCCCGATTAAGGTGGCAGAAGCTTCTGCTGCTGCCGTAGTAACGGAGGTTATAAAAGCAAAGTATCTGCCAGTTCCGCTTGCCCCTGTTGCCTCCGCGCCTGCGACGACGACTGCCGGCCCCGTGACGCCGCAGACTGAAGCGGAAAAGGCCAAAGAGGCAAAACAGCAGGCTCTTAATACTTCCATAGACAACATCCAACTCAGCGTATTCGAGACGCACAATGGCATGTTGAAAGTGTTATATGGAGAGCAAAAGGGTGATGTGGTTCCGGGTGGGAACTGGCCGAAAACCCCCCTTGAACGCCTGGACAGGCTCGAAGATTTGGTGTCTCACCTCGAGCAAGAGGCCACAAAGGCCGCAGATCAGTACCACGTGTATTTCAAGGCATACCTGCCGGAGAAGGACCCTGCACCGGGCACCGAAGGCATCCCGGCGCGTGTCGATGCGCTTGAAAAAAGGCTGGCTAGTGTGAAAGAAGCGCGAACAAAAGCAGAAAAAGCAGTAGAAGAGAAGGCGTGATCGACAACTGCCACTTGATGGCGAGTCTGCTTTAAGTAGTGATCCTATTAGACTTGCGATCACCTGCTAGGCGATTTGTGCGGGTCACTTAACAAAGTAATTTAAAGCCATCCGCATAAACCCGGCGTTCTGTTCAATCAACGAGCGCCGGGTTTTATTGTTTGTTGAATTTGTATTTCAGTGCTGTGCACATTATTTAATGTAATGAGCGCACGCACACGGCTGGCTGAACACAGTGCAGGATTTTAAGTATGAGTGTGCAACTTACTGATTCGTTACATGGCGCTTTATTGAAAGCGCCTGAAGTTCCTGCTGCTACTGCGGCGCCTTCACCGGTACTTGATGATTCCAGCGTTTCTCGAGCGGCAGGCGATGCGCGTTTGGCGAAAACCTACGCTGAGCAATTGACTACGGGCGCGCGGTTACGGGTTCCACAAGACTCAACCTTGGGCCGTTGGATTGAGGCGCTGAAGTCCGCTTTCGCCTCTCCAGTGCTTCAACGCATGCTGGCGTCGGGAGACGTGACCGCCATTGAGGTCGACCCTACCAAAGGTGAGCTCAGCTTCTACTACCGTGGCGGGTTGATCAGAGAGTCTGTTTCGCTGGCAGAGATACCGGGCGGGTTAGACCTGTTCGACAGTTTGATGACCGCCGCCAAAGCCCTTACTCCCAACGGTATATTGAGCCTTCCGAATTATTTCCAGGACGGCACTGTTGCGTTAGGCGATGTGCAACGCTTTTACGGCGAGCAGGCGCATTTAACGCCGCCACAACAAATCGCTCGTTCCAAAGAGTTAACCCGCCACCCAGTTTTCCAGGGAGTGGGTTCGCTGCCGGACAACGACGTGCGTTTGGATGTTTTGCGCGGGATAGGCAATGCGCAAACGTGGCACAACCTGCTCGTTGTGTTGAAAGAGCAGGTCGAGAAACCGGGCGCGAGTCTGGATGTTGGCGCCGTTGAAGTAAACGTGGCGCCCCATTCCGAGGGTTGGAGTGAACAGCAACAGCAGCCCGTTACCCTAAGCCTTAAACAATTGCTCATTGACCACGGCTTGAACGTACCGGTCACGCGGGATGAACTTGCCAATCTCGAGCGCTCGCTGTCTGCGCCGCCTTTGCGCGCACCTTCTGAGGGGGATTATGGCGGGCTCTTAAGCAAAGACGTGCCGTTGGGCGAGAGCGATCAAAAGAAAATAACCCAGACGGTGAATACCTGGAAAGCCAGCCAAACCCAGGTAGCGCCTGACGGGAAGGGGCGCGCGCCGAGTCTTCTCGACTACCTGCAGCGTGCTGTCCCGGCCCACGTTAGGGCTAAGGCCAGCGAGGCCCCTGAGGCTTTTCTACAGGCATTGATTAGCACACCTCAGGCCCGCGCACTCGGTAAGCAGGTGCAAGAGGCAATTGATGCGCCAGCCACGGCAACCAGTGCCCAGGAAGCGCTGCTCACCGCCTTGGGCTTAGAGGCCGACCCGGCGGGCGGGCGGCAGCGCAATAATCTGGCGGGGTATGACTTGCGTCAGCAAGACAACTGGGGGCAATCGCCCGCCGAGATCGTCAAACGTTTCGAAAACCACCTGGAAAGCCGTTTTGGCCCTCAGTTGGCGAAGGTGGCGGCCTATCAATTGCTCGCCCTGTCTGCGCCTGAGTTTTTAGTCAAGGAGCTGCCTTCTTCGATGGTGTACGGCTCACAGCAATGGGCCTCGTTCAGCGCTGCGGTATTGCGTCGCGAGTTGGACGCGCCGGGCTCATCGGCCGGGCAAACCTACGCGAACATCATGCAACACGACGCCCTGGACCCTGTTACCGAGGCAGGGCAGAGCCAGTCGCAGTTTGCTGCGATGCAATCGGTGATCGACTGGGGCATTGCCAACCGCGTGGTTGAGGCGCGAAGTGATGATGCCTACAGCGCCGAAACCATTGACCGTGCAGTGACCGCTTTGCAAACACAGGTTGATGGTTTGGTTAGCGCAGCAAACTCGCTGGCGGCGCCAATGCCGACGCGCCGGGAGTTGGCGCTGGCTGAGTTAAGGCGGGTATACGGCGATAAGATGGAGCGCTTTTTCGAGGACAAAACACTGCTTGGTGATCTCCCTCCGGGGTCGCGCAAGCGTGGGACCTACTCTCTGTTGAACATTTATATGTCCGGGGACTTGCACAAGCATGCCTGGACTTCCTCCGACAAAGACTTCCCAACTGCCATTGTTCAAGCAGGCTTCTCCAAGTTGCCGGATATAAGGGCCACATTCGAGGAGCGGTTCAATGCTTACGTCGATGATTTGAAAAACGCTTCGGCAACGTTCTTCAACTATCAAGTGTCGCAGCTACCGGCTGAAGACCGGAAGATGATCGAGTATGGCAAGGTCACCACGTTCAGCCTTGGCGTGCCCGGTAATCACGCACGAGGTTCCATTCGCACTGATCATCCAATGTTCAACTATGTAAACAGTGGCGCGGTCCTTGTCAGAGCCGAATTGGATGGGAAAACCTGTCATTACTTATATTCGCCCTCTCAAGGAAAAATAATCAAAGACGCTGACCCGTCCCGACCAGGGCTGCAGTCTCCATCGTCTCGCTTGTATTTCTCGATGGCGCGGCCCGGGCGCCCCGGTGAGCGGGAAGACACGGTGACCATCCTGTGGCAGACGCCGCTCACGCCGTGGCCCAAAAAAGACAAAATTGACTTTGCCGCGTTCTCTATTTACCCGTCGAAGTCATTGGCGTCGCAACTGCCGGGGCCGCACTCTGTGCCACATACGGGTTTGCCTTCGGCGAGAAGTAACGAGCTGGGCTCAGTCGTCGGTGCTTATTACACTCGAGCTGTTCAAGACCAAAGAGCAGTTGCCAAAGGCGAAAGCCTTCAGGAGCGCGATGAGAGGAGAAACAAGGCCGACAAGCAGTTCATGCTGGGCCTGATTCCTTTTTACGACGCCATCAAAAGTTTCACTAAAGGCGATGTGCTGGCCGGTTTGCTTTACGCAGTGCTTGATGTAATTGGCTTGGTCGTGCCCGCAGTAAAAGGCGGGAGTCAGGCGATCAAAGCCGGCTCCAAAGGGCTGGGGGCTGCCTTGAGTTTTCTTAAGGGCTTTACCAAAGCAGGCTTGAAGGCCGCTAACCCACTGGGTGGGGTGTATGACATCGGGCGGGGTGTTTTCACGCTCGGCAAACGCGGTATCAAATCACTGTCTCGCACGAAGTTGCCCCTGGTTGACAAGTTGCGCCATGGTCGCGGGCGTAGCGGCAGTTTTGATGTTCCCCAGGGCGTAAAAAAAACGCCAGTGGCCAATGGCGTTTATCGTCCGCTTGGTGAGAATACCGACGCCCTGCCTGCACTGGCGGTGCAGCGAAACGGCAAGTGGTACGCCTTCGATCCAAAAAACCAAGTGCCTTACGGTGCACCGTTGAAAGGGTTTACGCCCAGCGCCGGGTCTGCCGGGCAGCGATCGGCAAGCATTGCGGTGGGTGTGGCTACTGATACGGCAGTGGGTGTCGGTGCTGGCTTGGTAGTTCAAAAAATCCGGCCCGGTGGGGTGCCGCGTCAGTTCCAGCTCCCATCTGCATTGGCCCAAGCCGAAGTGGAGCGGCAAAGCAATGCTGAAGCCGCTCAGAGGGTGGCCGATCAAGCATTGCCCGCTCGGGCGCAGGCGCTTCATTTGGAGCTCCGGCAGGCGAATGAGGCGCTTGCGGCGCTGGAAGGGGTTGCGGTGCAAGACGTCGACACTGCGCCCGAAATCAGCGTGACCGACATCCTTCAACGCCTGGACCAAATGGAGGCTGAACTGGATGACCTTGAAGAACGCACTGGTGAGAGTGCGTCAACATTCAGGGTGTTTTTCCAACGCCACCTCCCGGCGCCTGTGAATGCCCTGGACAAAAATGCCGTGCGTGATCGATTGACGGCCACAGAAAAACGGTTGGCTGCGGTGAAAAAGGCGGTGCGCGACATGCAGGCACAGTCAAGCAAAGCGGCATGAGTGGCGATGACCGCTCAGGTCACCGTAAGGACCAGCCGTTTCAAGGTCTTTGGAAATCTATCTGATAGGGCGAACACTATCCCTGTGGCGAGCGGGCTTGCCCCGCGTTGGGCTGCGAAGCGGCCCCAAAAACAGCGGCCGAGGAGTATCTGACTCAACGCATTCTTCCTTTTTAGGGCTGCTGTGCAACCCAACGCGGGGCAAGCCCGCTCGCCACAGGGTACTTATCGCCTGTTATAGCTGAAGACCTTGAAAGGGCTGACAGTAAGGACGCAGTCGGGCGAAGTGTATGGCCGCACTTCGCACCGCCACTGGCCGCATAAAAGGTGCGATTTCCCCCTCCCTGCGCTAACCTGCCTCGATGTTTTACGAGGTCAACCATGCACATTCATATTCTCGGTATTTGCGGCACCTTCATGGGCTCGATGGCAGTTCTGGCCAAGGAACTGGGTCATCACGTCACTGGCTCCGACGCCAATGTTTACCCGCCCATGAGCACGCAACTGCAAGCCCAGGGCATTGAGTTGACCCAAGGCTACGACCCGTCGCAATTCGACCCGGTCCCGGACCTGGTGGTGATCGGCAACGCCATGTCCCGTGGCAACCCTGCGGTCGAGTACGTACTCAACAAAGGTTTGCCGTATGTTTCCGGCCCGCAGTGGCTGGCCGACCATGTGCTGCAAGGCCGCTGGGTACTGGCCGTGGCCGGCACCCATGGCAAAACCACCACCAGCAGCATGCTGGCCTGGGTGCTGGAACACGCGGGCATGAGCCCGGGCTTCCTCATCGGCGGCGTGCCGCAGAACTTCTCGGTGTCGGCCCGCTTGGGTGAAACACCGTTCTTCGTGATCGAGGCGGATGAATACGACAGCGCTTTCTTCGACAAGCGCTCCAAGTTCGTTCACTACCGCCCACGCACGGCGATCCTGAACAACCTTGAGTTCGATCACGCGGATATCTTCCCCGATCTGCCGGCCATCGAACGCCAGTTCCACCACTTGGTGCGCACCATCCCGAGTGAAGGCCTGGTCATCCACCCAACCACCGAGCCGGCGTTGCAGCGCGTGATCGACATGGGTTGCTGGACCCCGGTGCAAACCACCGGCGAGGGCGGGCAGTGGCAGGTCAATCTGCTGAGCGAAGACGGCTCCCGATTTGAAGTGTTGTTTGAAGGTGAAGCCCAGGGCGTCGTCGAGTGGGACATGACCGGCCAGCACAACGTCGCCAACGCCTTGGTGACCCTGGCGGCCGCGCGGCATGTCGGCGTGGTGCCGTCCATGGGGATCGCTGCGTTGAGTGCGTTCAAAAGCGTGAAGCGCCGCATGGAAAAAGTCGCCGACGTGAATGGGATTACCATCTACGACGACTTTGCCCACCACCCGACGGCAATTGCCACCACGCTGGATGGCCTGCGCAAGCGCGTTGGCGATGCGCCGATCATTGCGATTATCGAGCCGCGTTCCAATTCCATGAAGCTCGGCGCGCACCGTGATGGCTTGCCGGAAAGCGTCAACGATGCCGATCAAGTGGTGTGGTACGCGCCCGCCAGCCTCGGCTGGGACCTGCCGGCGATTGCGGCGCTGTGCACCGTGCCATCAGCCGTGTGCGACTCCATCGAGGGCATCATTCATTTCGTCAAACAAAAGGCCACGCCGGGCACTCACGTGGTGGTCATGAGCAACGGCGGCTTCGGCGGCTTGCATGGCAAACTGGCCGAGGCGTTGAAATGAGCGGCCCGGAACGCGTCACCCTGGCGATGACCGGCGCCTCCGGTGCGCCGTATGGCCTGCGCCTGCTGGACTGCCTGGTGCGCGAAGACCGTGAGGTGCATTTTTTGATCTCCAAGGCCGCGCAACTGGTGATGGCCACCGAGACAGATGTGGCGCTGCCACCCAAGGTGCAGATGATGCAAGCCTTCCTTACCGAATACACCGGTGCGGCGGCGGGGCAGATCAAGGTGTATGGCAAAGAAGACTGGATGTCGCCCGTGGCCTCCGGCTCCGGCGCGCCGGCGGCGATGGTGGTGGTGCCGTGTTCCACCGGCACCTTGTCGGCGATTGCCACAGGCGCCTGCAATAACCTGATCGAGCGGGCGGCGGATGTGACCTTGAAGGAGCGTCGCCAGTTGATTCTGGTGCCGCGCGAGGCGCCGTACTCGAGTATTCACTTGGAGCACATGCTCAAGTTGTCGAACATGGGCGTGACCATTTTGCCGGCATCGCCTGGGTTCTATCACCAGCCGCAGACCATCGATGACCTGGTGGACTTTGTAGTGGCGCGCATTCTCAATCTGCTGAATATCCCTCAAGACATGTTGCCGCGTTGGGGCGAGCACCACTTGAGCAATGATGAATAAGGCGCTGCTGGTGGTGATGGCGCTGCAGCTAGCGGGCTGCGCCACGGCGCGCACGCTGGACGCCGCGCAGCCGGGTGCGCCGGTGGTGTACGCCGGCACGCGTCTGGATTTGTATGCGATTAATGGCGGCTGTTGCGCCAGGGATCGATTCGGTGCCGAAGCGCCGAGTTATCCCCACGTGGATTTGCCCGCCAGCGCGGTGCTCGACACGCTGCTGTTGCCGCTGTCGTTGTTGACGGTGTTGGGGGTTGGGTTTAACGCGACGGGCGGGCTTTAGGTTGATGGTGCCTTCACTGGCCCCATCGCAGGCAAGCCCAGCTCCCACCTTTGGAATGCATTCCCCTGTGGGAGCTGGCTTGCCTGCGATGAGGCCCGCCCAATCACTGCCCATTTATTTGCCCAGCTTACGCAACTCATCCGACTCCACCACCCGCACGCCATCCTGTTCTTCCAGCGCCAGACGCCACATGGCGCGGGCCAGTTCGCAGACTTCAATGCCGTGGTATTTGCCCGGAATCAACCGCGACAGTGGCCCGGCGATTTTCTCGGCCAGGCGCGTTTCCAGGCGTTCCCCCAGCAACACCGAAGGTCGCGCGATGGTCAGCTGCGGCCAGTCCTGGGCCTTTAGCGCCTGTTCCATTTCGCCTTTGATGCGGTTGTAGAAGATCGAGGATTTCGGGTCGGCGCCAATGGCGCTGATCACGATCAGGTGCCGTGCGCCCAGGTCCCGCGCACGCTTGGCGAAGGCGACGACCAGGTCCAGGTCGACCGCGCGAAATGCGTCTTCCGAGCCGGCCTTTTTGATCGTGGTGCCCAGGCAGCAGAAGGCGATATCCACCTGACCGCTCAGTTGAGGCAGAGTCACCGCCGGGTCGCCCACCGGGTTTTCCAAACGCGGATGTTCCGCCAGCGGCTTGCGGCTGGGTGCCAGCACGCGAGTGACGGTAGGTTCGTTGAGCAGGCGGTCGAGCAGGTGTTCGCCGGTGAGGCCAGAGGCGCCGGCGATCAGAATATGTTGAGGTGTCAGGTACATAGTGTTTCCCCCTTGTTACACATTACAGCTTAGTTGCCTTTGGCTTCCTTGCTATTCATAGAGACGCTTTCGAGCGCCTTTCGTGCCTGCTGTTTACGTAATAGTTGCCAATGGGCAATCACGCCTTTGGGCGCCCAGATCTGTGGTTCGGAGGCTTCGAAGTTGTCCGCCTGTTCGCGCTCGGCCACGTGCACTTGTGCCAGCTTGAAGGCTTGTTGCAAGTCGTCGGTCTGGTTGAAGGCCTGGGCAAACAGGGCGTCACCGAAGTAGGTGAAGTCCGCTTCTTCGGAGCAACCGAACGACACGCGGTCGGCACGCGAGGCGGTCATGATCAGGGTGCGGTCATCTTTAAGGGCCGGGATAAACCCGCCGGAATAGCAGGCGGAAATCACGATGACCTTGTCGCGGTTTTTCAGCGGGGCAAGCACGGCCGCGAGTTCGTCGGCCGGCAAGTCGGCAAGCTCCATGCGCGGCTGGTCGAGCACCAGTTCGTGTTCGTGGGTGCCGTGGCTGGTCATGTAGATAAACACCAGGTCTTCAGGCCCTGTGCGTTCAGCCAGGGTTTGCACCGCGCGGCGCAGGCTTTCGCGGGTGGCCAGCGGGCGGTCGGCAATGTGGTCGCGATGGTTGACCAGGCGGATCTGCCCGCGCGCACCGAAACGTGTGGCGAGCAGGTTGCTGACGTAATCGGCTTCGCGCAGGAACACGCTTTGTTTGCCATCACCGGCCAGCACCAGGGAATACAGCTCGACGGCGGGGGTGGACGGTGGCACGGCGGCGAGCGCCGCGTCGAGCAAGTGGCCCTGGGCCAGAATGCCGGTTTCCAGCGGGTCGGGCAGCAGTTTGCCATCCGCGTCACGCACGCGCATGCCATTGACCCACGTGCCGGCCTGCACAGTGCCGTCGGTCAGCACCAGCGTGCCTTTGCCTTGGTAACTGTCGCTGTCGAAGCCGCCGATATAGAAGCTGCCATCGGTGAGGTTCAAGCGGCCGTCGCCGGTGAAGCGCCAGTCGCTGAACTGGCCGACATAGTGGCTGCCGTCGATGCCGATCAACTCTCCCTTGCCGCTGAGCGCGCCTTCCTTGAACTGGCCGATCCACACGTCGCCGTCGGCGTTTTCGTAGCGGCCTTTGCCGTTGAGCTGGTTCTGCTTGAACTGGCCGACGTAGATGTCGCCGTCGGCGCTGTTGAAGGTGCCGTTGCCTTCCAGTTGGCCGTCCACAAAGTGGCCGCTGAACTGGTTGCCGCTGTCGTCATTGCGCTGGCCTTCGCCATTCGGCTTGCCGTGGGCGAACTGGCCCTGATATTGGCTGCCGTCGGCCAACTCCAGGCGACCGAGGCCGGAATACTGGTCGTCCTTGAATTCGCCGCGATAGGTCATTTGCCCCTCTTTGAGGGTGCCTTCGCCGTTGCGTCGGCCATTCTTGAAGCCGCCGACGTAGCTGCTGCCCGCCGTGGTCAGGCTGCCGTGGCCGTCGAACAGGCCTTGCTGGAACTGGCCCTTGTAGACTTCGCCGTTACTGCCATGCCATTCGCCCTGGCCGTGCCACTGGCCTTTGTCGAACTGGCCGGCGTACCAGCTGCCGTTGGGGTAGTCCACACGGCCCTGGCCTTGCAGCAAACCATTGACCACATCACCCCGGTAACGGCCGCCGTCGGGCAGGCGCGCATCGGGCGGCAACAGCGATTCGCCGTCTCCGCAAGCGGTGAGCAACAGGGCAAGGGCAAGGGGAGCGAGTGGGCGCATAGCGGGATCCGGATAATTGAGCGCCGAGTATGCCGCAGCCGCAGGTTTCATACATAAATTTACATACACTGTGGCAAGGTTTATCGCCTCACCACAGGCACGGCCTTACACGAAGCAGAGTGACAACGACTCGGCGATGTAAGCGGGTTTTTCCTGACCTTCGATTTCCAGGGTGGCGGTGGCCTTAAATAGCCATTGGCCAGGTTTTTTCTCGGTGACGTCGGTGAGGGTGACGTTCAGGCGGACCCTGGAATTAACCTTCACCGGCTGGATAAACCGCACGCTGTCCAGGCCGTAGTTGACGGCCATCTTCAGGCCCTCGGGCATGATCAGGATGTCTTCCATCAGCTTGGGCATCAGCGACAGCGACAGGAAGCCGTGGGCAATCGTGCTGCCGAACGGTGTCTGCGCAGCCTTGACCGGGTCGACGTGGATGAACTGATGATCGCCGGTAGCCTCCGCGAACAGGTTGATACGCGCCTGGTCGATGGTGAGCCATTCGGAACGTCCGAGTTCCTTGCCGACGTAATCTTTGAGTTGCGCTACAGGTACATAGGGCATTGCGACTCTCCTTAATTCATCGTTTTTATAGGTGTGCGAAATTCAGGGTAGATCATCATGGGCGCCAGGGCCGGTCAAGCCACCATGCTTTTGGCGAATGCCGGAGCATAGGGCGGGCGTGCTTATAATGCGGGCGTGCGTTGAGGGGGGAGAAAACGGATGTTGTTACGAGGTTTGACTTGGCTGGTGCTGTTTCAATTGATCGGCACCGCGATCAACCATTTGCTGGTGCCGGTGCTGCCGGGGCCGATTATCGGCTTGCTGCTGATGCTGGGTTTTCTGATCTGGCGCGGCGAAGTCGGCGAACCGCTGAATGTGGCCGCCAGCAGTTTATTGCGTTACTTGCCGTTGCTGCTGGTGCCGCCAGCCGTTGGGGTGATGGTGTACGCCAGGGACATCGCCGCTGATTTTTGGGCCATCGTCGGTGCTTTGGTGTTGTCGCTGGTGATTGCGATGGGTGTTGTCGGCGTGCTGATGCAGCAGATGGTCAAGCGCAAGGAAAAGGATCAATGATCGGCGACTGGCAGGGCGCGTGGACGGCCGTGATTCATCATCCCTTGTTCGGCATCGGCATCACCCTCGGCGCTTATCAAATCGTGTTGGCGGCCTTTGAGAAAACCCGCTGGATTTTCCTGCAGCCGGTGCTGGTGTCCATGCTATTGGTGGTCGGCGTGTTGCTCACCTGCGGCCTGACCTACGCCGAGTACCGCAAGAGCACCGAGATCATGGGCATCCTGCTCGGCCCGGCAACCGTGGCCCTGGCAGTGCCGCTGTATTTGAACCTGCGGCGGATTCGCCAATTGTTCTGGCCGATTTTTACTACGCTGGTGGTAGGCGGCGTAACGGCCACTGGCCTGTGTGTGTTGCTGGGCTGGTGGTTCGGCGCCGAACATATGATGCTGATGACCATGGCGCCCAAGTCGGTGACCTCGCCGATTGCCATGCTGGTGGCCGAGCAGATCGGCGGCGTGGCGGCGCTGGCGGCGGTGTTTGTGCTGATCACCGGTGTGGTCGGCGCGATGATCGGCCCGGCGTACCTGTCGCGCCTCGGTGTGCACAGCCCTGAAGCGCGCGGCATGGCCCTGGGCATGACCGCCCATGCGGTCGGCACCTCGGTGGCCTTGCAGGAAAGTGAAGAGTGCGGCGCCTTTGCGGCGCTGGCCATGAGTTTGATGGGTGTGGCCACGGCGGTGTTTTTGCCGCTGGCTGTGTCGGTGATTGTTTAAACCGGTTTTAAGGAAAGCTTTATGAGTCTGGCGCTGTTCCCGCTCAATACCGTGCTGTTCCCTGGCTGCACCCTCGATTTGCAACTGTTCGAGGCGCGCTACCTGGACATGATCAGCCGCTGCATGAAAAAGGGCGAAAGCTTTGGCGTGGTGTGCATCCTCGACGGCAGGGAAGTGGGCATGGCCCCGGACGGCTACGCGCTGGTCGGCTGTGAGGCGTTGATTCGCGACTTCAAACAGCAAGACAACGGCCTGTTGGGGATTCGTGTCGAAGGCGGGCGGCGCTTTCGCGTGCGCGACGCTGAGGCGCAGAAAGACCAACTGCTGGTGGCTGATGTGCAATGGCTGGAAGAACTGCCCGACCAGGCGCTGGAAGAAGAGGACGCCGATTTGCTGGCCTTGCTCCACGCCCTGGCCGAACACCCCATGGTTGCCTCGCTGGACATGGGCACCTACGCCGATGGCCAGCAAGCCTTGGGCAACCAGTTGGCCTACCTGCTGCCGTTCACCGAGGCCGACAAGATCGACCTGCTGCAACTCGATGACCCGCAGCAACGGCTGGACGCTATCCAGATGTTACTCGACGAGTTGCAGGGCGAACTCTTTACTCAATAGGCATAGCGCAGCAGGGCGTGAGGCGTTCCGGTGAGCGCGATAAAGCTCAACACCGCGACCAGCGCCGGTAGCAACAGCCACCAGGTTTTTTGCGACATGGCCGGCAGCGGGCTGCGGTACTGGATGAACGTCAGGCTGAAGGCGCACACCGTCATCGCCAGCAAAGTACCCGCCAGGATGTCGGTGGGCCAATGGGCGCCAAGGTACACCCGTGACAGCGCGATAAACGCGGCGGGGATGCAGCCCATCAGCATCCAGGTCAGGCGTAACCGCGTGGGTTGGCCGCGACCTGCCAGCACCGCAAGCGCCAGGAAAAACGCAAAGGCGCCGGAGGCGTGGCCGCTGGGCATGCTGAAACTGGTCAGTGGGTCTGTCAGGATTTCCGGGCGGCCACGGGCGAAAAACAGCTTGGTCCCCGTGTTGATGACCGCAGCGCCTGCCAGCGTGGCGCCGACAAACACGGCATGCCGCCATTGTCGCGCCAGTAGCAGCAAGCCTGTGAATACGGCGCTGGCGAAGAACATCTTCTTGAATTCGCCCAGTTGCGTGACACGCACCATCACTTCATCCAGCCATGGGCTGCGGTGCTCTTGCACCAGCGCGCTCAGGCCTGTGTCAAAGTTATTCAGTGAGTGATAGCCGATAAACAGTGCGATCAACAGCGTCAGGCTGGCGCAACCGATCCACAAGGTTGCGCGCCGATGGCCGCGCAGGCTGCTGTTCAAACTCAGCCCCAGCAACACCGCCAAACAGGCCGTGACAATGGCCGCTTCCGGCCAAAAACCTTCCGGCAAGGGCAGACGGAACGCAGCACCCGTGGCCCAGCCCGGCAGCAAATACGCCACCGACCAACCCGCCGCCGCCACGATGCTCACCGCCGCGAAGCGAGGGAAGGGCATGTCGCACATCCCGGCCACCATCGGCAGCATGGGCCGCAGCGGACCGATGAAGCGTCCTACCAGCAGGCTGGCGATGCCGTATTTGTGGAAGTAGGTTTCTGCGCCGTTCATCCATTCAGGGTGCTGGCGCAAGCCGGGCAGACGCCGGATGTTCTGGTGGAAATGTCGCCCGAGGAAGTAGGAAACCCCGTCGCCCAACAACCCGCCGAGAAAACCCAACAGCAGCGTTTCGCTAAGAGACAGTGCGCCACTGCCGGCCAGCGCTGCGATTGCAAACAGCAATACCGTGCCGGGCACGATCAGCCCGGCAATCGCCAGGCATTCCACGCACGCGACGATAAACACCGCCACCGCCAGCCATTCAGGGTTTAACGTCAGCCAACCGGTAATGCTATCGAGCCATTGGCTCATACACTCAACTCCCTTTATTCAATACATAGCCTGAGACGCTGGAGATCCATTGTGGGAGCGGGCTTGCTCGCGAATACGGTGTGTCAGTGAAGGATTCTGTAGCTGACACACCGCATTCGCGAGCAAGCCCGCTCCCACATTGGATCCTTTGCGATGCCGGTCTCGGTGCTCAATCAATTCAAGTCAAAAAGTAATCGCGGCCTTCGACCTGGCCCCTGCGCAACGGGTTCCGTGTGCAGTAAGGCGCATAGCCAGCATCCACAAAGCGATACATCAGGTGCTCATCGCGCCCGCTGGGGATGCCCAGGCGAGTGGTCTGGATGATGGACGAAGGCGTCTGGCCCACGTCTTCGACGTAGAGCAACTCCTGATCGAAGCGCTTGGCGTCCCACATCGGTACTTTCAAACCCAATGCCTTGCACAGCAACGTCTGGCCCGCGCAGAGCTTTTGCGCGGCGCGCGGGCTGCCATCGGGGTTGGGGTTGTTCAGCACCATCTGCGCCAGGCTGGCCGGGCCGGACACTTCGTCGACCCATGGGTAGGCCGATTTGATCAGCACCGCATTGCCCGGCCCTTGGGCGCTGAAGTTCAGGGAATCACCGCCACGGGCGTAATACATGTAGATGTGCCCGCCATCCAGAAACAAAGCCTTACGCTTTTCTGTGTAGCCGAGTGAGGCGTGACTGCCTTTTTCGGCCACGTAATAGGCTTCGGTTTCGATAATTCGGGCTGAGAGCCAAGTTTCGCCGACCCGATGACGGATGACTTTGCCGAGCAATTCTCGCGCAAGCAGTTGCGCATCGCGGTCGAAGAAGCAGTCGGGCAGGGCGCTGGCGGGGAGCTTTGGGGCAAAACTGGACATGGCGATCAAAGGTTAATACGGCTAAATGTGACGGAATAATAACAACTCCAACCTTAATTACCGCTGAACCCCCTATTTTTACAGTTCATTTCGACCATCCGCCCCTCACCGCTGTCAGTCGGGCGGCGTCACAGCTATAATCTGCCGCTTTCCTCCCTGCCAAGACTCCCTGACCATGACTGAGTCCGTTCTTGACTACATGACCCGCCTGGGTCGCGCTGCCCGTCAGGCCTCGCGATTGATCGCCCGTGCGAGCACCGCGCAGAAGAACCGTGCCCTGTTGGCTGCCGCCGATGCTCTGGATGCCTCGCGCTCCGAGCTGGCCACGGCCAATGAACTGGACCTGGCCAACGGCCGTGCCAATGGCCTGGAGCCAGCATTGCTGGACCGCCTGGCGCTGACCCCGGCACGTATCGACGACATGATCGAAGGCCTGCGTCAGGTGGCCAAGCTGCCTGACCCCATCGGTGAAATCCGCGACATGCGCTACCTGCCGTCCGGCATTCAAGTCGGCAAGATGCGCGTGCCGTTGGGCGTGATCGGCATCATTTATGAGTCGCGTCCGAACGTGACCATCGACGCTGCGAGCCTGTGCCTCAAGTCCGGCAACGCCACCATCCTGCGTGGCGGCTCCGAAGCCATTAATTCCAACCGCGCGATCGCTGCCTGCATTCAGCAGGGCTTGGCCGTGGCCGAGTTGCCCGCTGAAGTGGTGCAAGTGGTGGAAACCACCGACCGCGCCGCCGTAGGCGCGCTGATCACCATGCCGGAATTTGTCGACGTGATCGTCCCGCGCGGTGGCAAGAGCCTCATCGAACGCGTCAGCCGTGATGCCAAAGTGCCGGTGATCAAACACCTGGACGGCGTTTGCCACGTGTTCATCGACGTGGCTGCCGACATCGACAAGGCGATTCGCATCGCCGACAACGCCAAGACCCACCGCTACGCCCCGTGCAACACCATGGAAACCCTGCTGGTGCACGTCGGCATTGCCGATCGCGTGCTGCCGCCGCTGGCTGCCATTTACCGGGACAAAGGCGTGGAGCTGCGCGGTTGCGAGCGCACCCGTGCGCTGCTGGGCGCAGACGTGATCGAAGCCACTGAAGAAGACTGGTACACCGAGTACACGGCGCCGATCCTGTCGATCCGCATCGTCGACAACCTCGACGCCGCCATAGAACACATCAACAAATACGGCTCCAAGCACACCGACGCCATTGTTTCCGAGCATTTCAGCGATGCACGACGTTTCCTCAATGAAGTGGATTCCGCTTCGGTGATGATCAACGCTTCGACGCGGTTTGCCGATGGCTTCGAGTATGGCCTGGGGGCTGAGATCGGCATTTCCACCGACAAGCTGCATGCACGCGGCCCGGTTGGCCTGGAAGGCCTGACCAGCGAGAAGTACGTGGTGTTCGGCGACGGTCATGTGCGCACTTGATGGCTAAACGCATCGGGCTGCTCGGCGGTACTTTCGACCCCGTGCACATCGGCCATTTGCGCAGTGCCCTGGAAGTCGCGGATGCCCTCGCGCTGGATGAACTGCGCGTGATGCCTAACGCGCGGCCGCCCCATCGCGATACGCCGCAGGTGTCGGCGCAGCAGCGTCTGGAAATGGTGCGCCTGGCGGTAGAAGGCATCGCGCCGTTGGTGGTGGACGACCACGAACTCAAACGTGATAAACCGTCCTACACTGTCGATACCCTGGAAGTGATGCGCGCTGAAATGGCCGCAGACGACCAATTGTTTCTGCTTTTGGGCTGGGACGCATTTTGCGGCCTGCCCTCTTGGCATCGCTGGGAGGAACTCCTCCAGCACTGCCACATCCTGGTTTTGCAACGCCCGGATGCCGACAGCGAACCGCCGGATGCCTTGCGCAACCTGCTGGCCGCGCGGTCGGTAAGTGACCCCTTGGCCCTGACCGGGCCAAACGGGAATATTGCATTCGTCTGGCAGACCCCGCTTGCGGTGTCCGCCACCCAGATCCGTCAACTGCTGGCCAGCGGTAAGTCGGTACGTTTCCTGGTGCCTGACGCGGTCCTGGCCTACATCGATGCGCACGGACTTTACCGTGCGTCGAACTGAAAAGGCGCGCTTGAACGCACGAACACTCGTGCAGCGAGCGCCCGAACATACGAGCAAAACGAGTTTTATATGACGAACAAAGACGTAAGCAAAGTTAAGCGCAAAGGCACCTTCAAGAGCGCTCCGTTGCCGGTAGAAGCCCACGTTGGTCCGGAACTGGCTGGCGAAGAGCTGGTGAAAGTTGCCGTGGCTGCCCTGGAAGACGTTAAGGCCCAGGACATTCAGGTGCTGGACGTACGCGACAAGCAGAGCATCACCGACTTCATGATCATCGCCACCGGTACCTCGAACCGCCAGATCGGCGCGATGCTCGACAAGGTCCGCGAAGCCGTCAAGGCCCAGGGCGTGAAGCCATTGGGTGAAGAAGGCAAGGGCGACAGCGACTGGGTGCTGCTGGACATGGACGACGTGATCGTTCACATGATGACCTCCAACGCCCGTCAGTTCTACGACCTGGAGCGTCTGTGGAAAGGCGCCGAGCAGAGCCGTGCTGCTGATGGCAAGCACCACAACCCGGAAGTGGGCCACGCGCACTTCGACAAGCTCAACAAAGACCAGGAATAAGGAACGGCTGTGCGCCTGCGTCTGATCGCTGTCGGTTCACGCATGCCCAAGTGGGTGGAAGAAGGCTGGCACGAATATGCCAAGCGTCTGCCCGCTGAGCTGTCGCTGGAGCTGGTGGAAATACCGCTCAACACCCGGGGCAAGAATGCCGACGTGGCGCGCTTTATCCGTCAGGAAGGCGAAGCCATGTTGGCCAAGGTCGGCCCCAACGAGCGCATCGTCACCCTGGAAGTGCACGGCAAACCCTGGAGCACCGAGCAGTTGGCGGTGGAGCTGGATCGCTGGCGCCTGGATTCGCGTACGGTCAACTTCATGGTGGGCGGCCCCGAAGGGCTGGCGCCGGAAGTCTGTGCGCGGGCGGACCAGCGCTGGTCGCTGTCGGCGCTGACGCTGCCGCACCCGTTGGTAAGGATTCTGATCGGTGAACAGCTGTATCGCGCCTGGACAGTTCTGTCCGGGCACCCTTACCACAAATAATCTGCGCCCCTCCCGATGACTCAGCCGATCCGCATCAAGGACCACGAGAAAGACGCACGTCTGGTACGCGCTCGGGTCGTGTTTGGCGCGTTTATGGTGGTGGGGTTGATCGCGGTGCTGATTGCGCGCCTGTATTTTTTGCAGGTGATCCAATACGACTATCACTCCACATTGTCGGAAAACAACCGGGTGCATGTGCAGCCGATTCCGCCGACCCGTGGGCTGATTTTCGACCGCAATGGCGTGGTGGTCGCAGATAACCGGCCCAGTTTCAGCCTGAGCATGACCCGCGAACGCTCCGGCGACTGGCAGCAGGTCCTCGATGTGATCGTGGAGGTGCTGCAACTGACGCCGGAAGACCGGGTGATCTTCGAGAAGCGCATGAAGCAGGGGCGCCGGCCGTTCGAGCCGGTGCCCATTCTGTTTGAGCTGAACGAAGAACAAATCGCCCGCATTGCGGTGAACCAGTTCCGCCTGCCCGGTGTGGAAGTGGTGGCGCAGTTGGTGCGGCATTACCCGCAAGGGCCGCACTTTGCCCACTCCGTCGGCTACATGGGGCGCATCAACGAGAAAGAGCTGAAAAGCCTCGATCCGGTGAATTACAGCGGCACCCACCATATCGGCAAAACCGGCATCGAGCGTTTCTACGAGCCCGAGCTGCACGGCCAGGTGGGTTACGAGGAAGTCGAGACCAACGCCCGTGGCCGCGTGCTGCGGGTGCTCAAGCGCACCGACCCGGTGCCGGGCAAGGACATCGTCCTGAGCCTGGACATCAAGTTGCAGGAAGCGGCCGAGATGGCGCTGGGCGGTCGGCGTGGTGCCGTGGTGGCGCTGGACCCGAACACTGGCGAAGTGCTGGCGATGGTCAGCCAGCCGAGCTTCGACCCCAACCTGTTTGTGACCGGCATCAGCTTCAAGGCGTATGCCGAGCTGCGTGATTCCATTGATCGGCCGCTGTTCAACCGCGTGCTGCGCGGTTTGTATCCGCCAGGCTCTACCATCAAGCCGGCGGTGGCGATTGCCGGCCTGGATTCGGGCGTGGTCACCGCATCAAGCCGGGTTTACGATCCCGGCTACTACATGCTGCCCAACTACGATCACAAATACCGTAACTGGAACCGCACCGGTGACGGCTATGTCGATTTGGACACCGCGATCATGCGCTCCAACGACACCTATTTTTACGACCTGGCTCACAAGCTGGGTATTGATCGTCTGTCGGCCTATATGGGCAAGTTCGGCCTCGGTCAGAAAGTCTCCCTGGACATGTTCGAAGAATCCCCTGGCCTGATGCCATCGCGGGAATGGAAACGCGCGACCCGTCGTCAGGCGTGGTTCCCGGGTGAAACCCTGATTCTCGGGATCGGCCAGGGCTACATGCAGGCCACGCCGCTGCAATTGGCCCAGGCCACGGCGCTGGTGGCCAACAAGGGCGTCTGGAACCGTCCGCACCTGGCCAAGACCATCGAAGGCGAAAAGCCGGTGGATGAAAACCCGATCCCCGACATCGTGCTGCGCGACCCGTCCGACTGGACCAAGGTCAACCACGGCATGCAGCAAGTGATGCACGGCGCCCGAGGCACCGCGCGCAAGGCGGCGGTTGGCGCGCAATACCGGATTGCCGGCAAGAGCGGTACCGCCCAAGTGGTGGCCATCAAGCAGGGCGAGAAATATGACCGCTCCAAAGTTCAGGAGCGCCACCGCGACCACGCCTTGTTTGTCGGCTTCGCCCCGGCGGACGCACCGAAAATCGTGGTAGCGGTGATGGTCGAAAACGGCGAGTCCGGCTCCGGCGTCGCGGCGCCTGTGGTGCGCCAGATCATGGACGCCTGGTTGCTGGCCGATGACGGCAGGCTCAAGCCCGAATATGGCGGCCCCCCTTCAAGTACCGAGGTTACGGCCCGTGAAGAGTAATTTTGACCGCATCCTCTCAAGCGAGGATGTGATGCGTCGCCGCGCGACGCTGCTGCAACGCATGCACATTGATGGCCCATTGCTGATCCTGCTGCTGACCCTCGCCGCCGGCAGCCTGTTCGTGCTGTATTCGGCCAGCGGCAAGAACTGGGACTTGCTGATCAAGCAAGCGTCTTCGTTCGGCCTTGGCCTGTTGTCGATGGTGGTGATCGCCCAGCTCGAGCCGCGTTTCATGGCGCGCTGGGTGCCTCTGGGGTACGTGGTCGGGGTGTTGCTGCTGGTGGTGGTGGACGTGATGGGCCACAACGCCATGGGCGCGACGCGCTGGATCAACATTCCGGGGGTGATTCGCTTCCAGCCGTCGGAATTCCTCAAGATCCTGATGCCGGCGACCATTGCCTGGTACCTGTCCAAGCGCACCTTGCCGCCGCAGCTCAAGCACGTGGGAGTCAGCCTGATCCTGATTGGCGTGCCGTTTATCCTGATCGTGCGCCAGCCGGACCTCGGTACCTCGCTGCTGATCCTCGCCGGCGGCGCGTTCGTGCTGTTTATGGGCGGGTTGCGCTGGCGCTGGATCCTCAGCGTGCTGGCCGCCGCGATCCCGGTGGCCGTGGCGATGTGGTTCTTCTTTATGCACGACTACCAGAAACAGCGAATCCTGACGTTCCTCGACCCCGAAAGCGACCCGCTGGGCACCGGCTGGAACATCATTCAGTCCAAGGCGGCGATCGGTTCCGGCGGAGTATTTGGTAAGGGTTGGTTACTGGGCACCCAGTCGCATTTGGACTTTTTGCCCGAGAGCCATACCGACTTCATCATTGCAGTATTGGGCGAAGAGTTCGGCCTGGTGGGCATTTGCGCCCTGTTGTTGATCTATGTGCTGCTGATTGGTCGCGGCCTGGTGATCACCGCGCAGGCGCAAACGCTGTTCGGCAAGTTGCTTGCCGGCAGCCTGACCATGACGTTTTTTGTTTACGTTTTCGTCAACATCGGTATGGTCAGTGGCCTGCTGCCGGTGGTTGGGGTGCCGTTGCCATTCATTAGCTACGGCGGAACTTCGCTGGTGACATTGATGTCAGCGTTTGGGGTTTTGATGTCGATTCATACGCATCGCAAGTGGATCGCACAGGTTTGAATAAGGTGAAGATGTCAATGCAAGTAATGCGCGGCTGGATGACTCGGCATGCGTCCCTGATGGGCCTGATTGGGCTGTTGGGCGCGACGCAAGAGGCGCAGGCCGGTGACTACGATGGCTCGCCTCAGGTCGCCGAATTTGTCGGTGAAATGACCCGCGACTATGGTTTCGCCGGTGAGCAGCTGATGGGTGTATTCCGCGAGGCCCAGCGCAAGCAGGCGATTCTCGACGCCATTTCGCGCCCGGCAGAGCGGGTTAAGCAGTGGAAGGAATATCGCCCGATGTTCCTCACCGACGCCCGCGTGGCTCGGGGTGTGGACTTCTGGCGCCAGCACGAAGCCGCGCTGGCCCGCGCCGAGCAGGAATACGGCGTGCCGGCCCAGGTGATCGTCGCGATCATCGGCATTGAAACCTTTTACGGGCGCAATACCGGCAGTTACCGGGTGATCGACGCCTTGTCGACCCTGGGTTTCGATTACCCGCCGCGCGCCGAATTCTTCCGCAAGGAGCTGCGCGAATTCCTGCTGCTGGCCCGCGAAGAGCAGGTTGATCCCTTGACCCTTAAAGGTTCCTACGCCGGTGCGATGGGCTTGCCGCAGTTCATGCCGAGCAGCTTTCGCGCCTATGCGGTGGATTTTGACGGCGACGGCCACATCAACATCTGGAGCAACCCGGATGACGCCATCGGCAGCGTGGCCAGCTACTTCAAGCGCCATGGCTGGATGGCGGGCGAGCCTGTGGTGATCCGCGCCCAGGTGGCCGGCGACCGCGCCGACGAAGGCCTGACCCAGGGCATCGAGCCCGTCAAGACGGTCGGGGAGTTGCGGGCGCTGGGGTGGTCGAGTCAGAATGCGCCACGCGATGACATGCCGGTGACGGCGTTCCGCCTGGAAGGCGAAAACGGCCCGGAATACTGGATGGGTCTGAAGAATTTTTACGCAATCACGCGTTATAACCGCAGTGTGATGTACGCCATGGCCGTGCATCAGCTGTCAGACATGCTGGTCCAAGCACGGGGCAACAAGTAATGCGGGTATCGCTGTTCAAAAAAACGCTCAAGCTGGTGGCGTTCGCCGCGTTGTCCTTGCTGGTTGTCAGTTGCTCATCCACCACCACGACTACCAGCCGCGCTCCGGCGAAGAAGCCCGGCGGCGCGGTGGTTCGTTCCCAGCCGGGCCTGGACATCAACCGCGCGCACAAAGACGGCGCGCCGTGGTGGGACGTCGACGTCTCGAAAATCCCGGACGCCACGCCAACCCTGCACTCCGGCCCATACAAGGCCAACCCGTATACCGTGCTGGGCAAAAACTACTTCCCGCTGCAGGATTCCAAGACCTACGTGCAATCAGGCACAGCGTCCTGGTACGGCACCAAGTTTCATGGCCAGAACACCGCCAACGGCGAAGTGTATGACCTGTATGGCATGAGTGCCGCGCACAAGACCTTGCCGCTGCCCAGCTATGTTCGTGTGACCAACCTGGACAACAACCGCACCGTTATTCTGCGGGTCAACGACCGTGGGCCGTTCTATTCGGACCGCATAATCGACTTGTCCTACGCCGCCGCGAAGAAACTCGGTTACGCCGAGATCGGTACCGCCCGCGTGAAAGTGGAAGGCATCGACCCGGCGCAGTACTGGGCCCAGCGTGGCAAACCTGCGCCGTTGATGCTCAACGAGCCGCAAACCCAGCAGCCGCAAGTGAACGCGTCGGCCGGCAAAATCGAACAATGGACACCGCCACCGGCGCAGCACGCTCCCGACACCGTCGTGGTGCCGCGTGCAGCGCCTGGCGCCTCCACCGTGGGCGGGCAATACCTGCAAGTGGGCGCTTTCGCCAACCCGGATGCGGCAGAACTGTTAAGGTCCAAACTCAGCGGCATGGTCAAGGCGCCGGTTTTTATCAGCTCCATCGTGCGTAACCAGCAAACGCTGCACCGCGTGCGCATGGGCCCGATCGGTTCGCCCGGTGAAGTGGCGCAAGTACAGAACAGCGTGCGTTCGGCCAACCTGGGGCAACCCAGCGTGGTCACCGCCGAATAAGAAAGGGATTGATGGTTCAGGCTCGCGTGCGGGCTTGGGCTTTGGTTGTTGGCTCGTTGAACAATAAAACCCAGGGGCAAGGGGTGAGCGGGCAACCGAACACGCGACAGTCTGGCAACGGTCTGTCTGAATAAGTTTTGCCCGCGAGGGCAAGTTTCCATAAGTAATTTCGAGAGACGGATGAACATCACCACCTTAGCCAAACGCACGTGCCTGCTTCTTTCGCTGATCATCACCCCGGCCGCCTGGGCGGTTGAAATGGTGCCGGCTTCCCCGCAACTGGCCGCCAAGGCCTGGGTTCTCATGGATGCCGCCAGCGGCAACGTGCTGGTCGAGAACAATGGTGACCAGCGCCTGCCTCCCGCCAGCTTGACCAAGCTGATGACGGCGTACATCGCGACCCTGGAAATCCGTCGCGGCCAGATCGGCGAAAACGATCCGGTAACCGTCAGCGAAAACGCCTGGCGCACCGGCGGTTCGCGGATGTTCATCAAGGTCGGTTCGCAGGTGACGGTGAGTGACCTGTTGCACGGCATCATCATCCAGTCGGGTAACGACGCCAGCGTGGCCCTGTCCGAGCACATCGCCGGCAGCGAAGACGCGTTCGCCGACATGATGAACAAAACCGTGGCCGACCTGGGCATGACCAACAGCCACTTCATGAACCCGACTGGTCTGCCGAACCCTGAGCACTATTCGTCGGCTCACGACATGGCGATCCTGGCCCGCGCGATCATTCGCGTTGACCCGGTGCACTACGCGATCTACTCCCAGAAGGAATTCTTCTGGAACAACATCAAGCAGCCTAACCGCAACCTCCTGCTGTGGCGCGACAAGACCGTCGACGGTCTGAAAACCGGCCACACCGAAGAGGCCGGCTACTGCATGGTGTCGTCTGCTGTACGTGATGGTCAGCGTTTGATTGCCGTTGTGTTCGGTACCAACAGCGAGCAGGCCCGTGCGGCCGAGACGCAAAAGCTGCTGACCTATGGTTTCCGCTTCTTCGAAACCCAGACCTTCTATCAGAAGGGCACGGAGCTGGCGACTGCACCGGTTTGGAAGGGCGCTACCTCCCAGGTCAAAGCCGGCCTGGCGGATGACCTGACCCTGACCATGCCTAAAGGCCAGCTGAAAAAGCTCGCTGCCAGCATGACCATGAACCCGCAATTGGTTGCTCCAATCGCCAAGGGTGATGTGATCGGTAAAGTCGAAGTCAAACTGGACGACAAGGTGGTGCACAGCGCCGACCTGATCGCGCTGGACGCCGTCGATGAAGGTGGTATCTTCCGCCGCGTGTGGGATAGCATCCGTCTATTCTTCTACGGCTTGTTCAACTGACACTGTGCACCTGCAAAGCCCCGCGTTGATCCGACGCGGGGCTTTGTCGTCGCCAAGGCTTACGCTTACGAGGCCGTTACGCCATGACCGATAAAGAAGTAAAGGCGCCAAAAATCGAATTCCCGGTGACCGATTATCCCATCAAGGTGATCAGCGACACCGGCGTAGGTCGTAAGGATGCGATCATCGAGATCGTGCGTAAACACGCGACGATCAACGATAACCGCGTGGATGAGCGCTCCAGCGCCACCGGCAAATACACCACCATCCAGTTGCACATCGTTGCGATCGGTCAAGACCAGCTCTACGACATCAACAGCGAACTGCGGGCCACCGGCTTCGTGCACATGGTGCTGTGATGTCTCAGGTTCTGGGCTTTCGCGAGCTCGGCCACATGGCCTACGAGCCCGTCTGGCACGCCATGCAGCGCTTCACCAACGAGCGCGGCACTTCGGCCCCTGATGAGATCTGGCTGGTGGAACACCCGCCGGTGTTCACCCAGGGCCAGGCAGGCAAGGCCGAGCATCTGTTGCTGCCGGGGGATATTCCGGTGGTGCAGGTCGACCGAGGTGGCCAAGTGACTTACCATGGCCCAGGTCAACTGGTGGCGTATTTGCTGCTGGACGTGCGCAAGCTGGGTTTCGGCGTGCGCGACCTGGTCAGCCGCATGGAGGCTTGCCTGATCGAGCTGTTGGCCAGTTACGGTGTTACCGCCGCGGCCAAGCCCGATGCACCCGGTGTATACGTGGACGGCGCGAAAATCGCCTCCCTGGGGTTGCGCATTCGCCACGGCTGTTCCTTTCATGGCCTGGCCCTGAACGTGGACATGGACCTGGCGCCGTTTCGGCGGATCAACCCGTGCGGTTATGCGGGGTTGGCAATGACCCAACTGAGCGACCACGCCACACCGATTAAATTTGCCGAGGTAAGTGCCCGGCTGCGTGCGCAGCTCGTCAAACACCTCGACTATGCTGAGCAGACGACCCTCACGGGCGGAATCGACTGATTATGACTACTGATGCAGTGCAAACCATGATCCCGACGCTGGATGTCACCGAGCGTCCGGCCCCGGCCCCGCGTGCCAAGGTGGAAGCCGGCGTCAAGCTGCGCGGCGCCGAGAAGGTTGCACGCATCCCGGTGAAGATCATTCCGACCACCGAATTGCCGAAAAAGCCTGACTGGATACGCGTGCGCATCCCGGTCTCGCCGGAAGTCGACCGTATCAAGGCCCTGCTGCGCAAACACAAGCTGCACAGTGTGTGCGAAGAAGCCTCCTGCCCGAACCTGGGCGAGTGCTTCTCCGGTGGCACCGCCACCTTCATGATCATGGGTGACATCTGCACCCGTCGTTGCCCGTTCTGCGACGTTGGCCACGGCCGACCGAAGCCATTGGACGTCAACGAGCCGGAAAGCCTGGCCATCGCCATCGCCGACCTGAAACTCAAATACGTGGTGATCACCTCGGTTGACCGCGACGACCTGCGCGACGGCGGTGCCCAGCACTTTGCCGACTGCATCCGCGAGATCCGCAAGCTGTCGCCTAACGTGATGCTTGAAACCCTCGTGCCGGACTACCGTGGCCGTATGGACGTGGCGCTGGAAATCACCGCTGCCGAGCCGCCGGATGTGTTCAACCACAATCTGGAAACCGTGCCGCGCCTGTACAAGGCTGCGCGTCCGGGTTCGGACTACCAGTGGTCGCTGACCCTGCTGCAGAAATTCAAGCAGATGATGCCGCACATTCCGACCAAATCCGGCTTGATGCTGGGCTTGGGCGAGACCGACGAAGAAGTCATCGAAGTCATGCAGCGCATGCGCGAACACGACATCGACATGCTGACCCTTGGCCAGTACCTGCAACCGTCCCGCAGCCACTTGCCGGTGCAGCGTTTTGTGCACCCGGACGTGTTCGCCTGGTTCGCCGAGGAAGGTTACAAAATGGGCTTCAAGAACGTGGCCTCCGGCCCGCTGGTACGTTCCTCCTACCACGCCGACGAGCAGGCCAAGCTGGTCAAGGCTAGCCTGGTTTCGTAAATACGCCGCTGCCCAAGTGTGGAAGCAGGCTGGTGTGGGAGGGGGCTTGCTCCCGATGGCGGTGTGTCAGTCACTAGAAGTGCAGGCTGACCCACCGCAATCGGGAGCAAGCCCCCTCCCACATTTGGTTCTGTGTTACAGATAGGGAGAACATGGATGACGACTCAATTTGCAGCAGCCGTGCCTGCCCTTCGTGCTGAAGGCACCATCGGCCTCATCGCCCCCGCCGGCCCTGCCGCGCTGGACGTTGAAAAAGCCGGGCAATGGATGCGCGCCCGTGGCTACGAATTGCGAATCTTCCCCGGCGTCTACGAGCGCGACGGCTACCTTGCCGGCAGCGATGACGTGCGCCTGCGTGATCTCCATGCCGCCTTCGCCGACCCTGAAATCGACGCCATCTTTTGCCTGCGCGGCGGCTACGGCACGCCACGCTTGCTTGATCGTCTGGACTTCGACCTGTTGCGCGCCAATCCCAAGCCCCTCGTGGGTTATAGCGACATCACCGCGCTGCACCTGGCGATCAGTCGTTATGCCGGTTTCGTAACCTTCCATGGGCCGATGCTCAACGCCGACCTGCTTGGCGACAAACAGCCGCCCACCGAGTCCTCGCTGTTAAGCATGCTGCGCGGTGACCTCGTCGCCGGTAGCGTGTTGGCGCACCCGGTGGCCTACCCGTTGACCACCATCGAGCCTGGCATCGCCTGTGGGCGTTTGTTGGGGGGCAATCTCTCAATGATTGCCGCAGTGATGGGCACGGCGTATGAGATTGACGCTGAAGGCATCATCCTGTTGATCGAAGACGTCAACGAGCCAATCTACCGCATTGACCGCTTGCTGACTCACCTGCGCCTGGCGGGCAAGTTGGCCCAGGTGGCGGGCGTGCTGGTGGGGGATGTTGCGGGGGTGGATCAGGTCGCGCTGGAGCGGCTGTTCAAACAAACCTTTGAACCGTTGCGCATTCCGGTGTTGTCCGGCTGGCGCAGTGGGCATTGTGACCCGAACCTCACGTTGCCGATGGGCGCGCTGGTGCGGCTGGATGCGGGGGAGCAGCGGGTGGTGTTGGAGCAGGATGTAGTCTTTAAATAGATGTTGCCTGTGAAGCCGCCTTCGCGAGCAAGCCCGCTCCCACATTTAACCGAGTACATCCTTTGGAATGCGATCAAATGTGAGAGCGGGCTTGCTCGCGAAGGCGGTAGCCGCCATAAGCGGATCTATCGATTCTGCAACGACTCCAGCAGCTTAACCGTCGGATACCCATCCGCCGGCCAGCCCAGCGATTGCTGCGCCGCACGAATCGCCTTACGCGTATTCGCTCCGATAATCCCATCCGGGTTACCCGCGTCATAGCCCTTGGCAGTGAGCGCTGTTTGCAGGTCCATGCGCTGCGAACGACTCAGCGGCAGTTCATCCTTTGGCCAATTGCCACGGATTACCCCACCCCCGCCAAACCGTTCAGACAGCAGGCCAACGGCCAGTGCGTAGGACGACGAATTGTTGTACTTGAGAATCGCGCGGAAGTTATCCAGCACCAGGAACGCCGGGCCACGGTAACCGGCCGGCAGCAGCAGGGCGGCAGACAGCTGGTCGACATTCGCCGGCATGCTCGCGCCAGGCGGCAGTTGGATCCCCAGCCTCAGCCACTCGGCAACGGTTTTGCGGGTGCCGCCGTCGGCCAGGGCGTAATCGAAATTCGCCGGCAGTTGCTGCACTTCAAAACCCCACGGTTGGCCTTTCTGCCAGCCGGAGCTTTGCAGGTAGTGCGCCGTGGAGGCGAGGGCGTCGGCCGGGCTGTTCCAGATGTCACGGCGACCGTCGCCATCAAAGTCGACGGCGTGGGTGTTGTAGGTGGTCGGGATAAATTGGGTCTGGCCCATGGCACCGGCCCAGGAGCCTTTCATCTGATCGGCCTGGATGTCGCCATGCTGGATGATTTGCAGCGCAGCCAGCAGTTGCGCTTGGGCGAATGCCGGGCGCCGTCCTTCGTAGGCCAGGGTCGCCAGCGAGCGGATCACCGAGTTATTACCTTGGAACTGGCCAAAGTTGCTTTCCATGCCCCACACCGAGACCAGCGCCTGGCGATCAACGCCATAGCGTTGCTCGATGCTTTGCAGGATGTCGGCATATTTGACGAGCAGGGCCTGGCCATTACGCACGCGCACCGGCGACAGGGCGCCGTCGAGGTATTCCCACACTGGGCGGGAAAACTCCGGCTGGCTGCGGTCGGCGCGAATCACCGCCATGTCGGGGGTGACGTTGGCAAAGGCGTTATCGAAGACGGCGGCAGTAATACCAGCCTTCAGGGCGTCCACACGGAAGCCCGCCTGCCATTCGGCAAAGGTCTGGGTCGGTTGGATATCAAGGTTGTCCACCGCCAGGGGCGCGACCACAGCAGGCGCGACGGCCGGTACGGTCTGCAGTTTTGGCAGGGGTTGCGCGTCGGCGGCGGTAGGTTTCTCCGCGCAGGCGACAAGCAGAATGAGGCTGGAGGCAGCGATCAATTGGCGAAGGTGCCAACGACGGGAAAGACTAGAGGGCATGCACAGGTCCAGGGATTACAAATCAGATGCAGACCTTATCATGCCGGAGGGGCGCTTGCCTTCAGGCAGCCAGAAAGTAAGAAGCCTCCCAGCTATTAGACTGGAAGGCTTCGCGGCGGTAGCTGCCTTTGCCCTTGCCGGCGCGTTCCTGACGGCTGCGGAACAGTGGCTGGGCGATGATGGATTTGGCTTTGTTAGGGCCATGCCTGGATGGCTTTTTGCTCATGATGGTTACTCTCGGTAGGTGGGGGTGGAGCGGTGCAAATCATCTGCCGAAGTGGTGCGGCTGTAAAGCCCGGCGATGTGTAGGCACTTTCACCAAATCAAGTGGGCGCGCATAAGACTGTGGGAGCTGGCTTGCCTGCGATAGCATCGCCTCGGTGCGCCAGATGCACCGAGGTGCCAGCATCGCAGGCAAGCCAGCTCCCACATGCGAGTTGTGGCGGTTTTGAACGTGGGGTTATTCAGCGGGCAGTGTCAGGCGCTGGCCAGCCATCAGCAGTGACAACCGACTCAAGCTCATCCACGGCGAGCCAGCGGCCTGGCCCTTGATCTGCGCGTCGATACGCTGCGCCTCCAACAGAAGCTGCGCCCAGCGTTGCGCCGAGTGCCGTTGCAGGGCTTTGCCCATCAGCGGTTTGCGTTTGTCCCACACCGGCGGCCGGGCCTGGCTGAAGGCTTTGTCGAGTGGGATGCCCTGGCTGTATTGCAGGGAAATATTAGCCAGTACCCGCAACTCACGGGCCAGTGCCCACAGAATCACCGGCGGCTCGACGCCTTCGCCGCGCAACCCTTCGAGCATGCGCAGGGCGTGGGCGGGTTCGCCGTTGAGAATCGCATCCACCAGCCCGAACACGTCAAAACGCGCACTGTCGGCCACGGCACCTTGCACGGTTTCGACGGTGATCTGGCCGTCTTCGGCCATCAGCTTGAGCTTTTCGATCTCCTGGGCGGCGGCAAGCAAGTTGCCTTCGACCCGGGCGGCGATCAGTTCCACTGCGTCTTGCGTCGCCGACAGCCCCGATTGGGACAACCGCTGACGAATCCACTGTGGCAGCTGGTTACTGTCCACCGGCCATATCTGGATGAACTGGGTGTGTGGCCCTTCGACCAGCGCCTTGCCCCACTTGGTTTTCTGCGCGCTGCCGTCGAGCTTGGGCAGGCTGATCAGCAACACCGTGTCTTCAGCGGGCCGCGAGCAGTATTCCATCAAGGCCGCCGCGCCCTTGTCACCGGGCTTGCCCGAAGGCAGGCGCAGCTCCAGCAGGCGTTTCTCGGCGAACAGCGACATGCTTGCGCCGGCTTGCAGCAGCGTTCCCCAGTCGAAACTGGCGTCGGCGCTGAACACCTGGCGTTCGTCAAAGCCCTGCTGGCGCACGGCGTTGCGGATGGCATCTGCGGCTTCCTGGCACAGCAGCGGATCATCACCGCTGACGATATAGACAGGCGCGAGGCCACCTTGCAGGTGTTTGGCGAGTTGGGCGGGGGCGAGTTTCATAGGCGGGTCGAACGGGGCGCCTGGGGCGCCCCGTCTGGCTTACTCGACTGGAACTTCAGCAGGCGATTGTTTCGGCGTGTTGTCTTCGTACTCTTGCGCGGCTTTCAGAGCGTCGGCGTCAGCCTTGGCCTTGTTGTCGGCGGTCTGTTGCAGGGCTGCGAGTTTTTCCGGGTTCAGCTGCTGCAAACGCACCATCAAGCGCTGGATCAGCTCACGACGCATTTCCTTGCGAACCTGAATGATTTCCGAGTCCGAACCCACCAGGTTGTTACCGTCGTGGCTCACAACCTTCTGCACTTCGATCTTGTCACCCATCAATGGCAACTGGTCGCGGCCACGCAGTTCGTAGACCACCTTCGTGTTCAGCTCGATGTCCGACGCACGGCCAGCACTGGCGTAGCTGAGGTTACGCTGGGTCTCTTGCTCGTCCACCAGGGCCAGTTTGTAGGTTGCGCCGGTGTAAACGCGCACACCGCTGTTTTCCAGAGTCTGGCGCAGCTGCACCACGGTCTCGCCATAGGCGTTGCGGGCGCTGACGTCGAGTTCCTTGATGGACAGCTCATTGGTGCCGGTGCCGCGCAGCTGGAAGCCGCAGGCGCTCAACAGCACAGCAAGGCCCATCACCAGCAAATTGCGTTTGATCATTTTTGTTGCTCCCCTTGAAACCATGTCGGCCTTATCGAGGCCCTAAAGGTTTAGTTCGGCGCAGGGCTCAAGCCCTGCGCCCGATCCGATTAGCTTGCGACGATGTTGACCAGTTTGCCGGGCACCACGATCACTTTGCGGATCGTCAGGCCTTCGGTAAAACGCAGCACGTTCTCGTTGACGCGTGCAGCGGCTTCAACGTCTTCACGGCTGGCGCTGGCCGGCATGTCGATTTGGCCACGCAGTTTGCCGTTGACCTGAATCACCAGTTGCAGCGTGTCCTGTACCAGGGCGCTGTCATCCTGAACCGGCCAGCGCGCGTCGATGACGGCGCCGCTGTGGCCCAGGCGGTTCCACAGGTCGTGGCTGATGTGCGGCGTGATCGGGGCCAGCAGCAAGGTGACTGTTTCCAGGCCTTCGTGTACCAGCGCGCGGTCTTGTTCTGTGGCGTTTGGCGCTTTTTCCAGCACGTTCATCAGCGTCATCACCTGAGCGATGGCGGTGTTGAATTTGTGGTTCTGGCCGACGTCCTGGCTCGCCTGGCGAATGGCCAGGTGAGTGCTGCGGCGAATGGCTTTCTGTTCGTCGTTCAAGCCGGCCACGTCCAGTTTGCCCGGCAGACCCTGGCTGACATGGGCGTGAGCCAGGCGCCAGACGCGCTTGAGGAAGCGGTGCGAGCCTTCAACGCCGGAGTCGGACCATTCGGCGCTCATGTCAGGCGGCGAGGCGAACATCATGAACAGGCGGCAGGTGTCGGCGCCGAACTGATCGATCATCGACTGAGGGTCGACGCCGTTGTTCTTCGACTTGGCCATCTTCTCGGTGCCACCGATTTCCACCGGCAGGCCGTCGGCGATCAGTTTGGCGCTGATGACCTTGGCTTTGCTGTCACGCTCAAGCTCGACGTCCGCCGGGTTGAACCAGGTGTAAGCGCCATTGGCTTCACGGCGATAGTAAGTCTCGGCGACGACCATGCCCTGGGTCAGCAGGTTCTTGAACGGCTCGTCGGAGCTCACCAAACCTTCGTCGCGCATCAGCTTGTGGAAGAAGCGCGCGTAGAGCAGGTGAAGAATTGCGTGTTCAATGCCGCCGATGTACTGATCCACCGGCAACCAGTGGTCAGCCGCGGACTTCTCTACCAGGCCACCCTCGTAATGCGGCGAGGCGTAGCGGGCGTAATACCACGACGACTCGACGAAGGTGTCCATGGTGTCGGTTTCACGCTTGGCAGGCGCGCCACATTTCGGGCAACTGCACTCGTAGAATTCGGGCATGCGCGCCAATGGCGAACCGGCGCCGTCCGGCACCACGTTTTCCGGCAGGACGACCGGCAACTGGTCTTCCGGCACCGGCACGTCACCGCAGGTTTGGCAGTGGATAATCGGGATCGGGCAACCCCAGTAGCGCTGGCGGCTGATGCCCCAGTCGCGCAGTCGGAACTGGGTGCGCGAAGCACCGAGGTTTTTCTTGATCAGTGCGACTTCGATCGCGTCAAAGGCACCGGCAAAGTCCAGGCCATCAAACTCGCCGGAGTTGATCAGTTCGCCGTGCTCGCCGTAGGCGTCTTGCCACGGGGCCGGGTTGGTGTCACCGGAGCTGGTACGCACTACCGATTTGATCGGCAGGCTGTATTTGGTTGCGAATTCGAAGTCGCGCTCGTCGTGAGCGGGCACAGCCATGACTGCGCCATCGCCGTAGTGCATCAGCACGTAGTTGGCGACCCATACCGGCAACTTCTCGCCCGTCAGCGGGTGCTCGACGAACAAACCGGTCGGCAGGCCTTTTTTCTCTTGAGTGGCGACGTCGGCTTCGGCCACGCTGCCGCCTTTGCATTCGGCGATGAACGCCTGCAGCTCAGGGTTGTTTTGTGCTGCCTTTGTGGCCAGCGGGTGCTCGGCGGCCACGGCGACGTAGGTCGCGCCCATCAAGGTGTCTGGACGGGTGGTGAAGACTTTCAGTGCGCCCGCTTCGCCGATGGAATCGACGTTGTACGGGAACTGCACTTCCATGCCCTTGGATTTGCCGATCCAGTTGCGCTGCATGGTCTTGACCTGTTCAGGCCAGCCCGGCAGATCGTCGAGGCTCGACAGCAGCTCATCGGCGTAGGACGTGATTTTGAAGTAGTACATCGGAATTTCGCGCTTTTCAATCAGCGCGCCGGAGCGCCAGCCGCGACCGTCAATGACCTGCTCGTTGGCCAGAACGGTCTGGTCGATCGGGTCCCAGTTCACGGTGCCGCTCTTTTTGTAGATCACGCCTTTTTCGAACAGGCGAGTGAACAGCCATTGTTCCCAGCGGTAGTAATCCGGCTTGCAGGTGGTCACCTCGCGGGACCAGTCCACCGCCAGGCCCAGGCTGCGCAGCTGGGTCTTCATGTAGGCGATGTTTTCGTAGGTCCACTTGGCGGGGGCCACGTTGTTTTTCATCGCGGCGTTTTCCGCCGGCATGCCGAAGGCGTCCCAACCCATAGGTTGCAGGACATTTTTGCCGAGCATGCGCTGGTAGCGGGAAATCACGTCGCCGATGGTGTAGTTACGCACGTGCCCCATGTGTAGCTTGCCGCTGGGGTAAGGGAACATCGACAGGCAATAGAAAGTCTCCTTGCCTGGCTGTTCACTGACTTCAAAGGACTTTTGCTCGTCCCAGAACGACTGAGCGGCATTTTCTATTTCACGGGGCTGATATTGTTCGTGCATGGCTACTTTTGAACTGAATAGGGGTGGCCTAATCCTCTTCGGTGCAACGTTCAGGTCCATCGACACCAAAAAGCGGCGCGTCCGTGCCCAAACCCTGCGGGAAGTGGAGTTACAGGAAGCGCCGTAGCATACATGACCCCACTCTATCGAGGGAAACCCTGATTACGCAGGCAGGGCCGTCTGTCGCGGCGCCAGGCGCGCGCAGCCATGGGGGCTACGCTGTTTAGTGGGGAGTGAGTCTTATCTTCAATGAGGTGAGGGGATGGTTGAATCGCAGCGAACTTTAACGAAACCACAATTGTACGAAGGACTGATCGACCGTTTGGGTCGTGCATTGGACGCAGTAAACACCGCAGACCACTTGCGAGATGAGCGGCCTGTGGAGCTGGAGTTGCGAGGCTTGAGCCAGGCAGAACTTGAATTGATCCAGCGCTACCTGGAGTTGAATCACCACCGCGCCTCTCAAGGGCAGGCCTCCCCGCCCGCCCAGGGGCCTTCGCGTTCGGCAGAGGTTATCTGGCTGAAGGACGTGGTTGCCGGTCGCGGCCCCGAAAAACGTCGGGTCGTACGGTGCAAGTGACACACAGCGTCATCCGTTCGCGTTCTTGAAAAGGCGCCTGTAAAGATTGTCGCAAAACCCTGTTGCATCTAGGCTTCGGGCATCTATGGAGATGCCCGATGCCTTTTCGTTATTTCATTAAACAATTGCTCTTGCCGCCCGGCATTTTCTTGCTGCTGCTCGCCCTTGCCTGGTGGTTGCGTAAAAGCCGCCCTCGCGTGGCCAAGCTTTGCTTTGCCGTGGGGTTGGGCGGCATGTGGTTGATCAGCCTGCCAGTGGCGGTGCAGTGGGGCGCGTATGCGCTGGAAACCGAGCCTCCATTGGCCCGTGAAGAATGGGCCAGGCTGGCGCAACGAGCCGATGCGATTGTGGTGTTGGGCTCAGGGCGCGAACGCGGTGACCCGGCGTGGGGGGCTGACCAACCCACCGGCGTTGGGCTGGAGCGCCAGCGCTATGCCGCGCGATTGGCCAAGGCGTCCGGGTTGCCAGTATTGACCAGCGGCGGCTTGCACTACGGTACGCCACCGAGTGAGGCGCAACTGATGGCCGTGTCGATGCTGGATGATTTCGGCGTAACGGTGCGCTGGAAGGAAGAGCGCAGCCGTACCACTTGGGAAAACGCGCAGATGAGCGCAGAGATGTTGTTGCCGCAAGGGATCAAGCGCGTGGTGGTGGTGACCCAGGCCTGGCATATGCCGCGTGCGGTGTGGAGTTTTGAACAGGCCGGTTTTACCGTGGTGCCGGCGCCGGTGGGCTTTTTGGGCGTAGACAATGGCCGGCCGCTGGGCGGCTGGATGCCAGAGTTTGTCTCGGTGTGGCGCAGTGGGCAGTTGATCAACGAGGCGGTGGGGCAGGTGGGGTATCGGCTGTTTTACAGGTAACACAGCAAATCAAATGTGGGAGCTGGCTCGCCTGCGATAGCATCACCTCGGTTCAACTGATACACCGAGGTGCCTGCATCGCAGGCAAGCCAGCTCCCACATGGGTTTTGCGATTGGCGGTTAGACGGTTTTGGCCATGCGGCCCGCCAGCAGCGCCCAGCCAAACAACATCAGGCAAACAATGATCAACGGCCACGAACGCCATTCCAGATACGGCGTCAGGTTGTGCATCGGCACCACCTCACCGTAGAGAATCCCGCGTTCAAATTGCGGAATCTGCTCAGTAATCTGCCCAAAGGGGTTGATCAGCCCAGTCACGCCATTGTTGGTGGCGCGGATCATCCAGCGGCCGGCCTCCAGCGCGCGCATCTGCGCCATTTGCAGGTGTTGCAGTGGGCCGATCGAGCGGCCGAACCAGGTGTCGTTACTGATCGTCAGCAGCAAATCGCTCTGGGCCGACAGGCCTGCAGCGAATTCCGGGTACACCACTTCATAGCAAATGAACGGCGCAATTTGATAGCCCTTGGCCTGCAGCATTGCCTGGTCGGCAGGGCCACGGGCGAAGTCCGACATTGGCAGGTCGAAGAAGGCGATCACGCCGCGCAGCATGTCTTGCAGCGGCACGTATTCGCCAAATGGCACCAGTTTTTGCTTGAGGTAAGTGCCTTCACCTTCGCCCAGCACCGTAATGCCGTTGAAAAAGCGCTTCTGGTGATGCACTTCCTGACGGATCGGCACGCCGGTGATCAGCGCGGTGTGCCGGTCGGCGGCAAACTTGCTCATCATGCCCAGGTAGCCCTCAACGGACTCCTTGAGCACCGGCACGGCCGTTTCCGGCCACACCAGCAGGTCGACACGCTTGGAGCTGAAACTCATGTCGCGGTACAGCGCGAGCTGCGCGTTGAGCTGTTCCGGGTCCCACTTCATGCTCTGTTCGACGTTGCCCTGAATCGCGGCGACGGTCAGTGGCGGGCCGGACGGCGTGGTCCAGGCGTGATGCTTGAGCGCCAAACCAATCGCCCAAGGCGCTACCAACAGCACCAGACCCGCACCGATAAAGCCGTTGCGTTTACTCGCCAGCAGGCGCGGCAGGTTGCACAACACCGCAGCCGTCAGCGCCAGGGCGAAGGAAATCAGCCACATCCCGCCCAATGGCGCGAGGCCGGTGAGTGGGCCGTCGAGTTGGCTGTAACCGGAGTAAAGCCAGGGGAAACCGGTGAGGAACCAGCCGCGAAAGGCTTCCTGACCGACCCACAACGCCGCGAACGTCAAGGCATCGGCCAGCGGCGCTTCATTACGGCGCAGCCAGCGCGCCCATAGCCAGGCGGGCAGGGCGAAGAACAGCGCAATCGCGGCGGTGAATAGCAGCATCAGGAACCCCGCCAGCAGCACCGAAGCGCCGCCGAAGTGGTGAATGCTGTAGTAGATCCAGCTGGTGCCGGCGCCAAACAGGCCAAAACCGAAACACCAGCCACGGCCCAGGGCCTGACGTGGGCTCAATTCGCGCAGCCCGATATAGAACAGCCCGACCGCCACCAGCGCAAACGGCCACAAATCGAACGGCGCCAGCGCCAGGGTAGTTATGGCGCCGGCCACCACGGCCAGCAAATTACCGGGCCAGCCGGGAGCAATGAGACGGCGCATGTCAGTCCTTAGCGGGCAATAGGTGTCAGGCGAATCAAGTGAATACGGCGGCTGTCAGCATTCAGGATGCGGAAACGGTACGCGCCAATCTCGGTGGTCTCGTTACGTTTGGGCAGGTGCCCAAATGCACTCATCACCAAACCGCCGACGGTGTCGAACTCGTCGTCGGAAAATTCGCTGTCGAAGAACTCGTTGAAGTTCTCGATCGGCGTCAGCGCTTTCACCAGGAAGTCACCGCTTGGCAGTGGCTTGATGTAGCTGTCTTCTTCAACGTCGTGTTCGTCTTCGATGTCGCCGACGATCTGTTCCAGCACGTCTTCGATGGTCACAAGACCGGCCACGCCGCCGTATTCGTCGATCACAATGGCCATGTGATTGTGGTTGGCGCGAAACTCGCGCAGCAGCACATTCAGGCGCTTGGATTCAGGTACAAAGGTGGCCGGGCGCAACAAATCCTTGATATTGAAGTTATCGCCGTTCTCTTTGAGTATCAGCGGCAACAGGTCCTTGGCCAACAGGACACCCATGACGTCGTCATGGCTTTCACCGATCACCGGGTAGCGTGAGTGCGCCGAGTCGATCACGGCCGGGAGGAATTCCCGTGGGGTCTGGGTCGCCTTGATGCTGATCATCTGCGAACGCGGGACCATGATGTCCCGGACTTGCAGGTCAGCCACCTGGATGGCGCCCTCGACAATGGCCAGCGCTTCGCTGTCCAGCAACTTGTTTTGATGGGCCTCGCGCAGCAGCTCAAGCAGCTCCTGGCGGTTTTTCGGCTCGTGGGCAAAAGCCTGGGTCAGTTTACCCAGCCATGACTTCTGCCCGTTGCTCGATCGGTCTTCGCTCATAGCGATTACTCTAAATCCTTTGTTGTGTCAGTTGAGTGTTGATCAGTTTTCGTCATCTGCATAAGGGTCAGGGTGACCCAATTCAGCAAGCAACGTTTGTTCCAGTGTTTCCATTTCCTCGGCTTCGTCATCGTCTATATGGTCGTAACCCAAGAGATGCAAGCAGCCGTGGATGACTAGATGGGCCCAATGGGCCTCAAGTTCCTTGCCTTGTTCCTTTGCTTCACGTTCCACCACCGGGACGCAGATCACCAGGTCGCCCAGCAACGGGATATCCAGTAACTCATCCGGTACGTCGGCAGGGAAGGACAGCACGTTGGTCGCGTAGTCCTTTTGGCGCCAGGTGTGATTCAGTTCACGGCCTTCGGGCTCGTCGACCAGGCGAATGGTCAATTCCGAGTCGGCGGTGCGCTGGCGCAAGGCCAGGGCGCACCATTGACGGAACTGTTCTTCACTCGGGGCGGGCGCTTCGGTGGCCAGCTGCAGGTCTAGCTCAAGCATTGTGGCGGGCGTCCTTGGACAAGCCGTCGTCACGGTGTTCGAAGCGCTCATAGGCTTCGACGATGCGCTGTACCAGCGGATGGCGAACCACGTCCTTGGGCGAGAAGTGCGTGAAACTGATGCCCGGCACGTCCTTGAGCACTTCAATCACATGGCTCAAGCCCGACTTGGTGCCCTTGGGCAGGTCAACCTGGGTAATGTCGCCGGTGATAATGGCCGTGGAGCCAAACCCGATGCGGGTCAGGAACATCTTCATCTGCTCGACGGTGGTGTTCTGGCTTTCGTCGAGGATGATGAAGCTGTTGCTCAAGGTGCGGCCGCGCATATAGGCCAGCGGGGCGATTTCGATCACCTGACGCTCAATCAGCTTGGCCACGTATTCAAAGCCAAGCATCTCGTAAAGCGCGTCGTAGAGCGGACGCAGGTACGGGTCGATCTTCTGGGCGAGGTCGCCGGGCAGGAAGCCGAGTTTTTCGCCCGCTTCAACCGCCGGGCGCACCAGCAGGATGCGCCGCACTTGCTCGCGCTCAAGGGCGTCCACTGCGCAGGCCACGGCCAGGTAGGTCTTGCCGGTACCGGCTGGGCCGATGCCGAAATTGATATCGTTACCCAGGATTGCCTTGACGTACTTCTGCTGATTCAAGCCCTTTGGGCGAATCATGCCTTTTTTGGTACGCAGGGCCACGCTGGCTTCGGCGACAGGGTTGTTGGCCAAGTCTTCCACAGCCGACTCCTGCAAATACAGGTGCACGGTTTCTGGCGAAAGCTCGCTACCCTTGGTTTCGCGGTAGAGACGGCGCAGCAGGTTTTCTGCCGATTTAGTGTCTTGGGCTTCACCGATGAGCTCGAACTGATTGCCGCGGTTGCGGATCTCGATGCCCAGGCGTTGTTCGATCAAGCGCAGGTGCTCGTCGAACTGTCCGCACAGGTTGGCGAAACGGCGAGCCTCAAAGGGCTCGAGGAGAAAACGATGGGGTTCTACGATGGGTGCGTTCAAGGTCGCTTTTAGCCGCCCTTTGGCAGTTGAGGTGAAAGAGAGGATAACGCCAGCCGCCTGTGTGCGAAAGCACTTAAATATCCTGAGCGTGGCTCGGTTCCCATGTGGGAGCGGGCTTGCTCGCGAATGCGGTCTATCAGTATCCGATGTGTCGTCTGATACACCGCATTCGCGAGCAAGCCCGCTCCCACATTTTGAACTCCACCAGCCCGGCATGCTGGTTACTGGATCAGTGAGCCGCGCAACGAATGGGGCTGGGCCGCATCGATGTGCACGTCGGCAAACTGCCCGATCAGTGTGGGCGTGTCGCAGCGGAAGTTGACGATGCGGTTGTTCTCGGTGCGGCCTTGCAGCTCGCCCGGGTCTTTTTTCGAATAATCGGTGACCAGAATCCGCTGGATCGAGCCGACCATCTGTCGGCTGATCTCGAACCCTTGCTGATTCAGGCGGTGCTGCAGCGCGTTCAGCCGTTCTTTTTTCAGCGCTTCCGGGGTCTCGTCCGCCAAATCGGCAGCCGGCGTGCCCGGGCGTTGGCTATAGACGAAGGAGTAGGAGAAGTCGAAGCCGACGTCTTCGATCAGCTTCATGGTCTGCTCGAAATCTTTCTCGGTCTCGCCAGGGAAGCCGACGATAAAGTCCGAGCTGATGCAGATACCCGGCACCGCCGCGCGCAATTTGCGCAGTTTGGATTTGTATTCCAGGGCCGTGTGGTTGCGCTTCATCGCCGACAGAATGCGGTCTGAGCCCGATTGCACCGGCAAGTGCAGGTGTTTGACCAGCTCCGGCACATCGGCGTGGGCCTGGATCAGGCTGTCGGAAAACTCCAGCGGGTGCGACGTGGTGTAGCGAATGCGCTCTATACCGTCCACCGCCGCCACGACGCGGATCAGCTCTGCCAGGTCGGCCAGGCGGCCGTCTTCGGTCTGGCCGCGATAGCCGTTGACGTTCTGGCCCAGCAAGGTCACTTCGCGCACGCCGTTTTCAGCCAAATGAATAATTTCCGCCATCACGTCATCAAACGGCCGGCTGACTTCTTCACCACGGGTGTAAGGCACGACGCAGAAGGTGCAGTACTTGCTGCAACCTTCCATCACCGACACATAGGCGCTCGGCCCGTCGATGCGCGGCTCGGGCAAGTGGTCGAATTTTTCGATTTCCGGGAACGAGACGTCCACTTGCGGCAATTTGGTAAGGCGCGCGGCGTCGATCATTTCCGGCAGGCGGTGCAGAGTTTGCGGGCCGAAGACCACGTCGACATAGGGCGCGCGGTCGCGGATCGCGGCGCCTTCCTGGCTGGCCACGCAACCGCCGACGGCGATCACCATGTCCGGGTTGGCCAGTTTCAGTTCACGCCAGCGGCCCAGCTGGGAGTACACACGGTCCTGGGCCCGCTCGCGGATCGAGCAGGTATTGAGCAGGATCACGTCGGCATCTTCGGCGCGGGCGGTAACTTCCAGGGCCTGATGTTCGCCCAGCAAGTCGACCATGCGCGAGCTGTCGTACTCGTTCATCTGGCAACCGTGGGTTTCGATGTAAAGCTTCTTGGCCATGGGAATCGTCAACTGGTGGTAAAGAACCGCGCATTATAGGGGGCATGCCCATTGGTTCCTAGCGTTGTGCATCGGGTGCCATGCTATAGTTCGCGCCCTCTTTTATATCCCCGATGTGTTATCCGCCCACCATGACCAAACGTGAAGCTCCAATCTATAAGGTGATTTTCCTTAACCAGGGCCAGGTGTTCGAAATGTACGCCAAGCAGATCTATCAAAGTGATCTGTGGGGCTTCCTGGAAGTGGAAGAGTTCGTCTTTGGCGAGCGCACGCAGCTGGTCGTGGACCCGGGCGAGGAAAAACTCAAGGCGCAGTTTGAAGGCGTGGTGCGCAGTTTTGTGCCGATGCATTCGATTGTGCGCATCGACGAAGTGGAGCGCATGGGCACGCCGAAGATCAGCGAGGCCCGTGGCACCAGCAATGTGATGCCGTTTCCGATGCCAATGCCTGAGAAGTAGGGTTTTTGTGGCGAGGGAGCTTGCTCCCGCTGGGCTGCGCAGCGGCCCCAAAACCATTCACTGATATTTTTCTGACAGGCGGCCAAATTGCATTAGGACCGCTTCGCGCCCCAGCGGGAGCAAGCTCCCTCGCCACAAAGAGCGGATCAGGGCAGGGGTGAAAACGGCGAACGCCCGTCAGCACTCTGCAATTCCTGCAGGTAATTGCGGAAAATCTGCCCCAGCACCTGCGTCGCTACTTCCAGCTCATCACGCTGCATGTGCTCGGCCACTTCGTCGGCCGTGTCCAGCGCGTCTTCGGCGCCGTTGACCGCCGCCATCTTCAGCACGATGTACGCCTGCACGTTGTTGGCCGGCACGCCTTCGCCTTTGAAGAACATGTTACCCAACTGGAATTGCGCCTGCGCGTGGCCCTGCAACGAGGCTTTTTCGAAATAGCTCAAGGCTTTGTTGAGGTCGCGGGCGGGGTTTTTGCTGTCGTGGAAGTACTCACCCAACTCGTATTGCGCCTGCGCATCCCCATCGTCAGCCTGTTTCTGGCACGCGCTCAGGGCTTCGGCCTGGCTGTCTGGCTGGGTATTGAGGGTGCAACGACCCATCGCTGGGATTAACAACGAGTTGCCGCCTGCTTGTGCATGTGCCAGCAGCGGCTGAAGGAGCAACAGGCAGCCCAGAACCAGGGTGCGGCCGGTGCGTTTCATGGGAATCGACTTACCTCTGACGGGGCGCGTGGACCCTCGGGGAGTCCAATAAGCGCGCATTATGAAATAAGCAGGCACCTGCTTACAAAGTCTTTACTCGTTTTTCTGCTGCGTGGGCAAGTTATCTGCCGGATTGCAGGTCATTTCTCGAGAAATACAGGAAATCTCTGTAAGCAAACCAGCAAATTCCGACGCCGCCGAGGGCGACGCCAGAATCATTGCCCCTTATTTCAGTGCCGCGAAGGCGCGCTCGGCAGCATCCAGGGTCAGTTTCAACTCGGCGTCGCCGTGGGCGATCGAGGTGAAACCGGCTTCGAACGCGCTCGGTGCCAGGTACACGCCGCCTTCCAGCATCAAGTGGAAGAAGCGCTTGAACAGGTCGGCATCGCTGCCCATCACGTCATCAAAGGTAACGATGTCGTCGGCAGCGCTGAAGTACAGGCCGAACATGCCGCCCGCCTGGGTGGTGACAAACGGAATCCCGGCTGCATCGGCACGCTGTTGCAGGCCATCGAGCAGGCGAGTGGTGTAGTCGGTCAGCTCGGCGTGGAACCCCGGGCGGCTGATCAGGCGCAGGGTGGTCAGGCCGGCGGCCATGGCCAGCGGGTTACCCGACAACGTACCTGCCTGGTACACCGGGCCCAGCGGCGCGATGTGGTGCATGATTTCCCGCTTGCCGCCAAAGCAGCCCACTGGCATGCCGCCGCCGATGATCTTGCCGAAGGTGCTCAGGTCCGGCGTAACGCCGTAGTGCGCCTGGGCGCCGCCGAGCGCAACGCGGAAACCGGTCATCACTTCATCAAAAATCAGCACCACGCCGTGTTTGTCGCATTGCTCGCGCAGGCCTTCGAGGAAGCCCGGCGCCGGAGGCACGCAGTTCATGTTGCCGGCCACGGGCTCGACGATGATGCACGCGACGTCCTGGCCCACTTCATTGAGCATCTGCTCGACGGCGGCAATGTCGTTGAACGGCAGGGTCAGGGTGTGTTTGGCAAAGTCGGCCGGAACGCCGGCCGAGCTTGGCACGCCTTGGGTCAGCAGACCGGAGCCGGCTTTCACCAGCAGGCTGTCGGAGTGGCCGTGGTAGCAGCCTTCGAACTTGATGATGCTGTCGCGACCGGTGAAACCACGCGCCAGGCGAATCGCGCTCATGGTGGCTTCGGTGCCGGAGCTGACCATGCGCACCATTTCCATCGACGGCACGATCGAGCAGACCAGGTCAGCCATCTCGGTTTCCATCGCGGTCGGCGCGCCGTAGGACAGGCCGTGTTGCAACTGCTGACGCACGGCATCCAGCACGTCCGGGTGGCTGTGGCCGAGGATCATCGGGCCCCAGGAACCGACGTAATCCACGTAGCGCTTGTCATCTTCGTCGGTAACGTAGGCGCCTTCGGCATGCTTGAAGAATAACGGCGTGCCGCCCACGCTTTTGAACGCACGCACGGGGGAGTTCACACCGCCGGGGATGTGTTTCTGGGCATTGGCAAACAGCGTTTCGGAACGGGACATGATGGGGCTCTCTGAATTCAAGACTTGAGGAGTTCGTTAAAGGCGCGGGCGCGGCGCGTGACTTCGCGGGTGCTGTCGGCACCGAACAGGCCTTGCACCACGGCGAGCAAGTTGGCACCGTGGGCCACCAGCGGTTCGGCGTTCTCCAGGGTGACGCCGCCGATCACGCAGATCGGCAACTGCAACCGCGTGCGGGCCTCGGCCAGCATGTCGACGGTGGCGGCCGGCGCGCCGGGCTTGGTGTTGGAATTGAAGAAGCGGCCAAAGGCGACATAACTGGCACCTTCCCTGGCGGCCTGTTCGGCCAGTTCGATCTGGCTGTGGCAAGTGGCGCCAATGATTGCTTTGGAACCGAGCAATGCACGGGCGGGCGTGAGCGGGCCGTCGGTCTGACCCAGGTGCACGCCAACGCCCAGGCGCGCGGCTAACTCGGCGTCATCGTTGATGATCAACTGAGTCTTGTAGCGTGAGCACAGCTCGCGCAATTTTTCGGCTTCACGCAGGCGCCGGGCTTCATCGCTGCTTTTGTCACGGTATTGCAGCAGGGTCACGCCGCCGTCCAACGCCGCTTCGACGTAGGCGAGGAATTTGCCGGCCAACAGCTGGCTGTCGGTAATGGCGTAAAGGCCACGTAGTTTCATCGGGCAAGCCCCTTGCTGTTAACAGCAGACAATTACGAGCAGAAATCCAGCGGCAAACGGCGCGGCACAAACTGGCCCTGGCCGAGTTGTTCGGCGTCACGCAGGGTGCGCCAAGTGTAATTGAGCGCCGATTGCACGGCGCTGACCAGCCCTTCGCCCTGAGCGATTCGACCGGCCAGCGCACTTGCCAGCGTGCAGCCCGAACCGTGATAACTGCCGGGCAGGCGCTGGCAGGTAAAGGTCTGCTGCGTACCGTCGCGGCTGTACAGGCGGTTATGCACTTCACGCTCATCGCCATGGCCGCCGGTAATCAGCAGGTGCTTGATAAACGGCAGCAGCTTTTCGGCGCATTCGTCTGCCGTGCCTTCCGGCAATTCGGCGAGGATGCGTGCTTCCGGCAGGTTGGGCGTGGCAATCAGCGACAACGGCAGCAGCCGCTCGCGCATCGCGTAGCCGACTTCGTCCTTGCCCAGGCTGCCACCGCCGCCGGCGCGTAACACCGGGTCGCAGATCACCGGCAGGTGCGGGTGCGCCTGCAGCAACTCGACCACGGTGTCGACCATTGCGGTGGAGCCGAGCATGCCCAGCTTGACCGCCGCGACTTCGGAATCGCAGAGCACGGCGTTGGCTTGAGCCAGCACCCACTCGCGGTCGAGCACGCGGAAATCGCTGACATTGACGGTGTTCTGCACGGTCAGGGCGGTGACGGCCGGGGCCGCATGACAACCGTGGGCGAGCAGGGCTTCGATATCTGCCTGCAAGCCGGCGCCACCACTGGGATCATGGCCGGAGAGACAGAGGACAACAGGGCGAGAGCTGTAGATATTCATGGTGCGCGAGCTTACCACCAAACGCTTTTTGCGTGGCCTTCCGGCGACTGTTGAATTTCGTCATTGTTTGTGGACCGGCGTGGCGGTTGGCTATCATCGGGTGATGCGCGTTAAAGGCGCTGAAAGCCTTGTGCTAGAGCCTTCAGGAAAATTATTTCAATGGTGTCCAATGGCCTTTACCGGCTATGCTAGAGTGGATCCAAACAACTTACTGTATCGCCGGAATACGTCATCTCAAAAGGAATGGGGGGCTTTTGACATAACCGGACAGGCCACGCTGGGGCTCTATGCGCTATTTGCTGATCTTAATATTGTGCGGGCTTCCCATGCTCGCCAGCGCCGTCGAGTTTGATCAGAGCACTCGAAGCCTGCCGCTTGGCCGGCTGATGCAAGTGCTTGAAGACCCCACCGATGCATTGACCATCGCCGACGTCAGTTCCCCCGCTTACGCTGCCCGTTTCAAGACCCACGACAAGGCCACCCTTAATGCCGGTTATTCGCGCTCGGTGTTCTGGCTCAAGGTCGACCTGCATTACGTGGCCAAAGACCCCCGTTCCCCGCGCACCTGGTTTTTGGAGCTGGCCTACCCGCCGCTCAATCATCTTGATATGTACCAGCGCGACAGCACCGGCAATTACCGGCTGACCACGCGCACCGGCAGCGCATTGCCGTTCTCCAGCCGCGAAGTGCGCCAGAGCAACTACCTGTTCAAGCTCAATTTCGTGCCCGACCAGCAGGAAACCGTTTACCTGCGCCTGCAAAGCCAGGGTTCGATCCAGGCCCCGCTGACGCTCTGGGCCGGCACCGCGTACCTCGAAGAACAACCGCTGCGCCTGTATGTGCTGGGCGCCATCTACGGCGTATTGCTGGGGATGCTGATCTACAACCTGTTCATTTACCTGAGCGTGCGCGACACCAGTTACCTCTACTACATCCTCTATATCGCCTCGTTCGGCCTGTATCAGCTGTCGGTCAATGGCGTGGCCGTGGAGTACTTCTGGCCGAATAACCCGTGGTGGGCGAACGCGGCGGTGCCGTTCCTGATCGGCGCGGCGGCGTTGTTCGGCAGCCTGTTCGCGCGCAGCTTCTTGCACACTGCGCAACACAGCCGTTGGCTCAACCGGATACTGCTTGGGCTGGCCGCCTGCGGCGCCGTGGTGATGGCGCTGGCACTGCTGACCAGCTACGCCGTGGCCCTGCGTTTGGCCACCGGCCTGGCGCTGGTGTTCACCGTGACCATCTTCGTCGCCGCCATCAAGGCCTGGTATTGCGGCCAGCGCATGGCGCGCTATTTCATCATTGCCTGGTCGGCGTTCCTGCTCGGCGGGGTGGTGAACACCCTGATGGTGCTGGGTTACTTGCCTAACGTGTTCCTGACCATGTACGCCAGCCAGCTCGGCTCGGCCATCGAAGTGGCGCTGTTGTCCCTGGCCCTGGCTGACCGCATCAACGGCATGCGCGAGCAGCAAGCGCAGATTATGCTCGACGCCAGCCAGAAGCTCGAAGTGCTCAACCTGCAGTTGGCCCGCAGCAACCGGCTCAAGGACGAATTTCTCGCCACCCTGACCCATGAATTGCGCACGCCAATGAACGGCGTTATCGGCTCCCTCGAATTGATGCAAACCGTGCCTCTGGACGACGACCTCACGCAGTACCAGCAAACCGCCGCCGGCTCGGCGCGGGACATGATGCGCATGGTCAACGGCATCCTTACCCTTACCGAGCTGCAGGCCGGGCGCCTCACTCCCCAGCCTCAGGCGTTCAGCCTGCGCGGCACTCTCGACGCCTTGCGTGAGCAATTCAGCGCCAGCGCCCAGAGCAAGGGCCTGGCCTTTTCCATCGACGTGGCAGACGAGCTGCCGGACCGGTTTATCGGCGACGCCGGCAAGCTCACCCAGTGCCTGGATTGCCTGCTCGATAATGCTTTCAAGTTCACCCACGAAGGGGCGGTGCGCCTGCGTGTGGTCGGCGTGCCCCAAAGCGATGGCGCGTTGCGCGTGAGCTTTATCGTCACCGACACCGGCATCGGCTTCGCTTTCCTCGACGAGGCCACGCTGTACCAGCGCTTCTTCCAGGTCGATGGCTCGATGACCCGTGAATACGGCGGGTTGGGCATTGGCCTGGCGATTTGTCGGCAGTTGATCGAATTGCTCGGCGGGCGTCTGACCCATCATTCCGAGCCGCACAAGGGCAGCCGTTTCCAGCTGGAGGTGTGTGTCACTGCGGCGCCGCCTGAGCTGAAACCGTCCGGGCAGGCGCCTCTCACGCAGCGCGCGCCGCAGGATTGCGCGGTATTGCTGGTGGACGACAACAGCGTCGGCCAGCTCGCCGTGCGCGGTATGCTGCTCAAGCTCGGTTACCGGGTCAAAACCGTGGACAGCGGCCCGGCCGCGCTGGCGACGTTGCAGGGCGGCCATTTCGATGCGGTGCTGCTGGATGTGCCCGAAGGCAGCTTCTCGTTGTGCTGCCAGATCCGTGCGTTGCCCGATTGCGCGGAGTTGCCGGTGATCGCCCTGACCACATCGATGCAAGCGCCTGACCTAGAGCGCTGCCATGGCATCGGTGTTACCGATCGCCTGGCCAAACCGGTGCGTTTCGACGCTTTGCAGGCGGTACTGGAGCGCCGTCTGTTGAATCCGGTAGAGGGTGAAAGTGCCGAACATTCGGCGCGTATGCCACTTTGTTAAGCCGGTTGACGGTGCTTAACTGAAATCCAGGCCTCACCGCACGTGGCCTTTTTTTCGGAGGCCCGTCATGAACCTGCATCAGTTCGCCGAAACTCACGACGTCACCAACCAGCCGCCATCGCTTGATGGCACCAACCTGTATCGCATCGACCTGCCGTTGCAAGAGTGGTCGCGTCGCTTTGGTGCCGGCTGGGCCGAGACGCGCATCGATACGTATGGCGTGCTGGCCGGTGGGCCGCTGATGGCGGCCGGGTTTCTGGCGAATGAGAACAAGCCGGTGTTCAGCAGCCATGACCGCTATGGTCATCGCATCGACCTGGTGGAGTTTCATCCGGCCTATCACGAGCTGATGCGTACCGCCGTCGAAAATGGCCTGCCGTCGCTGCCGTGGGCACATCCGCAACCCGGCGCGCACGTGGCCCGCGCGGCCATGACCTACCTGCACAGCCAGGCCGAGGCGGGCACCGGTTGCCCGCTGACCATGACGTTTGCGAGCGTTCCGGCCCTGCAGCTGCAGCCGGACCTGGCTGACATCTGGCTGCCGAAAATTCTCGCCACCACCTACGACCCGCGCAATGTCGGCATCGCTCACAAGGCGGGTGCGACTATCGGCATGGCCATGACCGAGAAACAGGGTGGCACCGACGTGCGCGCCAACACCACCCGCGCCTATCCTGTGGGCGCGGGCGGCCCGGGGCAAGCCTATGAACTGGTGGGCCACAAGTGGTTCTGCTCGGCGCCGATGTGCGATGCATTCCTGACGCTGGCCCAGACTGACAAGGGCCTGACCTGTTTCCTACTGCCCCGGCACCGCCCGGACGACACGCGCAACGCGTTCTACATCCAGCGTCTGAAAAACAAACTCGGCAATTGCTCCAACGCGTCCAGCGAAGTGGAATTTCGCGGCGCGCTGGCGTGGATGATCGGCGAGGAAGGCCGTGGCGTGCCGACCATCATCGAAATGGTCGCCATGACCCGCTTCGACTGCATGGTCGGCTCCAGCGCCCTGATGCGCCAGGCGCTGACCCAGGCCAGCCATCATTGCGCCCATCGTTTGGTCGGCGGTCGAGTGCTCAGCGAACAGCCGTTGATGCAAAACGTGCTGGCCGACCTGGCCCTGGAAAGCGAAGCGTCATTGGCCTTGAGCCTGCGCATGGGGCGCGCTCTGGACCATCTCGACCATGAACAAGAGGCCAAATTCGCCCGGTTGGTGACGGCGGTGGGCAAGTATTGGATCTGCAAACGTGCGCCAGCGATGATCAACGAGGCCGCCGAGTGCATGGGCGGTGCCGGCTATGTCGAAGACAGCATCCTGCCGCGCCTGTACCGTGAGGCGCCGGTGAATTCGACGTGGGAAGGTTCCGGCAATGTGCAGTGCCTGGACGTGCTGCGTGCACTGTCGAAAGAACCGGGCGTGCTGGAGGCGTTGTTTGTTGAACTGGGGGACGGGCATGGCGACAAGAGGCTGGGGCGGCATATCGAGCAGCTGAAGTTGGCTTTTATGGACACCCAGGATATTCAGTACCGCGCGCGGCAATTGACTGAGGATATTGCCGTGGCGTTGCAGGCCAAGCTGTTGCTGGAGGCGGGGAACGCGGCGGTCAGCGACGGTTTTATCGCCAGCCGCTTGGGTGAGTCGTCCGGCCGTGTCTACGGCACACTGCCGCGTGGGGTGGATGTGGAAGCTATCGTCGCCCGCTCCACACCAACTGTCTGACTACATTCGGTCAAAAAATGTGGGAGCGGGCTTGCTCGCGAATGCGGTGTGTCAGTCACATATTCATCAACTGACACACCGCCTTCGCGAGCAAGCCCGCTCCCACATTATTGACTGCATTCCAAACCCGGTGTTTCAGTGGGGCCGGGATACAGGCAAGATAACGGCCTGCACGTCAGAACACAGGATGCTTACCGTGACCGAAGCTTTTGTTGTCGTTCAAACCGCCGAAGAGGCCGTGGATCGGCTGGCGGCTCTGCATGAGCGCGCCACCGGCGCACTTAACCAAGCCCTCAAGCAATACCTCAAAGACCGCGTCGAGCCTGACGCCGCACAACGCGCGATGTTTCGCTACCCGGAACTGCGCCTTACTTACCTGGTACAGGGCGAAGTCCCACAGACCACCCGCGCCTACGCCAAGGTGCAATTGCCGGGGACCTACAGCGTCACCGTCACCCATCCCGCCGCGTTCCGTAAATATTTGCTGGAGCAACTGGTGCCGCTGATGCACGACTTCACCGTGACGGTGGAAGTGGGTGTGAGCCAGCAAAACATTCCTTACCCGTACGTGGTGGAGCAGGGCGACGAACTGGCTGGCTCCGGCGTAACCGCCGCAACCCTGGCCCGTGTGTTCCCGAGCACCGACCTGTCGGCGGCCACCGATGGCATCGCCGACGGCCTCTACGATTGGGAAAACACCGACCCGCTGCCGCTGGCGCTGTTCGATGCGGCCCGCGTGGACTTCTCCCTGCGCCGCCTGGTGCACTACACCGGCAGCGACTGGCGCCATGTGCAGCCGTGGATTCTGCTGACCAACTACCACCGCTACGTCGACCAGTTCATCGTGCATGGCTTGGAGCAATTGCGCAGCGACCCACGGTTTGTTCGCATGGTGCTGCCGGGCAACGTGGTGATCGAAAAGAGCATGGACCACGGCGAAGCGTCGGCCATTGCTGCCGGCGTGGTGTGGCATCGCTATCAGATGCCGGCGTACCACTTGCAGGCGTCGGACGGCCACGGCGTCACCCTGGTCAACATCGGCGTCGGCCCGTCCAACGCCAAGAACATCACCGACCACCTGGCCGTGCTGCGTCCGCATTGCTGGTTGATGATCGGCCACTGCGGCGGCCTGCGCCAATCCCAGACCATCGGCGATTACGTACTGGCTCACGCCTACATGCGCCGCGACGGGATTCTCGACCGCGTGGTACCGCCGAACATCCCGATTCCTGCCCTGGCCGAAGTGCAGATGGCCTTGCAGCAAGCGGCGGCCAACGTCACCGGCGAAAAAGGCGAAGAACTGAAAAAACGCCTGCGCACCGGCACTGTGCTGACTTACGACGACCGTAACTGGGAGTTGCGTTGGGCCCAGGAGCGACCGCTGATCAACCTGTCCCGCGCCGTGGCCGTGGATATGGAAAGCGGCACCATCGCAGCCCAGGGTTACCGTCTGCGTGTGCCTTACGGCACCTTGTTGTGTGTGTCGGACAAACCGCTGCACAGCGAAATCAAGCTGCCGGGTTCGGCCAACGCGTTCTATGAGCGCGCGGTCAGCCAGCACTTGAAGATCGGCATCGAGGCGGTGGATTTGTTGCGCACCGAACTCAACTCACTGCACTCGCGCAAACTGCGCAGTTTCGACGAGCCGCCGTTCCGCTAAGCGGTTGGGATGGTCATTTAACGGTCAGGCCACTAGCATTGTCGGTCCTGACCGTTAGATTGCCTCCGCCATGTCCCGTCCCACCCGTCCCGATTCGCGCCGCCCTGGCGTGAAACCTCCACACGCCGCTTCCCGTCGTGTCGCCAAGGCGCCACCGGCCGAGGCGAAGCTGGTGCTGTTCAATAAACCTTTCGACGTGCTGACCCAATTCAGCGACGAAGGCGGCCGCGCGACGCTCAAGGATTTTATCGACATCCCCGGCATCTACCCGGCGGGCCGTCTGGACCGTGACAGCGAAGGCCTGTTGCTGCTGACCAACGACGGCCAGTTGCAGGCGCGGATTGCCGACCCCAAGCACAAACTGGCAAAAACCTATTGGGTGCAAGTGGAAGGCGAACCGACCGAAGAGCAGCTGCAACGCCTGCGCGACGGCGTTGAGCTGAATGACGGCAAAACCTTGCCCGCTGAAGCGCGGCAACTGGACGAGCCGCAGTTATGGCCGCGCAACCCGCCCGTACGGTTTCGCAAAAGCGTGCCGACCCATTGGCTGGAATTGGTGATTCGTGAAGGGCGCAACCGCCAGGTGCGGCGCATGACAGCGGCGGTGGGCTTGCCGACCCTGCGCTTGGTGCGCGTGCGCATTGGCGAGTGGTCAATTGACGGCCTGGATCAAGGCCAATGGAAGGAAGTACCGGCGCGGTTATAACGCGCCGGACTCGATCAGGCCGATCACTACGCTCTTGATGATGAACGCGGCCACGCCCAGCCCGAGCACAAAAAACAGGATGAACGAACCAAAGCGCCCCGCCTTGGATTTCTTCGCCAAGTCCCAGACGATAAAGCCCATGAAAATGATCAGGATAGTGACCAGTCCCGTCATCATCCATTCTTCAAACACGGCGGGGTCGATGTTGTTCATGGGGGATTTTTCCGACAGGGCAGGCGGGAAGTATAAGGCAGCGTTACAGACACAACATTGACCTGAGTCGAAGTGCAATCCAAATGTGGGAGCGGGCTTGCTCGCGAAGGCGGTGGACCCGTCACACATTCATAAACTGACAGACCGCATTCGCGAGCAAGCCCGCTCCCACAGGGGATCTTGATTGGGCTTGAGGGCAGGATTGGGCTTGAGATCAGGTGCGCAAGTGAGTCAGCGGCAACTCGGTGCTGTTGAGTACCTGATTCAGCACAAAACTCGACCTGACGCTGGTCACGCCTTCAATGCGCGTCAAATGCCCCAGCAGCAGTTTCTGGTAGTGGTCCATGTCCGGCACCACCACTTTCAACTGATAGTCCGCATCCATTCCCGTCACCAAACTGCATTCCAGCACTTGGGGCAGGGTGCGGATGGCGGCTTCGAAATTCTCGAAACGCTCAGGCGTATGCCGGTCCATGCCGATCAGCACGTAGGCCGTCAGGCTCAAGCCGAGCATCTTGCGGTCGAGCAGTGCCACCTGGCGCGCAATGTAGCCATCGTCTTCCAATTGCTTGACCCGCCGCGAGCAGGGCGAAGGCGACAGGCCGATACGCTCGGCCAACTCCTGGTTGGAGATCCTCGCGTCGCGCTGCAATTCCGCCAAAATACTCAGGTCGTATCGGTCAAGCTTGCTCATTGGGTTGGCCTTTGTCGTAACTATTGCGGTGAATTATCCATGAAGGGTTAAAAATTGCGCAAGCACTGTTTATTGACGCAATCTTCGCAATCATCTGTCGGGCGCCTGCGGGTATCTTTATTAACAGAATCACCGCCTGGACAAACAGTCCACAGCAGCTCGCCGAATCAGGTGCGCTGCGGCCGCCGCCCCAGCAGGGTTGAGCCGGCCTCCAGGCTGCACACTGTCCACAAGACGGCGTGAGGTGAGCCAACGTCAAAAGCGTTGAGCACGGACGAAGTTCTCAAGGGGTGGCCGACGGGTCGCCCCTTTTTCTTTGTCTTCAGAAAATTGTTCTCGTGACTGATAACCTGTCTCAGAACCGGGTGAGGCTTTTCCAGTCTTATACCGTGAGGCCCGACATTCCAGGCCCAAACCCGCAGTGAGGAATAGCATGAAGCGCATCTGGCGTATGGCAGGTGTAGGTTTGTTGATGATCAGCGTCGGCACGCAAGTAATGGCCGATGACCCGCGCTCCGAGAACGGTGGTCAGCATGAACGAGGGCCCGAAGGTGGGCGGCCCGGCAACGAGCAGCCGCGCCCACAAAACAACCAGCCGCGCCCCCAGAATAATCAGCCACGCCCGCAAAATCAGCACTTCGAGCGTGCCGAGCAGCAGGGCCATGGCCAGTGGCAAGGTCGCCCGCAAGGCGCCGAGCAGCCCCGGCCCGCGCAGCAGCCTTCGAATAACCTGCCGATCCAGGGCCGCCCGGACACGGTTCGCCAGACTCAGGAACCGCGTCAGGGTTATTACCGAGACATTCCGCGCCGCAACGATGACAACCCGCATTGGCAAGGTGGCAATGGCCCCGGCCCGCGTCCGGGTGGCGGCTTCAACAATGGCCACCCCAACGACAACCGCTGGCCAGGCCGCCCCGATGGGCATGGCAATGGCTGGGGCCCAGGCCCGCAGTATCGCCCCGGTTTTATCGTCGACCGCTTCCCCGACCGCAATTACCGCGTGCCGTACCGTGGCCAGGATTACTTCTACTCCGGCGGCTACTGGTATCGCCCGCAAGGCCCGCGTTATGTGGTGGTGACGCCGCCGTATGGGATTCGCGTACAAACCCTGCCGGACTACGCGCGGGAAGTGTGGGTAGGCAGTGCGCTGTTTTTCGTCGCAGCCGGCGCCTATTACACCTACGAAAGCACCTCCCAGCAGTACGTGGTGGTGCAACCGCCGGCGCAAGCGCCAGCACCTGCACCACAGAGCAATGGCTATGACGTGGTTGCCTATCCGGCCAACGGCCAGTCACCGACCCAGGTGCAGCAGGACGGCTACGACTGTTATCGCTGGGCGGTGCAACAAAGTGGCTTCGACCCACGCACCGTCACCTACGCCCCGGACCCTGCGGTGGTGCAAACCTACCGCCAGGCCCAGGGCAACTGCTTGAGCAGTCGCGGGTATGAGGTGCAGTAGTGCTAGGGTTTGTTGCCCGTCACCACTTCCCGCGGGTCGGCGTGCACCAGCACTTCGGCGCGCGGGTAGGCGGTGTGAATGGCGTCGGCGGCTTGATCGCTGATGCCGTGGGCGACTGACAACGTCAACTCCCCCGGCAATTCCAGGTGCAGCTGCACAAACCAGTGGCTGCCGGAAATCCGCGTGCGCAAATCATGCGCACCCAACACCCCCGGCACCCCGCGCGCCAGTTCCAGCATGTGCTGGCTGACGTCCGGCGGCAGTTCCTCATCCATCAACACCGCAAAGCTTTCCCGGGCGATCTGGATCGCGCTCCACAAAATGTAGGCGGCGATGCCCAGGCCAAACCAGGCGTCCACCTGGTGATAGCCAAAGCCGGCCAGTACCAGCGCCACCAGGATGCTGCCGTTGAGCATCAGGTCCGAGCGGTAATGCAGCGAGTCCGCGCGCACCGCATTGGAGCCGGTTTCACGGATTACCCGGTGTTGCAGCATCAGCAGCGCCACCGTCATCACCAGCGAAAACACAATCACGCCGATGCTCAGCCAGGGCGCGCCCACGGGTTCCGGGTGCTGCAAGCGCTGGTACGCCTGAAACGCGATCAACACCGCACTGCCCGCAATAAACAGCGCCTGGGCCATGCCCGACAGCGACTCCGCCTTGCCATGCCCGTAACGGTGGTCGTCATCGGCCGGGCGCAGCGCGTAATGCACCGCCAGCAAATTCAACAGCGAGGTCACGCCATCAAGTAGCGAGTCGGTCAACCCGGCGAGCATGCTCACCGAGCCGCTGAACCACCAGGCGATGGCCTTGGTGATAATCAACGCACAGGCCACGCCCACCGACGCGCGGGTGGCCAGGCGCAAGAGCCTGGCGTGTTCGGGACTGCTGGTCATAGGCGGCTCACGTCCTTAGGCGGCGGGTTGCAGGCCCAGGGACGCGAGCTGTTGCACACTGCCCTTGAACTGGATCATGCGCGGGTCGTCCAGCGGCAAGGTGCGGCCGGTTTCTTTCTGAATGATGCTTTGCAGCTTGGCGGTGTCGACCTTGCCGTCGGAGCCGATGGCTTCGTGAAGTTTCTCCGGCGCGACCTGGGCGGTCTTGCCCGGTTCGAAGTAGATGGCGCCGGTGGCGAAGTCGACGCCAAACGCGATCAGGCCCGGGATCACGTAAAACAGCAGGCCCACGGCGTCGAGCACGGCGATGGCCGGGTCGATCTTGCCGTCGATCTGACCACGGCGGTCGGGGTAGAAAATCGAACCGCAGGCCGTCAATTGGCTCAGCAGGGTGACGGCGAGGACACCGCCGATGACACGGGAAGCGATACGCATTGGGACTCTCCTGAACAATTATTACGAGACTATAAGCGACGAAGATCCAATGTGGGAGCGGGCTTGCTCGCGAATACGGTCTGTCAGTCACATATTCATCAACTGACAGACTGAATTCGCGAGCAAGCCCGCTCCCACATGTGATGGTGTTGCCCAGTCAATGGGCGGCGCCTGTGAGACCAGCATCGGCATCCGGCAGTTCGCCGTTATACTCGCCGCTCTGCTTTGGAGCCAGTATGAATTCGTTGCCGATTGATGATGTTTTACCCGCCCTGCGTGACGCCTTGGCGATTCGCCATGAAGCCGTGCTGGAAGCGCCGCCCGGCGCCGGTAAAACCACCCGCGTGCCCCTCGCGCTGTTGAACGAGCCGTGGCTGGCCGGGCAGACCATCCTGATGCTCGAACCGCGCCGCCTCGCTGCACGCGCTGCGGCCGAACGCCTGGCCAGCGAGCTGGGCGAAAAGGTCGGCGAAACCGTCGGCTATCGCATTCGCCTGGACAGCAAAGTCGGCCCCAACACGCGCATTGAAGTGGTCACCGAAGGCATCCTCACGCGGCGCTTGCAGGACGACCCGGCGCTGGACGGCGTGGGCTTGCTGATCTTCGACGAGTTCCACGAACGCAGCCTCGACGCCGACCTCGCACTGGCCCTGAGCCTCAACGGTCGCGAGCTGTTTCGCGACGAGCAACCGCTGAAAATCCTGCTGATGTCGGCCACCCTCGAAGGCGAGCGCCTGTCTGCGTTGCTGAACGACGCGCCGATCCTGCGCAGTGAAGGGCGCATGTTCCCGGTGCAGATGCGCTGGGGGCGGCCGTATCAGGCCGGTGAATTTATCGAGCCGCGTGTGGTGCAAACCATCCTCGAAGCGCTGCACGACGAAACCGGCAGCGTGCTGGTGTTTTTGCCGGGCCAGGCTGAGATTCGTCGGGTTAACCAGCAACTGGCCGATGCCCTCGGCGATCGCACGCAGGTGCTGCTCTGCCCACTGCATGGCGAACTCGATCTCAACGCCCAGCGCGCCGCCATTGACCCTGCGCCCGCCGGCAAACGCAAAGTGGTGCTGGCCACCAACATCGCCGAGACCAGCCTGACCATCAACGGCGTGCGTGTGGTGATCGACGCCGGGCTGGCGCGTGTGCCGCGTTTCGACCCCGGCAGCGGCATGACTCGCCTCGACACCCAGCGCATCTCCCGCGCCAGTGCCACCCAGCGCGCCGGTCGGGCAGGGCGGCTTGAGCCGGGCGTGTGTTATCGCCTGTGGTCCGAAGACCAGCATGAAGGTTTGGCCGCATATGGCAGCGCGGAAATTCTTGCGGCCGACCTCGCAGGCCTGGCCTTGCAGCTGTCGCGTTGGGGCGTTACGCCTGCGCAGCTGGTGTGGCTGGATGTGCCGCCGAGCGCCGCCTACGCCCAGGCCCAGGATTTGCTGGTGCGCCTGGGGGCCTTGAATAACGACACACTCACCGCCCACGGCCAGAAGATGGCCGAGCTGCCGGCGCACCCGCGCATCGCCCATCTGCTATTGCGCGGGCAGGACTTGGGGCTGGCAACCACCGCGTGTGATGTTGCCGCGCTGTTGGGTGAGCGCGATATTTTGCGCGGCGGCGGCGCGGATCTGCACAGCCGTCTGGCCTTGCTCAGCGGCGAAGAGCGGGCGCGCGGAACGCAAGGCGGCGTGCAGCGCGCCAAGCAACTCGCCCGGCAATATCGCGGCTATTTAAGAGGCAAGGCGACGCAGCCCGTGGCCGACCCCGACCACCCACGCTGGCTCGGCGCCTTGCTGGCGCTGGCCTACCCGGACCGCGTCGCCCAGCAACGCCGCCCCGGTGGCGCCGAATACCGCCTGGCCAACGGGCGCGCCGCGCTGTTCGCCGAAGCCGACAGCCTGATGAAACAACCCTGGCTGGTGATCGCCGACCTCGGCAGCCGCCAGGGCCAGCGCGAAGAACGTATCTACCTCGCGGCGGACTTTGATCCGGCGCTGTTCGACACGGTGTTGGCCGAGCAAGTGCGCAACGTCGACCAGCTGGATTGGGACGAACGCGAAGGCGTGTTGCGCGCTGAACGCCAGCGCAAAGTCGGCGAACTGGTGCTCAGCCGCGAGCCGCTGACCGGCCTTGACGAGTCCGCGCGCAGCCAGGCGCTGGTTAACCTGGTGCGGCGCAAAGGGTTGGAGTTATTGCCGTGGACGCCGGAACTGCGCCAATGGCAATCCCGCGTCATGCTGCTGCGCCACCTGGATGCTGGCAACACCAGCGAGTGGCCGGATATCAGCGACAGCGCCCTGCTTGCCAGCCTCGAACACTGGCTGATGCCGTACCTGGGCAAAGTCTCGCGCTTGAGCCATTTTTCCAACCTGGATATTTCCAGCATCCTGCACAACCTGCTGCCGTGGCCGCTGCCCCAGCGCCTGGATGAGCTGGCGCCGCAGCATGTGAAAGTGCCCTCGGGTTCGTCGGTGCGTCTGGATTACAGCGAACAGCCGCCGATTCTGGCGGTGCGTTTGCAGGAGCTGTTCGGGCTGGCAGACACGCCGCGCATTGCCGGTGGGCGTCAGGTGGTGAAACTGCACCTGCTGTCCCCGGCGCGGCGGCCGGTGCAGGTGACGCAGGATTTGGCGAATTTCTGGCGCAGCACGTACGCCGAGGTGAAGAAGGATCTGAAGGGAAGGTATCCGAAGCATTACTGGCCGGATGATCCTTTAGTTGCCGAAGCAACCGCCCGGATCAAACCCCGTAAGTAAGGCCTGTGGAGATCAAATGTGGGAGCGGCGGTGCGACGATTCGACTTGCTCGCGAAGGCAGTGTGTCAGTCAATACATGAGTCGACTGACACACCGCCTTCGCGAGCAAGCCCGCTCCCACATTGGGTTCCGAGGTGTTACTTATTGCGCTGCAGGCAACAGAAACCGCGCAATCACGGGCAAGTGATTGGAAATGCGCAACGTATCTTCCTGGCGCACCTTGGCCTCTACCCGTTTGATGCGTGGGCTGTAGAAAAGGTAATCCAAGGTGCGATCCGGCCCATCCAGGCTCGGGTCATTGGGGAAGTTTGTCAGCCACTTCGCCCGATCAATCCCGCTGGACTCACTGTTACTCGGAATCATCGGGTATTTATCCCACAGCAAATGCAGCTCACTGTCCGGCGAATACCGCCCGCGCTTACCGGCGTCCAACCGCAAAAATTGCCCCAGCGGCAGCAGGTTGAAATCTCCGCCAATCAGCCAGGGCGTGCCACGGCCTTCGAATTTATCCAGCAACTTCACCGTGGCTTTTACTTGCTCCTGCACCGCCGTACGCCCTGGCATGTCGCCATCCAGGCGTGTATTGAGCACGGCCAATTGGCCGCCGTCGCTCAATGGCAGGTAGGTCAGCAACAAGGCCGGTTTGGGTTGGAATTGGCGGCTGATGACATTCGCCGGGGACACCGGCAGTTGCAGGCGCTCGGCGTGTTCGATCTGGTAGCGGCTCAAGGTCACAAGCTTGCGGCCGACGCTGCCGAAGATATGCAGGCTGGGCACAAAGTCGGCTTTCCAGTCGAAGGCCTGGGCGCTGCACGGGTAGAGGTCGACCAGGCGCTCCTGAAGCAGAGCCACCTGGTCCTGGTAGTGGGACGGTTTGGCGCCTTCGTCGAGTTCCTGCAACAACAGGATGTCGGGCTGTTCATCGCGAATCACCCGCGCCACTTCATCCAGGCTGGCGGCCATGTCTTCGACGGTGGGGCGGTCGTCCGGGCCGCTGCTATTGGCCGTGTCGTACCAGAACACGTAGTTCTTGCCGGCCAGGTATTGCACGTTCCAGGTCATGACCTTGAGCGCCTGCCCTGGCAGCAAGGTTGGCGCGCGGGGCGCGACGCAGCGCACGGGCAGGACGTGTTTGTCGTCAGGGCGCCAGGTCAGGCTGTAGACCAGGGCCGTGAACACGGCGGCGAGCATCAACAGGCTCAGCACGGTTATGCGCAATAAACGGGTCATCGGCTCGGCTTATAGCGTTTGGAAGGTGCCGCGGAGCATATCACCGCGCGTCGGCGTCGCCACCGATCAGCATGAATAAACGGAACAGGACTACGCTGGTGAACAGTTGCAGAAAGCTGTGGGCACTGTCGATCAACACACCCAGCAACGGCGCGGGGTCTGGATAGACTTCGACGCTGACGCCTTTGAGCAACCACAACGGCGTCATCACGCACAGCAGGCACACCAGGATCCGCCAGAAATGCCCACGGGTCAGGCGAAAACTTTCCTTCATCGCCTCCAGCGCCGACATGCCGCGCAACACCAGCAGGTACTCGGCAAACGCCAACACCACCATCAGCCACAGCCCCGGCAGGAAATACAGCGACAGGCCAAGCAAAATCAGCAGGGTGCTCATGGCCGTCAGCAGCGCGAAACGCGGCCACAGCGCCAGGGCCATGGCCCACACATCCTTGGTGCTTGGCGACTCGCCACGGGTGCGCGCGTCGAGAAACAGGATCAAGGCGCCGGTGTACAGCGGGTACACCAGCAACCCCACCACCACGCTGTAACCGGGGAAGGCATCCGGCCCGAGCGTGTGGTCGAGCACCTGTTGCAGCAGAGCTTCGAGGATCACCAACGGCAGGCACAACTGGACGATGGCGCCCAGGTTGCCTCGGGTGAAACGAAAGGAGTCGCGCAGCACGTCTAACGGATTCATCAGCTTGATCACAGGCCTGAAAGCAAGGGCCACACTTTAACCGATCATGGCCGGGCACACGCAAACGTAAACCTTGCGTAAAGACCATTGAAACGTCTCGTAACATCCCCATAACTAAGGCGTACCTTGCTTGAACTCAGGCAGGACCATGATTTTTACCGGCAATCTAACGAGGTCGCCATGAACAGCGAAGAGCAAACCCTGATCGATGGACTGTTTTCACGGTTGCAACAAGCCGAAACGGACTCAGCCCCCCGCGACGCCCTGGCCGAAGCGCGGATCAAGGAGCACATGACTCGCCAACCGGCGGCCGGGTATTACATGACCCAGTCGATCCTGGTGCAGGAACACGCGATCAAAAGCCTCGACGCGCAGAACAAGCAGCAGGCGCAGCAAATCCAGCAATTGCAGGATGAACTGCAACAAGCCAAGTCTCAGGCCGCGCAACCGGCGCCGAGCAGTGGTGGTTTCCTGTCGAGCATCTTTGGTGGCGGCGGCTCCCGCGATTCGCAACCGACACAGAGCGCGCCCCCTTCATCGGGTGGCGGCTGGCGTGAACCGGCTCGGCCTCAGTTTGGCCAGCCTGCGCCACAGCAAAACTACGGCGCGCCACAGCAGAACTATCAACAGCCGCCGCAAGCACCCGCCGCGCCGATTGGCAGTGGTTTCCTCGGCGGTGCGCTGAAAACCGCAGCCGGCGTGGCCGGTGGTGTGATGCTGGCCGAAGGTATCAGCAGCCTGTTCAACCACAACTCGCAACAGCCGCAAGTGGTGGAAGAAATCATCCGAGAAGAGCCAGCGCCTGCGAGCGACAACGGCAACAGCAACTGGGGCAATGACGACCAGAAGTTTGCCGGCGGCAATGACAGCTGGGGCAACGACAATGCCTCGGACAGCTTCGCCGACAGCGACTATTCCGACGACTCCTCCTCGTTCGGCGACGACGATACCTTCGTCTGACACCCCCTCAAGCCCGGTGCGCTTCGTCGCCCCGGGCTGATTTTTCGCTGAAACTTTCTCATGGCTGGCATACTGGCGCCTTTGCGGACCTTCGCGTCCGAGGCCCGAGCGGCAGCCATGGGGAAGTGCGGTGAAGAAAATTGCGGTGTTCGCCGATGTACAAAACCTCTATTACACCGTGCGCCAGGCGTATGGCTGCCACTTCAATTACGCCGCCCTGTGGGCTGACATCAGCTCGCGCGGGCAGATCGTCGAGGCGTACGCGTATGCCATCGACCGTGGCGACAGCAAGCAGCAGCAATTCCAGCAGATCCTGCGCAACCTGGGCTTCACGGTAAAACTCAAGCCCTACATCCAGCGTGCCGACGGCTCGGCCAAAGGCGACTGGGACGTGGGCATCACCCTCGACATCATGGACGCCGCCGACCACGTCGACGAAGTGGTGCTGGCCTCCGGCGACGGTGACTTCGATATGCTGCTCGACCGCATCATCCAAAAGCACGGCGTTGAAGCCGTGGCCTACGGCGTGCCGGGGCTGACGGCCAATTCACTGATACGCGCCGCCAGCCGCTACGTGCCCATCGAAGGCGCGTTGCTGCTCAAATAATCAGTTAGACGGAGTTGGAACAGGTTTGGAACGTATAGCGGTCATCGACTTTGAAACCACCGGCATCACCCCGAGCAGCTATTGCCGCGCCACGGAAATCGCGGTGGTCATCCTTGAGCGTGGTCAAATTGTGGACCGCTACCAGAGCCTGATGAACGCAGGCGTACGCGTGCCGGGCTTCATCGAACAACTCACCGGTATCAGCAACGCCATGCTGCGCAGCGCGCCGCCTGCTGAGCGGGTGATGAATGAAGTGAATGAATTCGTCGGCGCCACGCCACTGCTGGCGCACAACGCCGCGTTCGACCAACGATTCTGGGATTACGAACTGAGCCAGATCCGCCGCACCCGCCTGCAGAAATTCGCCTGTTCGCTGCTGCTGGCGCGCCGCCTGATGCCGTCGGCGCCCAACCACAAGCTCGGCACCCTGAACACCTTCGCTCAACTGCCCCACACCGGCAAGGCTCACCGAGCGATGGCGGATGCCGAAATGGCCGCCAACCTCACGGCGCATCTGGCCCAGGAACTGCGCGGCACCCACGGCTTGCGCGAGCTGTCCCACGACCTGCTGTGCGCCCTACAGAAAGTGCCAGCAGCGAAGATCAATGAACACCTGAAAAAACATCGCGGGTTCTAACCCCCGCGCGCATCTCATGCGGCTAGAGCGCCAGTTGTGGCGAGCGGGCTTGCCCCGCGTTGGGCTGCGCAGCAGCCCCAAACCTGACACTCGGTCCTGACTGAAAGAACGCGGCGCCCTGATTGGGGCCGCTGCGCAGCCCAACGCGGGGCAAGCCCGCTCACCACAACAGCCCATTCGCCACAAAATGGCGTCCTTCAGGCTATCGAGGCTGCACACACTCCAACGCCCGATCCACTACCTCCTTTGCCATCCCCACCAAATGCATCACCGCCCGCTGCTGCGGGTTCGCCGCCTCATCCAGTGAAGGTGCCGTCTCCCACAGTAGACTGCATCCAGCCCTGACGACTCGGTCAATGTGGGAGCTGGCTTGCCGGCGATAGCGCTGGTTCAACCACCATTTTTCCCATTGCCTTCCAACTGCCCCAACGGCACCCGCCGTTCTATCGCGCTCGACAAAATAATCGACGTCTTGCTGAACCCGAACTTCGCAATCCGGTTGATCAAGCTCTCCAACTCCGGCATCGAGCCCACCGCTGCTTGCATGATCACGCACGGGTCGCCTGTCACGCGGTGGCATTCTGTCAGTTCAGGAATTTCACTCAGTGCGTCATACACTTTCTGGCTGCCATGGTTGGTCAGCCGCAGCTCAATCACGCACTGAATCGGCAAGCCCACTTTGGACATGTCTACCTTGGCCTGGTACCCGGTGATGACGCCACTGGCTTCCAGCTTGGTCACGCGTTCGGCCACGGCGGGGGCGGAGAGGTTTACCGTGCGGGCCAGTTGCGCGTAGGACGCGCGGCCGTCTTCGAGCAGGGCGCTGAGGAGCATGCGGTCGTATTTGTCCATGATAAGGCTCCAATTGCGCAGGGCTTTCGAAAGCACGGTTTATAGCCTTCATAACCATGTTTTGAAAAGTGTACGGGCGCTTTAAACAGGTTTTGTAACTTATGTTTATCGGGCTGCTTTCCTAGAATAAACCTCCCGTTTCCTGCCGTAGAGCTGCCCAATGCCTGGCCCACGTCGCTTCCCTTTACCGTTGATCGCCGCCTTTTTTGCGCTGTATGTGATTTGGGGGTCTACCTACCTGGTGATCCGCATTGGCGTGGAATACTGGCCGCCGTTGATGCTCGGCGGGATTCGCTTTTTGCTGGCGGGCGCGGCGATGTATGGCTATTTACGCTGGCGCGGGGCGCCGGCGCCGACGTGGGTGCAGTGGAAGGCGGCGGCCAAGATTGGCGTGTTGCTGCTGACCTTTGGCAATGGCGCGGTGACGGTGGCCGAGCACACGGGCGTGGCCTCGGGTGTGGCTGCGCTGGCGGTGGCGACGGTGCCGTTGTTCACGTTGTTGTGCGGTTATTTCTGGGGCGCGCGTAATACGCGGTTGGAGTGGGCAGGCGTGGTGCTGGGGATTATCGGCATTGCCATGCTCAACATGGGTTCCAACCTGCAATCGAGCCCGACTGGCGCGATGCTGTTGCTGTTTGCTGCCGCTTCCTGGGCCTTTGGCTCGGTGTGGAGCCGGCATTTGCCGCTGCCCGCGGGCGCCATGGCGAGCGCGGCGGAAATGCTGATCGCCGGTGCCCTGCTGTTGGTCGGCAGTGCGCTGACCGGTGAACGCCTGCACGCCATACCGCCGATTGAGGGCTGGCTCGCGTTGGCTTATCTGGCGGTGTTCGGTTCGATCATCGCCTTCAATGCCTATATGTACTTGCTCAAGCACGTGCGCCCGGCGGCGGCGACCAGCTATGCCTATGTGAACCCGGCGGTGGCGGTGTTGCTGGGGATTGTGTTCGTCGGTGAAACCATCGGCGTGGAAGAAGCCCTGGCGATGCTGGTGATCATCAGCGCGGTGCTATTGATCAGCCTGCCCCAGTGGCGCAAGCCGAAGCCGGAAATAAGGTAAACTGCGGCGCATTACGGCTTTGCGCTGAATTTTTCCTACGGTAAACACATGACTTTCGCCTCCCTTGGCCTGATCGAACCCTTGCTGCGCGCCCTTGAGACGCTTGGCTACCAGACCCCGACGCCGGTGCAGGCGCAAGCCATTCCGGCGGTGCTGGCCGGTCGCGACCTGATGGCCGCGGCCCAGACCGGCACCGGCAAAACTGCCGGTTTCGCCCTGCCGCTGCTGCAACTGCTGACGATGGAAGGGCCGAAAGTCGCCGCCAACTCGGCACGCGCGCTGATCCTGTGCCCGACCCGCGAGCTGGCCGAGCAGGTTCACGCCAGCGTCGCCGAATACGCGCAACACCTGCCGCTGACCACGTACGCGGTGTACGGCGGCGTGAGCATCAACCCGCAGATGATGAAGCTGCGCAAGGGCGTCGACATTCTGGTCGCCACGCCGGGCCGCCTGATTGACCTGTTCCGCCAGAACGCGCTGAAGCTCAACCAGCTGCAAACCCTGGTGCTCGATGAAGCCGACCGCATGCTCGACCTGGGCTTCTCCGAGGAGCTGGCGAACATTTATCGCATGCTGCCGAAGAAGCGCCAGACCCTGCTGTTCTCCGCGACCTTCTCTGATGATATCCGCCTGCTCGCCGGGCAGATGCTCAACGACCCGCTGAGCATTGAAGTCAGCCCGCGCAACGTGGCTGCCAACACGGTTAAACAGTGGGTTGTGCCGGTGGACAAGAAGCGCAAGGCCGAGCTGTTTGTGCACTTGATGCGCAAAGGCCGCTGGAAGCAGGTGCTGGTGTTCGCCAAAACCCGTAACGGCGTTGATGCGCTGGTGGACAAGTTGCAGGGCCTGGGCATCAATGCCGACGGCATCCATGGCGACAAACCCCAGGCGACCCGCCAACGCGCGCTGGACCGTTTCAAGTCCAGTGATGTGCAGATTCTGGTGGCCACCGACGTGGCGGCCCGTGGCCTGGATATCGAAGACCTGCCACTGGTGGTCAACTTCGACCTGCCGATCGTGGCCGAGGATTACATCCACCGTATCGGCCGCACGGGCCGCGCGGGCAACACCGGTGAAGCGATTTCCCTGGTGTGCGCCGACGAAGTGAACATGCTCTCGGCCATCGAGATGCTGACGCGTCAGACCCTGACCCGCCAGATGGAGCAGGATTTCGAACCGGAACACCGCGTGCCCGACACCGATGCCAGCGGGCAAGTGGTGAAGAAGCCGAAGAAACCGAAAAAGCCTAAAACGTCGGGCGGTGGCGGCAAGCGCAACCTGGGCAAGTGGGTGGACAGCGGGGAAGCGACGCCGCCGGAGCCGTCGATCAAGCCGGTGCGCAAAGTGCCGGTGTTTAATACGGGCCCGCGTAAGAAGAAGTAATTTTTCGGCGAGGCTGATGGCCTCTTCGCGAGCAAGTCGAATCGTCGCACCGCCGCTCCCACATTTGACTGCATTCCAAATTTGGAACTCGGTCAAATGTGGGAGCGGGCTTGCTCGCGAAGGCGGCGCTGAATTCGCCAAAGTCTCAGCGCTGCAGCCACTCCAGCACGCCCCGCCCAGCCGCTCTGCCACTGGCAAAGCACCCCGTCAGCAAATAACCGCCGGTCGGCGCTTCCCAGTCGAGCATCTCCCCGGCACAAAACACCCCCGGCAGTTGCTTGAGCATCAACCGCTCATCCAGCGCTTCAAACGGCACGCCACCGGCGGTGCTGATCGCTTCATCCATCGGCCGGGTTTTCACCAGGGTCAGCGGCAATGCCTTGATATCCACCGCCAGTTGCGCCGGGTCATTGAAGTGCTCAGCGGGCGCCAGTTCACGCAACAGCGCGGCTTTCACCCCATCCAGCCCCAATTGACTGTGCAAATGCTTGCTCATCGACCGCGACCCACGGGGCTTGGCCAAGGCGGCTTGCACCTTGTCCAGCGGCTTGCTCGGCAGCAGGTCGATATGCACGGTCGCCGAGCCGTCGCGGTTGATTGCTTCCCGAATCGGCGCCGACAGCGCGTAGATCAAGCTGCCTTCGATCCCGCTGGCGGTGACCACGCATTCGCCCAGCCGGGGCTTGTCATCCGCCAACCCGATAGCAACGTTTTTCAACGGCGCGCCGGCGAATTTGCTGACCATCAATTCAGTCCAGGCCGATACCTCGAAACCACAGTTGCTCGGTTGCAGCGGGGCGTAAGGCACGCCTTTGTCTTCCAGCAACTTGAGCCAGGCGCCGTCAGAACCTAGACGCGACCAACTGCCACCACCGAGCGCCAGTAGCACCGCGTCGCTGTGGACAACTTTCTCGCCGTCCGGGCTGTGGATAAGTAAATCGCCGTCAGCATCCCAGCCCATCCAGCGATGACGGGTGTGGATAACCACGCCCTGATCGCGAAGGCGTTTGAGCCACGCGCGCAGCAGCGGGGCGGCTTTCATGTCGGTAGGAAACACCCGACCGGAAGTGCCGACAAAGGTCTGAATGCCCAAGCCATGAATCCACTCACACAACGCCTCGGCGCCAAACGCTCGCAGCAGCGGCGCCACGTGCGGTGCGCGCTCGGCATAGCGTGACAAAAACGCCGGGTAGTCTTCGGAGTGGGTAATGTTCATGCCGCCCACGCCCGCCAGTAGGAACTTGCGGCCCACCGACGGCATGCCGTCATACAGGTCTACCCGCACGCCCGCCTGGCTCAAGACTTCGGCGGCCATCAGCCCGGCAGGGCCGCCGCCGATAATGGCGACGTGGGAAGGGGCAGTGGTGGACATCAGCAGGCCTGGCGTGTAAAGAAAGGGCGCCCATTGTAAGAGATGCCGCGCGGTTGTGGGGGGGAAAGGGTTGTTGTGGTGAACGGGCCTGTTGTGGTGAGCGAGCTTGTTGTGGTTAGCAGGCTTGTTGTGGCGAGCGGGCTTGCCCCGCGTTGGGCTGCGTAGCAGCCCCAATACTGCTACCGCATTCTTTCTGAGGAAACGCAGCGACTTTACTGGGGCTGCTACGCAGCCCAACGCGGGGCAAGCCCGCTCGCCACAACAGGCCCGTTCACCACAACAAGCCCGCTCGCCATTACAAGCCAGCTCACCACCGGGGGGAGCGCAGCCGGCGGGGTCAGGCAAAGCCGGTGTTGGTGTTTGGCGGGTACTCGTCGGCGCGGTCGGCGTCGGTGATCGGGCCGCCGGTGAGGCCGTACTTGTCGAGCACCGGCACCAGGGCGCCGAAGAATTGGTCTTGTTGTTTCTCGCGCTTGACCACTTCGATGATCGGGAACACGAACGAGGTGATGATGCCCACGCCTGCCGCCGCCCAGCCCAGCACACCGGCGAAGGTTGTGGACAAGTATCTGGTCAAAAAACGTACAGTTTTCTGCAGCCCAAGTGCTTGCGTGCTTTCAGAGGCTTACGCTCAAGTTATCCACAGTCAGCTCCACAGCCATTGTGGGTAACGCTCACACCTCAATGACAACCTGATGACGTCCACACCCGCTGGGCACTGTGATGCAGGATGCCATGGCGGCGGGCCAGGGCAGGGCGGTCTCTGCTGTAGCCGCCGCCGATCACGCCCATCACCGGAATATCGCGGCCCAGGCAGTGGCGCATCACGCTTTCATCACGGGCGGCAACCCCAGCGTCAGTCAGTTTGAGGTAACCGAGGGCGTCGTCCTTGTGCACATCCACGCCGGCGTCGTACAGCACCAGGTCGGGCTGATACAGCGGCAGCAGGTAGTTGAGCGCGTCGTCGACCACTTGGAGGTAGTCGGCATCGCCCATGCCCATGGGCAGCGGGATGTCCCAGTCGCTTTGGGCCTTGCGCGCGGGGAAGTTCTTTTCGCAGTGCAGCGACACGGTGATGGCATCCGGCGTGTCGTGGAGGATGCGCGCGGTGCCGTCGCCCTGGTGCACGTCACAATCAAAGATCAGCACGCGGTTGACCCGGCCGCTGGCCAGCAGGTAATGGCTGATCACCGCCAGGTCATTGAAGATGCAAAAGCCCGCCGGGTAATCGTAGTGCGCGTGGTGGGTGCCGCCGGCCAGGTGGCAGGCCAGGCCGTGTTCCAGCGCCTGTTCGGCGGCGAGGATTGAGCCGCCGACCGCGCGCACGGTGCGTCGGGCCAAGGCCTCGTTCCACGGCAGGCCGAGGCGCCGTTGGTCTTCGCGGGACAACTCGCCACTCATGTAGCGTTCGATATACCCGGTGTCATGGGCCAGGGCCAGAATCTCGCTTGGGCACAGTTCGGGGCGCAGCAGTTGGCTGTCCTTGGTCAGGCCGCTGTCCACCAGGTGGTCGCGCAACAGGCGAAATTTGTCCATGGGGAAGCGGTGGTCCGCCGGGAACTCGGGGCTGTAGTCATCGTGGTAGATCAGGGGCAGTGGCATGGGATTTTCTGACGGGAACCTGCGACGCATCTTACCCCCGTTGTACACTCACGCACATGGCAAGGGAGGGGCCCCATGGAGCCGATACTGGAATTGGAAAGCGCACGGTTGGTGCTGCGCCAATGGCGCGACAGCGACCTGCCGGAATTTGCGCGCATGTGCACCGACGCGCAGGTCATGCGTTATTTCCCGGCCAAGCTGAGCCATCTGGAAAGCGCGGCGCTGATTGGCCGCATTCGCGGGCACTTTGCTGAGTATGGCTTTGGCTTCTGGGCGTTGCAGCGCAAGGACACCGGCGAATTCATCGGCCTGACCGGGCTGCAAAACGTCAATTTCGAGGCTGGCTTCAGCCCGGCAGTGGAAATCGGCTGGCGCCTGGCCCGCGAGCATTGGGGTTTGGGTTACGCCAGCGAGGCGGCGTGGACGGCATTGCGCTGCGGCTTCGATCGCTTGCAGCTGGATGAGGTCCTTGCCTTTACCACCGAGACCAATCTGCCATCACAAAAAGTCATGCAGGCCATCGGTATGCATTACGATCCGCAGGCAGATTTTGAACACCCCAAGGTCGCAGCCGATGACGCGCTGCGCCATCATGTTTTGTACCGCATCACCCGCGCCCAATGGTTGGACACGCTGCACGGATAAGCAGCCCGGAATGCCTCACCGTTTGTAGGAGTTGCTCTATGAGCCAAGTATTGGAAGATCTGGTGGACTTGCTGACACTGGAGCCGATCGAGGAAAACCTCTTTCGCGGCCGCAGCCAGGACCTGGGTTTTCGCCAGTTGTTCGGCGGCCAGGTGCTAGGCCAGTCGTTGTCGGCCGCCAGCCAGACCGTAGAAGAAGCGCGGCACGTGCATTCCCTGCACGGCTATTTTTTGCGCCCAGGCGATGCCTCGTTGCCGGTGGTGTATTCGGTGGACCGCGTGCGCGACGGCGGCAGTTTCAGCACGCGCCGCGTAACGGCGATTCAGAAGGGCAACCCGATTTTCACCTGCAGCGCCTCGTTCCAGTACGACGAAGAAGGCTTCGAGCACCAGACCACCATGCCGGTGGTGGTGGGCCCGGAGAACCTGCCGTCGGAGCTGGAGCTGACCCAGCAGCGTGCGCACCTGATTCCTGAGCACATGCGCGAGAAGCTGCTGTGCCCCAAGCCGATCGAAGTACGCCCGGTCACCGAGAAAGACCCGTTCAACCCGCAGGCCTCGGACCCGGTCAAATACGTGTGGTTTCGTGCCGACGGCGCCTTGGCCGACTCGCCAGCGCTGCATAAATACTTGCTGGCCTACGCCTCGGACTTCGGTTTGCTGACCACGTCCTTGCTGCCCCATGGCAAGACCGTTTGGCAAAAAGACATGCAGGTCGCCAGCCTTGACCACGCGCTGTGGTTCCACGCCGACCTGCGCGCCGATGACTGGTTGCTTTACGCCATGGACAGCCCGTGGGCCGGCAATTCCCGCGGGTTTTCGCGGGGCAGCGTGTACAACCGCGCCGGGCAACTGGTGGCCTCGGTGACGCAGGAAGGCTTGATCCGCCATCGCGAGGATTGGGCATGAGCCTGACGCAGATCAAGCATTGGGTGTTCGACATGGACGGCACCCTGACCGTGGCCGTGCATGACTTTGCGGCGATTCGCGTGGCGCTGGAGATTCCGCCCGAGGACGACATCCTCACGCATCTGGCGGCGTTGCCTGCGCAAGTGGCGGCGGAAAAACACGCCTGGTTACTGGAGCATGAGCGCGAGCTGGCGTTGGCTTCAGTGGCGGCCGAGGGTGCGGTGGAACTGGTGCGCGAGTTGGCCGGGCGCGGTTATCGCCTGGGCATTTTGACCCGCAATGCGCAGGAGTTGGCGCATGTCACGCTGGAAGCGATTGGGTTGGCGGACTGCTTTGCGATTGAAGACGTGTTGGGGCGTGAAGATGCGCCGCCCAAGCCTGACCCGGGTGGCCTGTTGAAGCTGGCTGCGGCCTGGGATGTTTCGCCGAGCGAGATGGTGATGGTCGGCGATTACCGCTTTGACCTGGATTGCGGCCGGGCGGCGGGGGCGCGGACAGTGTTAGTGAACCTGCCGGAAAACCCGTGGCCGGCGTTGGTGGACTGGCATGCGCAGGATTGCGCGGCCTTGCGCCGAATGATTTAGCCCAAGCGATGAAGATCAAATGTGGGAGCGGGCTTGCTCGCGAATGCGGTGGATCAGTCAGCTTATTTGTTGCTGACATACCGCATTCGCGAGCAAGCCCGCTCCCACATTTCTAACCGCATTTTTTCAGTGACTACTTCGCAAACAGTACCTTCTCGCCTTCAGGCGACGTAAACATCCCGTCGCCGTTATGCCCAACCCCCGGCACTTCCACCAGTTTGTGCGTCAACTGCGGATGGCGCGCCTTGAGGTAATCAAAATAGTTGTGCCCGCGAATCAGGCGATACGGGCCCTGGGTTTCGGCTTCGCAGCTTTTATCCAGCGCCGGGTGGTTCGGGTCGGTGTCCTGCTGGCCCAGCAGGTAGGTCACGTCGCGTGAAACGTAAGCTTGCTCAAGCTGCTGGGCGCTCTGGCCCTTTGCATAGTCGGGCAGGTGCTGCATGCCGTATTTCCAGTCGTTGAAGCCTGGGCAACTGGCGACATCAAACTTCACCGGGCGCTGCGGCGTGAAGTAAGCATAGGACGACGGGTTGGCAACGACATAGCGCAGGCTGATGCCTTCGGTTTTCAGCATGGGGTGATCATGGCCGGTCAGCGCAAAACGCTGCACCACCTGGCCACCGCCGGAATGCCCGGCCACCACGATTTCTTTCAGCGCCGGGAACAGTTTGCGGTTGCCCAGGTGCTTGATGATCTGGTCGAGGGCACCGAAGGAGCTGATCTGGCCAGGCCCGGTGGATGCATCGCCGGCCATCCAGTCATTGCCATTCCAGCGCAGCACGCCGTTGTCGAGGTGGTTGCGCTTCACGTCGGACTGATTTAGAAACTGCGGCGCGATCACCAGCGTATTGCCCGCCTGGCCAGCATGCTTGGCGGCATCTTCGCCGCTTTGCAGGTAAGTCTGCGCATTGCGCAGGCGGCCGTGGACGATGATCAACGCGCGAGTAACTTGGGGCAGCGGCTTGCTCCAGTCCTGGCTCAGGCCCAGGCTGAGGTCGCCGCCATCCAGGTGAAAACGATCGGGGCTGACTTCCTTGACGCCATGTTCTTTCTCGGCGGCCCAAGTGGTGGAACAGGTAATCATCAAGCCGAGCAGCAAACCCAATCGTTTATTCATTTAGAGACTCTTGGAGTTAAAGGTGTCGCATTGATTGATCTGGCCCCCCGCAAAGCCGGTCTTGAACCAGCGAACCCGCTGTGCCGAGGTGCCGTGGGTAAACGAGTCCGGCACGACGCGCCCTTGACCCTGTTGCTGCAAACGGTCATCGCCGATGGCGTTGGCCGCGTTCAGCGCTTCTTCAATGTCGCCGGGCTCCAGCCAGTTCAGGCGTTTTTGCGCACGGTTGGCCCACACGCCTGCGAAGCAGTCGGCTTGCAGCTCCTGGCGCACCAACAGGCCGCCGTCGCCTTGCATCGGCCGACCTTGCTCGCGCGCGGTCTGGATCTTGGCCGAGATGCCCAGCAACGTTTGCACGTGGTGCCCGACTTCGTGGGCGATCACATAAGCCTGGGCAAAATCGCCGGCGGCCTGGAAGCGTTGGGACATTTCCCGGAAGAAATCCAGGTCCAGATATACCTGCCGGTCAGCCGGGCAATAGAACGGGCCGCTGGCTGAGCTGGCGCCACCGCAGGCGGAGTTCACACGCCCTCGGAAAAGAATCAGTTTCGGGTTCTGGTACGCCAACCCGTTTTCCTTGAAGACCTGGCCCCAGGTGTCTTCGGTGTCGCCCAGAATGGCGCGCACAAAATCCGCCTGTTGGTCATTCGCTGGCGGCGCCTGGCGCGATTGCGTACTCACCGACGGCGCTTGTTCCCCTTGGCCGGTCAATTGGCCGAGGATCTGCATCGGGTCCTGGCCGGTCAGCCAGCCGATGCCGACGATCAGCACAATCGCCGTAAGGCTCAGGCCCTTGCCACCACCAAACCGCATGCCCCCGCCCCCGCCACTGTCATTTCGCGCATCTACCACGTTGTCGCTGCGTCGGCCTTTTTTCCATAGCATGGGGGAGATCCTCTCGATAACTGTCAAAGCAGTGTTGTTGGTGCAAGGGCATGGCGCCAGCCCGGCTGTCTGACAGGTACGAGAGCTGCTTAGTATCGCTGCTGTCAGGCCGTGCCGGCAGGGGCGCCAGATGAAAGTTGTGTCAGGTTTGCCAGGTCAGTCGCGGCAGTAACCTTCGCCAGTATCGACCACCAGGCAGTCCTTTTTATCCGCCAGCCATTTCAAACCGGTGGCTTCACCGTCGCCGGCGCTCAGCTGTTGCGGGCCGTCCGGGCGGGTAAACGCGATGCCATCTTCGTTGGCTTCACCCTTGAAGGTGCCGGAGTCGTCAGCGTCGAGGCCGTATTGCATGGTCAAAATATAATGCCCACGGCCGATGCTTTCGTCTTTGGCGATGGTCAGGTTCAGGCCTTCCACGCCGATCCATTTGCCAACCCATTTATCGGTGGGCGGGGTGGCCGGTACGAGGGTGGCTTGCACCGAGGCTGGCGCGGGCTTGGGCGCTTCCTTTGGCTCTTTATTGCATGCGGTGAGCAGGGCAAGGGCAGACAGAACAAACAGAGTTTTTTTCATAGCGGGCAGGCCTTGTTTAAAAAGTGTTCAACGCGCGGTAAGAAGTGCAGCGTTGGACTGGTATCCCGTGATTTAGTGCGCTGTTCGCACGGTGTTTGGTTATGCTCTTGGGGCAGACGCAAGCTTGGCTGCTAGATTACCGGGTTGAGTGCAAACGCGTTCAGCCCGCCATGCAAGAGAATTCAATGACTGTCAGCACACCTCTCTCCGGCGTCAACCACCCTTTCAAAGGCATCCTTCTGATTGTGGTGGCGACGTTTCTGTTTTCCAGCCACGACGCTTTGTCCAAATACCTGGCCGGGTTCTACCCGATTGTGATGGTGGTGTGGGCGCGTTACCTGGTGCACACCTTGCTGATGGCGGGGATTTTCCTGCCGCAGTCGGGCTTGCGCGTGCTGCGCAGCAAACGGCCGGGGATGCAGGTGGTGCGGGCGTTGTGCCTGTTGGGCACCAGCCTGTTTTTCACCGCGGCGTTGCATTACATCCCGTTGGCGGAGGCCACGGCGGTGAACTTCCTGGCGCCGATCCTGGTAACCGCGCTTTCAGTGCCGTTGCTCGGCGAACACGTGACGCGTGGCCAATGGCTGGCGGTGATTTGCGGGTTTATCGGCGTGCTGGTGATCATCCACCCCGGCGGCGAGCTGTTCACCCCGGCGGTGTTGCTGCCGCTGTGTTCGGCGCTGTTCTTCTGCTTCTACCAGTTGCTCACGCGCATCCTCAGCAAATACGACACGCCCACCACCAGCAACTTCTTCGCCGGCTTGTGCAATACCCTGGTGATGAGCGCGATGGTGCCGTTCTTCTGGCAGTTGCCGACGCTGTGGCACGGCGTGTTGATGCTGGCGCTGGGTACCTGTGGCATGACCGCGCACTTGATGCTGACCCAGGCATTCCGCTTCGCGGCGCCGGCCTTGCTGGCGCCGTTCGGCTATTGCCAGATCGTGTTCGCAGGGTTGTTGGGCTGGCTGGTGTTCAACCATACCCCCGACATGACCACGGTGGTCGGCATCGGGGTGATCTGCATGAGCGGGTTGGCCGCTGCCTGGCAGCAGCGGCGGCGCTAGGTCAGGCGTCTACGGTCGGGATCTTGCGCGGCGCCATGAAGTACATCCACACCAGCGCGATGAAGTACATCGCCGGTATCAGGGTGAACAACACGGTGTAGTTGTTGTTCGTCACGGTCAGGATATGGCCGACGATCTGGGTCATGAACATGCCGCCGATGGCTGCGCACATCCCGCCGAAACCAAACACCGTGCTCATCATGTGCTTGGGCGTGTAGTCCATCACCAGGCTCCAGATGTTGGCGGTCCAGGCCTGGTGCGCGCCGATGGCCAATGAAATGGCAAACACCGCGACCCACAGCTGGCTCGAGCCGGCTGCCATGATCACGCCGACGATGCAGCAGGCAAACAGCAGCATCGACAACAGCCGCGCCTTGATCGGATTCATCCCACGGCCGATCAGGAACGAAGACAGAATCCCCCCACCAACACTGCCGAAGTCGGCCGTCAGGTAGATGATGATCAGCGGAATGCCCATCTGGGTCACGTTGATGCCCAGGTTGTATTGCTGATTCAAAAACGGCGGCAGCCAATACAGGTAGAACCAGAACACCGGCGCGGTCAGCGAGTAGGCGAGGGCGAAGGCCCAGGTGCCGCGCATGCGCAGGATGCGGCTGAACGGCACGCGCGGTTGTTCCGGTTCGGCTTCCTGTTGCACGTAGTCCAATTCGGATTGTTTAACGCTCGGATGGTCTTCCGGGTTGTAGTACTTCAAGCCCCAGCACACCAGCCAGATGCCGCCGAGTGCCGACATGCACAGAAACGCCGCCTGCCAGCCCCACACGTGCAGAATTAACGGCAGCAGCATCGGCGTCATCATTGCGCCAACGTTGGTGCCGGCGTTGAAGATGCCGGTGGCGACTGCGCGTTCACCCGCCGGGAACCACAACCGCGTGGTCTTGACGCAGGCCGGGTAGTTGGCGGCTTCGGTCAGCCCGAGGATAAAGCGGCACACCATAAAGCCGACCGCCGAGGTGGCCAGGCCATGGGCGCCGGTGGCCAGGCTCCACAGCAGCACCGCGCAGAAGAACACGCGTTTCACGCCGACGCGGTCGATGAGGCGGCCTTGCAGCACAAAACCAATCGCGTAGCCGACCTGAAACCAGAAGTTGATGTTGGCGTAGTCCATCGCCGTCCAGCTCATTTCCTTGGCAAGAATAGGCTGCATCACCCCGAGTGCGGCGCGGTCGATGTAGTTCAGGGTAGTGGCGAAAAATACCAGGGCCAGCATGCCCCAGCGGGTCTTACCTACGGCCAGTGCGCCGCGGATTTTGTCGCCGACGCCGGCGTGCAGGTTGCCCGGGCGCGCGGCCAGGACGGAGTTTTGCGAAGGCATGAGGTCGTACCCGTTTTTTGAAATTTTTATGGTGTGTTCTGGGTCTGCTTACGTTTTCGATGGTGCGCAGCGACTAAAAAATCGTCAATTCGCCAAAGGGGCATAGTGTTCGATAATCGCACCAAAAACTAACCGGTTCGTACATTTTAATTGCTGCCTGTAGGCTGGGGGCGAATAATTTGCCACAAATAACAAGTGCCGGGAGTCGCCCCATGCAACGTTCCATTGCCACCGTTTCCTTGAGCGGCACCCTGCCGGAAAAGCTCGAAGCCATTGCCGCCGCCGGGTTTGACGGGGTTGAGATCTTCGAGAACGACCTGCTGTATTACGACGGCAGCCCGCGCGAAGTTAAGCAAATGTGCGCCGATCTGGGCATTGCCATCACCTTGTTCCAGCCCTTTCGCGACTTTGAAGGCTGCCGCCGCGACCGCCTCGCGCGCAACCTGGAGCGCGCCGAGCGCAAGTTCGACCTGATGCAGGAACTGGGCACCGACCTGGTGCTGGTGTGCAGCAATGCCTCGGCGGATTCGCTGGGCGATGAACGCATTTTGCTCGATGATCTCAGCCTGCTCGCCGAACGGGCGGGCCGTCGTGGGTTGCGCATCGGTTATGAAGCGCTGGCATGGGGCAAGCACGTGAACACCTGGCAACAGGTGTGGAACCTGGTGCGTCAGATCGATCATCCGGCCTTGGGTGTGTTGCTCGACAGCTTTCACACCTTGTCTTTGAAAGGCGATCCGAGTGCTATCGCCGACATTCCCGGCGACAAAATCTTCTTCGTGCAAATGGCCGACGCGCCGCTCCTGGCGATGGACGTGCTGGAGTGGAGCCGGCATTTCCGCTGCTTCCCGGGGCAGGGCGAATTCGACCTGGCGGGCTTTCTGGCGCCGATCATCAAGAGTGGTTACACCGGGCCGCTGTCCCTGGAGATTTTTAACGACGGTTTCCGCGCGGCACCGACACGGGCGAATGCGGCGGACGGCTTGCGCTCCCTGTTGTACCTGGAAGAGAAAACCCGCCAGCGCTTGCAGCAGGAAGCGGCGGCCCGGCCCGTCGAGATTCTGTTTGATACCCCCGCCGCCAGCGACTACGACGGCATCGAATTTCTCGAATTTGCCGTGGACGAAAACCTCGGCGCCAAGCTGACGCACTGGCTGGAACGCCTGGGGTTCGTCAAGGCCGGGCAGCATCGCTCCAAGAGCGTGAGCCTGTTGCGCCAGGGTGATATCAACCTGATCCTCAACTGTGAACCCTATTCCTTCGCGCACAATTTTTTCGAAGCCCACGGGCCGTCGCTGTGCGCCACGGCGATTCGGGTCAAGGACAGCGCCAAAGCCCTGGAACGCGCGGTGGCCTACAAGGGCCAGCCGTATCGCGGGCTGGTCGGGCCGAATGAGCTGGAGCTGGCGGCGGTGCGCGCGCCGGACGGCAGCCTGATTTATCTGGTGGACTCGTCCGAAGGCACGCTGTACGACACCGACTTCAACCTGCAAGCCGCGACGGCGTCAAGCGGCGGCTTGCTGCGCATTGACCATATGGCCATGGCCTTGCCGGCCGACAGCCTCGACAGCTGGGTGCTGTTCTACAAGAGCCTGCTGGATTTCGAAGCCGACGATGAAGTGGTGTTGCCCGACCCGTACGGCCTGGTGAAAAGCCGTGCGTTGCGCAGCCGTTGCAGTTCGATTCGCCTGCCGCTGAATATTTCCGAGAACCGCAACACCGCCATTTCCCACGCGCTGTCGAGCTATCGCGGCTCGGGCGTGCACCACATTGCCTTCGACTGCGCGGACATTTTCGCCGAAGTGAGCCGGGCCAAGGAGGCGGGCGTGCCGCTGCTGGATATCCCGCTCAACTATTACGACGACCTTGCGGCGCGCTTTGATTTTGACGAGCAATTCCTCAGCGAGCTTGCGTACTACAACGTGCTGTATGACCGCGACGCCTCTGGCGGTGAGTTGTTTCACGTGTACACCGAGCCATTCGAGGGGCGGTTTTTCTTCGAGATCATCCAACGCAAAAACGGTTATGCCGGTTACGGCGCGGCCAACGTGGCGGTGCGCCTGGCGGCGATGGCCAAATCGCGCAGCGGCGCGGTGCGTCAGGCGCGTTTATAAGGGCGGGCCGGCTGCTTCCTTCGGCGAGCATCGCGGCCCATAATCACCGCCTGCACAACAATGGCCGTGAGCGCACCATGACCTCGAGTCCCGAACTCCCCGCGGTGTCAGACGCACCGCGCAAGAGTCGCAAGAACAACCCGGAAAAGACCCGCGAAAACATCCTTCAGGAAGCCATTGTCGAGTTTGTTCAGCAGGGCCTGTCCGGCGCGCGCGTCGATGCCATTGCCGAGCGCATCCACACCTCAAAACGCATGATCTATTACTACTTCGGCAGTAAGGAACAGCTGTACCTCGAGGTGCTGGAGAAGCTGTACGGCGACATTCGCACCACCGAAACGCGCATGAACCTTACCGAGCTGGAGCCGCGCGAAGCGATCCGCCGGTTGGTGGAATTCACCTTTGATCACCACGATCAGAACGTGGATTTCGTGCGCATCGTCAGCATCGAAAATATCCACAATGCCGAGTACGTGAAGCGTTCGGATTCGATCAAGGCGATGAACAGCAATATCCTTGAAGCGTTGGGCGCGACTTTGCAGCGCGGCGCCGAGAGTGGCGTATTTCGCGCGGGGCTGGAGCCGTTGGACGTGCATTTGCTGATCAACTCATTCAGCTTTTACCGGGTGTCCAACCGCCATACGTTCAGTGAGATTTTTCAGATTGAGCTGTCGGATGAGGCGGTGAAACAACGGCATCGGGATATGATTTGTGAGTCGGTGCTGCGGTATTTGCAGGCCTGATCCTTCAGACTGAAATGCAATCAATGTGGGAGCGGGCTTGCTCGCGAATGCGTTGCGTCATTCACTGCAATGCTGACTGATCCACCGCATTCGCGAGCAAGCCCGCTCCCACATTTGGATTTTTGTTTATCCAGTCAGATGTTCATATTCTGAAAGTGCGCCAGCATCCTGTCCGCATCCGGCACCTCGCCACTGAACAACTCAAACGCCTTCACCGCCTGAAACACCGCCATATTCCCGCCATCCAGCGTGCGACACCCCAGCGCCCGGGCATCACGCAGCAGCTCGGTTTCCAGCGGGAAATACACAATCTCCGCGACCCACACCTCAGCGCGCAACAAGCCCGGCGGCACTGGCGTGCCAGGCAGTTTGGCCATGCCCATCGGCGTGGTATTCACCAGGCCATCCGCTTCGGCCATGGCACTGTCCAGGTGATTGCCAATCTGCGCGCGACCCGGGCCGAAGCGCTGGGCAAGGTTATCCACAAGGTCGCGGGCACGGGCCGTGTCCACGTCGAAAATACTCAAGTGCTGCACACCCTCGGCCAGCAGCGCATGGGCCACCGCCGCGCCCGCGCCGCCGGCACCCATTTGCACCACGCGCTGACGGGCGACATCGTTCAGGTTGCGGCGAAAGCCCTCGGCAAACCCCAGGCAATCCGTGTTGTGGCCAATGCGTTTGCCGTCCTTGAACACCACGGTATTCACCGCGCCAATGCCACGGGCCTCGTCAGACAGTTCATCCAGCAAGGGTAGGATCGCCTGCTTGCACGGGTAGGTAATGTTCAGGCCGGTGAAGTGCATCCGTTCGGCGGCGTCGAGCAGGTCGGGCAGGGCGTTGATGGTCAGATGCAGCGGTTCCAGGTCAATCAACTGATACAGGTAACGCAAGCCCTGGGCGTCGCCTTCCCTTTCATGCAGGGCCGGGGTGCGGGAGGCCTGGATTCCGGCGCCGATCAGGCCAGCGAGGATGCGCGGTTTCATCAGGTTCATCCTTTCAAGGTGTGGCTGAAATGTTCCAGGGCCAAGTGGTAGCCGTGGCTGCCGAACCCTGCCAGTACGGCTTTGGCGATGGGCGACACAAACGAGTGATGCCGAAACGCCTCGCGCGCATGCACGTTGGATAAATGCACTTCGATCACTGGCACTTCACTGGCCACCAGCGCATCGCGAATCGCCACGGACGTGTGGGTCCACGCCGCCGGGTTGATCACGATACCGGCGCAACGCGCGCGGGCGCCGTGGATCCAGTCGAGCAATTCGCCTTCGTGATTGGTCTGGCGAAATTCGATTTTGAGACCGAGTTTTTCCGCGCTGCGACCGCACAGGGCGGCGACGTCTGCCAGGGTTTCATGGCCGTAAGTGGCGGGCTCGCGGGTGCCGAGCAAATTGAGGTTGGGGCCGTTGAGCACCAGCACGATGGGCGGCATTTGGCGTATCTCCACGCTTATTGTTAGTTGTGGAGATAAAATGTACCGGATGGTTACTTTGGTCAATCAAGCCGGGCGCGTTGTGACGGGATGTGTTCGATTACCGAACTTTGAATGAGCGAACGCGGGGATTTCATCGCTACAGCCATGGGTGGTTACAAGACCGCATTCGACGGTAGTCGTGCCGTTACTAACCTGTGCAACAACGGCCGGATGACGGCACCGGTTGTCAGGTGGCAGACGCTAAATTGTTACCTGACGGAAAATAACCTAACGGATGGGTTACGATGAAAGTAGGCGCTTACAAAGGATATGTAATTTCAGTGCTTCTCAGGGATGAGCACTGCCCGCCCCACGTACATGTAAGGGGGAAGGAATGGGATGCGCGCTTTCGTTTCAGCTTTCTGAATGGGCGAGTGGAGTTGTGGGATGTGGATCCAGAACGGAGGCGCCCACCAGAGTCGATCCTTAAAGGATTGCGCCAAGCGTTGATGCAACCGCATTACCTGGCTCGGGCACGAAGGATCTGGTGGGAGAAGATGCACACGGTCTGTCTGGAGAACCACTCCTGGGATTGGGACGCTGATGAGGTGGTGCCGGGCTTGGTCATTCGGCCCGGTATCTATGTGATTGCAAAAGCCCGCCACGATGCGGTGGCGCAGCGAACAATATTGACTCTGGTCCGAGCGCCAGGTTACGTGGAGATTGATTTATGAGAAAAATCGTAAAAGCCAAAGTCTATCCCGATGTCCCTCTCACAGAGGCCGATATCGATAAGGCTATAGCCCGCGGGCGTAAGTTGAAGCGTTTGTACGCCAACGCCAGCTCCGTGCGTTATGAAGACGACTGTCTGTCCATTGGTTTCAGCGACGGCAGCCGCGTCATGTTGCCCGTGGCCGGTCTGCCCGAGTTCGAAGGGTTTTCCTTACAGGATTTCCAGCAGTTGGAGGTCGGTTTTGGCGGCAAGGCGCTGTGCTGTGAGGCTCAGGACCTGGATGTATCAATCACCGGATTGATCGCAACGAGCCAGCCCCTGATGGACCTGGCCGTCAGCATGGTGGCATCACGCAACGGTCGCAAAAGCAGCGCCGCCAAAACCGCCGCCGCTCGAGCCAATGGCAAGAAGGGCGGGCGGCCACGCAAGGAAGAGGTCACCGAAACTGGCGATTCGACGGATGTATGAATCGCATCCAGATCAACGACGGGTCAACAAGACCCCGGATTCCATATGGTGCGTCCACGGGAACTGGTCAAACATTGCACACTGAGTGATCTGGTGCGTGTCATGCAGTTGCGCGATGTTCGCCGCCAACGTCTCCGGGTTGCAGGAGATGTAGAGGATGTTGTCGAAGCGTCGGGTCAGTTCGCAGGTGTCCGGGTCCATGCCGGCGCGGGGCGGGTCGACGAATACGCTGCCGAACGCGTAGCTTTTCAGGTCGATGCCCTGCAGGCGGCGGAATGGGCGCACTTCGTTGAGTGCCTCCGTGAGTTCTTCGGCAGACAAGCGCACCAGCGTCACGTTATCCACAGCGTTTTCATCGAGGTTGCTCAAGGCCGCATTGACTGACGTCTTGCTGATTTCAGTCGCCAGCACGTTGCGCACGCGGGTCGCCAGCGGCAGGGTGAAGTTGCCGTTGCCGCAATACAGCTCGAGCAAATCATCCGGGCGATCGCCCAAGGCTTCGTACGCCCAGTTGAGCATCTTCTGGTTCACGGTGCCGTTGGGCTGGGTGAACGCGCCTTCGGGTTGGCGGTAGCTGAACGTGCGGCCACCGACGTCGAGTTTTTCCACCACGTAATCCTGGCCGATCACATCGCGCTTGCCCTTGGAGCGACCGATGATGCTCACGTTCAAGTCAGCGGCCAACTTGTTGGCAGCGGTGTGCCAATGCTCGTCCAGCGGGCGGTGATAGCACAGGGTGATCATCGCGTCGCCGGCCAGGGTGGTGAGGAACTCCACCTGAAACAGCTTGTGGCTCAGGGCGGCGCTGGCTTGCCAGGCGGCTTTGAGTTGCGGCATCAATTGGTTGATGCGCAGGCCGGCAATCGGGAACTCTTCGATCAGGATCGGGGTGCGCTTGTCGTCCTGGGAGAACATTGCGTAGTGGCGTTCACCGCCTTCGCGCCACAAGCGGAACTCCGCGCGCAGGCGGAAGTTCTGCAGCGGCGAGTCGAAGACTTGCGGCTCTGGCGCGTCGAACGGTGCCAACAGGTCACGCAGGCGCGTGACCTTGTCTTGCAGTTGAGCGGTGTAGCTTGCGGCGTCAAAAGTCATGCGTTGAACCAGCCCAGCTTGATCACAAACAGAATCGACAGGATCACCAGTGCCGGGTTCAGCTCACGGTAGCGGCCCGAAAGCAGCTTGATGGCGGTCCAGGCGATGAAACCGAAGGCGATGCCGTTGGCGATGGAGTAAGTGAACGGCATCGCCAGGGCGGTGATCACCACCGGCGCTGCGACAGTGATGTCATCCCAGTCGATTTCGGCCAGGCCAGAAGTCATCAGCACTGCGACGAACAACAGGGCAGGCGCGGTAGCGAACGGCGGAACGCTGGCGGCCAGCGGCGAGAAGAACAGCGCCAGCAGGAACAGGATCGCAACCACGATCGCAGTCAAACCGGTGCGGCCACCGGCGCTCACGCCCGCAGCGGATTCGATGTAGCTGGTAGTGGTCGAAGTGCCTAACAGGGAACCGGCCATGGCAGCGGTGCTGTCGGCGATCAGCGCACGGCCCATTTTCGGCATGTGGCCGTCCTTGCCCATCAGGCCGGCGCGCTTGGCGACGCCAATCAGGGTGCCGGAGTTGTCGAACAGGTCGACGAACAGGAAGGCGAAAATCACGCTGACCAGGCCGATATCCAGCGCGCCTTTGATATCCAACTGCAGGAAGGTCGGGGCCAGCGATGGAGGCATCGACGTCACGCCGCCGAACTCGGTAACGCCCAGCGCGATCGAGACGATGGTCACCGCCAGAATGCCGATCAACACCGCGCCGCGTACGGCCAGGGCTTCCAGCGCAACGATCAGCACGAAACCAAAGGTAGCGAGGATGGGCGCCGGTTTTTTCAGGTCGCCCATACTGAGCATGGTCACCGGATTGCTGACCACGATGCCGGCGTTGTGCAGGGCGATCAGCGCCAGGAACAGGCCGATACCGGCGGCAATTGCCGAACGCAGCGGCAACGGAATGCTGTTGATGATCCATTCACGGATGCGGAAGATCGACAGCAGAAAGAACAGCACCGCCGAAATAAACACCGCGCCCAGCGCAACCTGCCAGGTATGGCCCATGTGCAGGACCACGGTGTAGGTGAAGAACGCGTTGAGGCCCATGCCCGGCGCGAGGGCGATCGGGTAGTTGGCGATCAGGCCCATCACGGTCGAACCGATGGCAGCGGCCAGGCAAGTCGCGACGAACACCGCACCCTTGTCCATGCCGGTCTCGCCAAGGATGCTCGGGTTCACGAACAGAATGTAGGCCATGGCCAGGAACGTGGTGATACCCGCAAGAATCTCGGTGCGCACGTTTGTATTGTGTGCTTTGAGTTGAAACAGCTTTTCCAGCATGCCGGCTCCCTGTGACGCTATTTTGCGTCGTTATTTGTTGACCTCTAAGTCAAAGCACAAACTGCGCCAAGCGCCTGTGGTTTCAGAGAGGATCGGAAAAAGCGGCGCATCATACCAGCAGCCGAGGCCGTGTGGCGCATGGGGTTGGTTTTGTCGCGCATGGCCTTGAGGCATACTGCGCCGACGTTCAATTCAGGGTCATCAACAGCATGAAAAAAGCCAACGCGTGGAGTCTAGCCCTGATCGCCAGTGTCAGCCTGTGGCTCGGCGCAGCACCGGCGTGGGGCGCGGCTGCACCGGCCTTGAGCGAAGTGCGCGTGTTCCAGGTCGAGTCGGCGCGTTGCACCGAAGCCATTCCCGAACGGGTGAACACCACCCAGATGTGCACGCACCGCGGGCCTACCAAGGTTTCGGTCATGGAAGTTGGCCTGGGCAACAACCCGATGGGCCGTTTCGATGGGGCAGAACTGAACGGGCAACGCACGGCGGTGTGCCAGGTCGGCAACATCAGCCAGGCGTGTAATGGCGCAGGCACCGTGATGGGCTACATCTATGTGTTTGACGTAAATGTCCAAGGCCCAGGCTGGTTCGAGTACAGCAACTCATCCATCAATGGCCCGGCGAAAACCTTGAAGACCCTGCTCAACATCCGCTGATCAATCCTCTTGAACGCTCATAAACCCGAGAAGTCGTACCCCTGAGACGGCGACTTTCCTGAACGCCGCGGAAGTACACAACCCGTGAGGTGTTTATGAGCGCAACTCCCAATGGCACGGCGGCCCAACCGTTCGTCACCCACCCGATCCGCTTGACCCTCAACGGCCAGGAGCGCGCGCTGGACGTGTTGCCCTGGACCACGTTGCTTGACCTCTTGCGTGAACAACTGGACCTGGTCGGCAGCAAAAAAGGCTGCGACCACGGCCAATGCGGCGCCTGCACCGTGCTGCGCGATGGCAAACGCGTGAACGCCTGCCTGACCCTGGCGGTGATGTGCGACGGCGCCGAGCTGACCACCATCGAAGGTCTGGCCGACGGCGACACTCTCCACCCGATGCAGCAGGCTTTCATCAAGCATGACGCCTTCCAGTGCGGCTACTGCACCCCTGGCCAGATCTGCTCCGCTGTCGGCCTGGCCAACGAAGGCCGCGCCCACAACACCGCAGACATCCAGGAACTGATGAGCGGCAACCTGTGCCGCTGCGGCGCCTACAGCAATATTCGCGACGCAATTGAAGACGTTGTACTGGGAGGTGAAAAATGAACCCGTTCCAGTACAGCAAACCGGTCGATGTACACGAAGCCGTCCACCTGAGCAGCGCCGTGTCGCGCTTTATTGCCGGTGGCACCAACCTGCTCGACCTGATGAAAGAAAACATCAGCCGCCCCGAGCACTTGATCGATATCACCGGCTTGCCGCTGCAAGACGTTGAAGAAACGGCTGAGGGCGGCGTGAAGATCGGCGCCCTGGTGAGCAACGCCGACCTGGCTTGGCACCCGCTGATCGAAACGCGTTACCCGCTGCTGTCCCAGGCCATCCTCGCTGGCGCCTCGCCGCAACTGCGCAATATGGCCAGCACCGGCGGCAACCTGTTGCAGCGCACCCGTTGCTACTACTTTTACGACGCCACCGTGCCGTGCAACAAACGTGAGCCTGGCAGTGGCTGTCCGGCACGCACCGGCTTGAACCGCATCCATGCGATCCTCGGCGCCAGCGAACAGTGCGTGGCCACCCACCCTTCGGACATGTGCGTCGCGTTGGCGGCGCTGGACGCCAAGGTGCATGTAGAAGGGCGCGGCGGCGCTCGCGTCATTGAGTTTGCCGACTTCCATCGCTTGCCCGGTGATACGCCACAGCGCGACAACCAATTGGCCGACGACGAATTGATCACCGCCATTGAGCTGCCCGCCGACCAGTTGGCCGGCCACAGCCACTACCTGAAAATCCGCGACCGCGCGTCTTACGCCTTTGCCCTGGTATCGGTCGCCGCCGCGCTGGAACTGGACGGTGACACCATCGTCGACGCGCGCCTGGCGCTGGGCGGCGTGGCGCACAAACCCTGGCGCGACCGTGCGGTGGAAGCCGCATTGATCGGCCAGACCGTCAGCCGCGAAACGTTCAGCAATGCTGCCGACGCCCTGTTGCAAGACGCCGAACCGCTGGAACACAACGGTTTCAAAATCAAGCTGGCGCGCCGTGGGATTATTCGTGCCCTGAGCGACGCCGCCGTTGCAGGAGATCGCCCATGAGCGCTGTCGGCAAACCATTGGACCGGGTTGACGGTCTGCTCAAGGTCACCGGCCAGGCGCGCTATGCCGGTGAATTCCCCGAACAAGGCTTGCTGCACGGCAGCGTGGTCTCCAGCACCATCGCCAAGGGTCGCGTGGTACGTATTGATGCCTCCAAAGCGTTGGCGTTGCCGGGCGTGGTGATGGTGCTCGACCACCTCAATCGGCCCAAGCTCGCCAGCTACGACGACGCTTTTGCCGACGCCGATGCCGCCGACGGTTCACCGTTTCGTCCTCTGTATAACGACCGCGTGCTCTACAGCGGCCAGCCCCTGGCCTTGGTGATCGCCGACAACCTCGAACTGGCGCGGCATGCCGGCTCGCTGGTTGACATTGAGTACGAAAGCGAAGCCTTTGAAACCGACCTGCTGGCCATGCAGGAGCAGGCGCATCCCTCGCCGCAAACTCCGCCCGCGCCGCGCGGCAACTTTCTCGCCGAATGGACCGCTGCCGCCGTCAGCCTCGACGCGCATTACAGCACTCCCATCGAACACCACAACCCCATGGAACCGCATGCCAGCACCGTGCTGTATCAGCCGGACGGCACGCTGCATATCCATGACAAAACCCAAGGCCCGCAGAACTGCCAGGCCTATGTGCAAAAAGTCTTCGGCCTGGACAAAAGCCAGGTGCGGATTTTCGCCGCGTTTGTTGGCGGCGCGTTCGGCTCCGGCCTGCGCCCGCAATACCAACTGCCGCTGGCGGTGATGGCATCGCTGGCACTCAAGCGTTCGGTACGCGTAACCCTCACGCGCCAACAAATGTTCACCTTCGGCTACCGCCCGCGCACCTTGCAGCGTTTGCAGATGGGCGCCGCCGCCAATGGCCGCCTGCTGGCGTTGGGGCACACCGCGATTGGCCAGACCTCACGCTTTGAAGATTTCAGCGAACACGTGGTCGAGTGGAGCGGCATGCTCTACCAATGCGACAACGTGCAGTTGACCTACAAGCTGGTGCCGCTGGATGTATTCACCCCGCTGGACATGCGCGCCCCCGGCGCGGCGCTGGGCGTAATCGGCCTGGAATGCGCCATGGATGAACTGGCGTGCGCGCTCGGCATGGACCCGGTGCAACTGCGCCTGATCAATTACGCCGAGCGCAATCAGGCCGAAGACAAACCCTGGTCGAGCAAAGCCTTGCGCGAGTGCTACAGCGAAGGCGCCGAGCGTTTCGGCTGGAGCCAGCGCAACCCGGAACCGCGCAGCATGCGCGAAGGCAACCAGTTGATCGGCTGGGGCATGGCGGGTGGGGTATGGGAAGCCATGCAGATGAAAGCCAGCGCCAAGGCGCGCATTGACGCGCACGGCAAGCTCACCGTCAGCAGCGCTACGACCGACATCGGCACCGGCACTTACACGGTGATGACCCAGATCGCCGCGCAGGCGAGCGGCGTGGCGGTGGAAGACGTGGTGTTCCTGCTCGGTGACTCTTCATTGCCCACCGCGCCATTGCAGGGTGGCTCGTTCACCGTGTCGTCCGTCGGCACCGCCGTGCAGCAAGCCTGTGAAGCGCTGACCGCCAAACTGCTGACCATCGCACGCCAGACTTACCCGGTGTTCACGGACGCCGAATCGGTACGCTTTGAAGACGGCCAACTGCACACCGGTGACGTGAGTGTGTCGTTGGCGCAACTGGTCAAGGACAGCGGTGAAGACGCACTGGAAGTGCAGGTCGACAGCGAACCTGACAAGAAACGTGAGGGTTACGCCACGGCCACGCACTCGGCGGTGTTTGTCGAAGTTCGGGTAGATGAAGACCTGGGCACTATCAAGGTCAGCCGCGTCGTCAGTGCGATTGCCGCCGGGCGCGTGGTCAACCCCAAGATGGCCCGCAGCCAGATTCTCGGCGGCGTGGTGTGGGGGATAGGGATGGCGTTGCACGAAGAAACCCAGATTGACCACCAACTGGGGCGCTACATGAACCATAGCCTGGCCGAATACCACATTCCGGTGAATGCGGATATTGGCGAGATTGACGTGTTATTTGTCGAAGAACACGACGAAATCGTCAATGCCTTGGGTTCCAAGGGTGTCGGTGAGATTGGCATCGTCGGCGTGGCGGCAGCGGTGGCGAATGCGGTTTATCACGCCACCGGCAAGCGGGTGCGGGACTTCCCGATCACGCTGGACAAGGTGCTGTAGCCCGTTCTACCAGGCACTGGTAATCAAATGTGGGAGCTGGCTTGCCTGCGATAGCGGTGGGTCAGCCTTACATCGGTTGCGTGGTACACCGCAATCGCGGGCAAGCCCGCTCCCACAGTGATTGGATCAGGCGGTGGGCTTAACGCTTTCTTCCACCGGCACATGCATCCGGTCACGGTTGGCCAAACTTGGGAACAGTTTGATCCACACCCCGGTCACCACCAGCGTACCGATCCCGCCCATGACCACGGCGGGCACGGTGCCGAACCAATGCGCGGTAATCCCCGACTCAAATTCACCCAGCTGATTCGACGCGCCAATAAACAGGCCGTTGACCGCACTGACCCGCCCGCGCATTTCATCCGGGGTCTCCAACTGCACAAACGAGGCACGGATCACCATGCTGATCATGTCCGCCGCGCCCAGCACCACAAGCACGGCGAGGGAGAACCAGAAAGACGTCGACAGGCCGAAAGCAATGGTCGCCACGCCAAATACGCCGACAGCGGTAAACATCACGCGGCCCACATGGCGGTCCACCGAGAACCGCGCCAGCCACAACGACATCAACAACGCGCCTACCGCTGGCGCCGAACGCAGCAGGCCCAGGCCCCAGGCGCCGGTCAGCAGGATGTCCTTGGCGAACACCGGCAACAACGCGGTGGCGCCGCCCAGCAGCACCGCGAACAGGTCGAGGGAGATGGCGCCGAGGATGTCCGGGCGGCTGCGGATAAAACGGATACCGGCCAGCAGCGAATCCATGGTCGCCTTGGCCTTGTTCAGCGGCGTCTGACGTGCGGGCAGATTAAGCGTCAGCACGCAGGCGATCAGGTACAGCGCCACTGTCGGGCCATACACCCACACGCTGCCAAACGCATAGAGCAAACCACCCAGCGCCGGAGCAACAATAGTGGCCAGTTGCTGCGCCGACTGTGACGAAGCCACGGCACGCGGAAACAGCGCGGTCGGCACAATGCTCGGCAGCATTGCCTGAGTGGTGGGCATTTCAAACGAGCGCGCGGCGCCGAGCAGGAAGGCCAGGACGAAGATCATTTCACGCGTCACGTGGCCGGTCAGGCCGCCGATGGCCAGGGTCAAAGCAATCAGCGCCTGTACGGTCTGGCAGATCGCGGCCACTTTGCGCCGCTCATAGCGGTCGGCCACATGCCCGGTGTGCAGCATGAACAGCACGCGCGGAATGAACTCCACCAGGCCGACGAGGCCCAGGTCCAGCACGTTGCCGGTCAGTTGGTAGAGGTTCCAGCCGATGGCCACCGTGAGCATCTGGAAGCCGCTGGCGGTGAAGATGCGCGCCAGCCAGAACGCGATGAAGGGGCGGTGGTGACGTAACAACAACGCGGGTTCACTGGGCATCGGGAATTCTGGTCAGAGCGGGAGGGAACGGCGAGATTAGCATCAACCTGTAACAAATAGTTGCCAGTTTTTGAGGGAGGAGCGCCTGACTGAGGCAGCCTGTCACGCGGCAAAAGACCACACGGTCCTACCGTCAAAATGGGACTACTCTTTCATCAATGCTTGATCCAGATCAAACCGTTCCAGGGATTGTTCTGGAGGCCAAAGGCCAGATTCCCCACGTGGTGGTTAATAAAAGAAACGAATTGAAATTCGTCACACTCCATATCCGTGGGGGCAGTGGGTGCAGGCTCCCAGCCCGCAGCCGGTATCACCTGACAGAGGAAGACTTATGTTCGGTTTGGAGGCGCTAGATCTCGCCCGAATTCAATTTGCGTTTACCATCTCTTTCCATATCCTGTTCCCGGCTATCACCATCGGCCTGGCCAGTTACCTTGCGGTGCTGGAAGGCTTGTGGCTCAAGACGCGCAACGACACCTACCGCGACCTCTACCATTTCTGGTCGAAGGTCTTTGCGGTCAACTTCGGCATGGGCGTGGTTTCCGGGCTGGTCATGGCGTACCAGTTCGGCACCAACTGGAGCCGCTTCTCGGACTTCGCCGGCGCCGTCACCGGGCCGCTGCTGACGTACGAGGTACTCACGGCGTTCTTCCTGGAAGCCGGTTTCCTCGGGGTCATGCTGTTCGGCTGGAACAAGGTGGGGCGCAAGCTGCACTTCTTCGCCACGGTGATGGTGGCCGTCGGCACGCTGATCTCGACCTTCTGGATCCTCGCGTCCAACAGCTGGATGCAGACGCCGCAAGGCTTTGAAATCATCGACGGCCGCGTGATTCCGACCGACTGGTTCGCGGTGATCTTCAACCCGTCATTCCCTTACCGCCTGATGCACATGGCCACGGCGGCGTTTGTGGCTACCGCGTTCTTCGTCGGTTCCTCGGCGGCCTGGCACTTGCTGCGCGGTAAAGACACGCCCGCCATCCGCACCATGTTGTCGATGGCGATGTGGATGGCCCTGATCGTCGCGCCTATTCAGGCGGTGATCGGCGACTTCCATGGCATCAATACGCTCAAGCATCAGCCGGCGAAAATCGCCGCGATTGAAGGCCACTGGGAAAATATCGGCAGCGAACCGACGCCGTTGATCCTGTTCGGCTGGCCCGACATGAAGGCCGAAAAAACCAAGTACGCGGTTGAAATTCCCTATCTGGGCAGCCTGATCCTGACCCACTCCCTGGACAAACAAGTGCCGGCGCTCAAGGACTTCCCGCCTGAAGACCGGCCTAACTCGACCATTGTGTTCTGGTCGTTTCGGGTCATGGTCGGCCTGGGCTTCCTGATGATCTTCACCGGTTTGTTCAGCCTCTGGCTGCGCCGGGGCGACCGGATGTACACGTCCAGGCCGTTCCTGTACCTGGCGCTGTGGATGGGCCCGTCCGGCCTTATCGCGATTCTCGCTGGCTGGTTTACCACCGAAATTGGTCGTCAGCCGTGGGTGGTCTACGGGTTGATGCGCACGGCGGATGCTTCGTCCGGGCATAGCCTGACGCAGATGACGATCACCCTGGTGCTGTTCGTGGTGGTGTACTTCGCGCTGTTCGGTGCCGGCTTGGGCTACATGATGCGCCTGGTGCGCAAAGGCCCCGTCGCCCACGACGTGACTGCGCCGACCCACGGTGGGCCTGGCCAGAAACGTACACCGGCTCGTCCGTTGTCGGCTGCCGATGACGGCACCGACAATGATCACGACGACATCCAGCACAAGGGGCATTGAGATGGGTATTGATCTTCCGCTGATCTGGGCCGTGATCATCATCTTCGGCATCATGATGTACGTGGTGATGGACGGCTTCGACCTGGGTATCGGCATTCTCTTTCCGTTTATACCGGGCAAAGTCGACCGTGACGTGATGATGAACACCGTCGCGCCGGTCTGGGACGGTAATGAAACCTGGCTGGTACTGGGTGGCGCGGCGCTGTTCGGCGCGTTTCCGCTGGCCTATTCGGTGGTGCTGTCGGCGTTGTACCTGCCGCTGATCCTGATGTTGATCGGCCTGATCTTTCGCGGCGTGGCCTTCGAGTTCCGCTTCAAGGCCAAGGACCACAAGCGTCACCTGTGGGACAAGGCGTTTATTGGCGGCTCCGTCGCGGCCACGTTCTTTCAGGGCGTAGCGCTGGGGGCGTTTATCGACGGCATTCCGGTGGTCAATCGCCAGTTTGCCGGTGGTTCGCTGGACTGGGCCACGCCGTTCACCATGTTCTGCGGCGTTGCGCTGGTGGTCGCTTATGCCTTGCTCGGTTGCACCTGGCTGATCATGAAGACCGAAGGCAAGTTGCAGGAGCAGATGCACAACCTGGCGCGGCCCCTGGCCTTTGTGGTGTTGGCGGTGATCGCTATTGTCAGCCTGTGGACGCCGCTGGCGCACCCGGAAATTGCTTCGCGCTGGTTCACCCTGCCGAACCTGTTCTGGTTCCTGCCGGTGCCGATCCTGGTGCTGGTGACCATGTACGGGCTGATCCGCGCGGTGGCGCGCAATGCGCACTACACGCCGTTTCTGCTGACACTGGTACTGATCTTTCTCGGCTACAGCGGCCTGGGCATCAGCCTGTGGCCGAACATCATTCCGCCGTCGGTCTCGATCTGGGACGCCGCCGCGCCGCCGCAAAGCCAGGGCTTCATGCTGGTGGGCACGCTGTTCATCATCCCGTTCATCCTGGGCTACACCTTCTGGAGCTACTACGTGTTCCGCGGCAAGGTCACCCACGAAGACGGTTATCACTAGGAGGCTCGAAGCATGTCCGGCAAACCTTCGTTGCACGAGATTGAACAGGCCGAAAAACAGCCATTGTGGCGGCGCCTGGGGTGGCTCGCGATGATCTGGACGGGCAGCGTGCTGGCCCTGTTCGTCGTGGCCAGCCTGATGCGCATGTTCATGAATGCGGCTGGCTTGACCACTCACTGACATCCCGATCCGGGCCTTGCGGTCCGGCTTTTCAGCCCTGCCTTTCGCAAGAGCGGCAGGGTTTTTTTATTTGCGCGCTTTGAGGATCACGAATTTCGGTGTGGTAGCGATTTGCTCGACGCCACGGAACAGCCGCGCCAGCTTGGTGTGATAACCCAAGTGACGGTTGCCGACGATGTACAGCGCGCCCCCGACCACCAGGGTTTCCCGCGCCTGTTGAAACATGCGCCAGGCGAGGAAGTCGCCGACCACCTGTTGCTGGTGGAACGGCGGGTTGCAGAGCACCACGTCCAGCGATTGTGGCTCCTGGCCAGCCAGGCCATCGCCGGCGCGTATCACCACGTCGCGATCACCCAGTGCGGCCTGCCAGTTCTCGGCGGCGGATTGCACGGCCATGTAGGACTCGTCCACCAGCGTGTAGTGCGCTTCCGGGTTTTGCAGCGCGCTGGCGATGGCCAATACACCGTTGCCACAGCCCAGGTCCGCCACGCGCGCGCTGCCGAGGTTGTTCGGCAGGAACGGCAGGAACGCGCGGGTGCCGATGTCCAGGTCTTCGCGGCAGAACACGTTGGCGTGGTTCAGCAGTTCGATGGCCGGCACGTCCAGGCGGTAGCGGGTGGGGTAGGGCGAGACGGCGGCGGGGCGCTCGGCAACGGTGGCGATCAGCAGCCGGGCTTTTTTGACTGCGAGCGAGGCGTGCATCGGGCCGATATAGCGTTCGAGCATTTCGCCCGCCGCCCGCGGCAGGTGCTTGAGCATTGCCCCGGCGATCACTTCGGCGCCCGGTGCCAGTTGCCCTTGCAGGCGAATCAGTTGTTCTTCGAGCAAGGCCAGGGTTTTGGGGACGCGGATCAGTACGCGGTCAAACGGCCCGGTTGGCGAGAGGTTCGCCGGGATAAACGGCACCGCATCAAAAGCCCTGGCATTGCGTACCAGGTTTTTCTCAAGGCCCTGGGCTGCCAGAAACGAATCGCCGCTGGAGACCACCTGCACTTTACCTGCAAGGCTCGCCGCCAAGGCACCGAAGCTGTCGTTGAGCACCAGCACGCGGGTCGAGAGGCTCGGCTGCTGGCTTGCCAGATGGCTGAGCAGGTACTCATCAGCGGCGTCGAACGCTTGCAGCGGATCATTGTGTTGTTCTGGCTGGCGGATCAGATCGAGCTGGGCGAAGGGGCTGTCAAGCAGGGGCATGGCGGGGGAGGCTCTGGGTCATCGATGGGTGTTCGGTGGCGGCAACTGGCCGAACCGTCTGAGCGAACTGCGAGGCGGCGCCACCAGGGCGGCGGCTTCAACACTCAGAATTGGCCGTAAATGTTACTTTTTTTTCGGAGGGATTACATGCGGTGTTTACAGGTCAGTCAAACAGCCCTTCTTTCGATGCGCGTAGCACGGCGGCAATTTTGCTGCTGACGCCCAGTTTGCGCATGGCGCTGCCGACGTGAAAACTGACCGTTCGTGGGGTGATCGACATGATGTTGCCCACTTCCTCCGCCGTCTTGCCTATCGCCGACCATTTCAGAATTTCCGTCTCTCTCGGCGTTAACCGTGTGGCAGGGCTGATGCAGGGCTTGTCCGCAAAACTCTGGGCCAATACCGCGTGCATTGCATGGCAAAGCCACAACACCTCGCCGGCCTTTTCGTAAAGCTCCTGCGGGCTGACGGCGCCGTCGCTGCGGCCCAGGGTCAGCATGCTGAAGACGCCCCGAAAGTCATGCACCGCCTGGGTCCAACCCACGTGCACACCGTAGGATTGTGCCAAGTCCCACAAATTAGGCGCTGCACTGAGGACTTTTTCCTCCCAGACCACAGGAAAAACACTGTGTTTACACAGGTCTACCACGGGGTCTTTGTCGAAAAAGTGCGCTTGCTTGTAAAGGGCATTCCACTCGGGTGGATAGTTATTGAAATCAATGGGGTCTGCGTTCTTGTCCGGTAACTGGGAACTCATCCTGAAGGCGCAGTATTGAAAGCCGAGTTCATACGTTCTATTGATGACCATTTGAAAAACGGTGGTGACTGCTTGCTCACCGTCCAGTTTAGGAAGACGTGAATTGCGCCAGTTGACCATCGGTAACTCTCCATAGGAATCTCCATGACTCGGGTACGTCCTCATCTCCCGAAGCGACACGAAAATGAGTGTAGGGCATCGGCTACACGATGGAATTAAAATTTCGTAATTGGACGGGCGGGTTTAATCAGTTTTTTCTCGACGTGCCCCTTCCGCACTTTTCGCATCACGCGATATTTCCTGCGGGATTTGAGTGACTTGAAACATCACGGAAATTTAACTAACAGTAGCTCTTCACAACGTTATAGGTGAACCCTAGCGAGTTAATAGCCAATTGATTGGAATTAGTGCTAAAGAGCCACTATTGATCGACTAAGTGATGCCACTACAAACCACCGGTGTTTGTATCGTCGACTTTGAGGGACACTAGGGCACCTGTAGAACGGAGCCCCCCATGACGGCCAGTGCTGAGAAATTCACCCGACAAACCCTGCTCGACGTGCAATCGCTGACCCCCAGCCTGTTTACCTTGCGCACCACCCGCGACCCGGGCTTTCGGTTTACGGCCGGCCAATTCGTGCGTCTGGGGGTGACCAAGGCGGATGGCAGCACCGTGTGGCGTGCTTATTCCATCGTGTCTTCACCGTTTGACGAGCATCTGGATTTCTTCTCTATTGTAGTGCCCGGTGGGGAGTTCACCAGCGAACTGAGCCGTTTGCAGGTAGGCGATACGCTGATGGTGGAGCGCCAGGCCACCGGCTTCCTCACGCTGAACCGTTTTGTGGACGGGCGGGATTTATGGCTGCTGGGCACCGGCACTGGTGTGGCGCCATTCCTGTCGATCCTGCAGGACTTTGAGGTCTGGGAAAAATTCGAGCGCATCGTATTGGTGTACAGCGCCCGCGAGTCCAAGGAATTGGCGTACCAGTCGCTGATCAACGAATTGGGTGAGCGTGAGCATTTGGCTGAATACGCGCACAAGCTCACCTATATTCCGATTGTGACCCGTGAACAGCACCCAGGGGCTTTGAACGGGCGTATTACGGCGATGATCGAGAATGGCGAACTGGAGCGTGCCGCTGGCGTCGCGCTGACCCCGGAGCACTCGCGCGTACTGATTTGCGGCAACCCGCAGATGGTCGACGATACCCGCCAATTGCTCAAACAACGCGATATGCAACTGAGCCTGAGCCGACGTCCCGGGCAAGTGGCGGTGGAAAATTACTGGTAATAAAAAAGCGCCCCAGCGGGCGCTTTTTTTCAGGCCGGCTTTGATTAAAGCGGCTTGTCGTTCTGTGCCTTGAGCAGATCGCGGATCTCACCCAGCAGCAGTTCTTCTTTGGTCGGCGTTGGCGGCAAGCTTGGCGCCACGGCCTCTTCGCGCTTCAGGCGGTTGATGGCTTTGACGCCCATAAAGATCGCAAACGCGACAATCACGAAATCAATCACGCTCTGAATGAACTTGCCATACGCCAGGACTACCGCCGGAACGTCGCCCTGTGCTGCCTTGAGTGTCACGGCCAAGTCGCCGAAGTCCACGCCGCCGATCAACAGGCCGATAGGTGGCATCACCACGTCGCCTACAAAGGAGGAAACGATCTTGCCGAAGGCGGCGCCGATGATGATACCCACGGCCATATCGACCACATTGCCTTTGACCGCGAAGGCCTTGAACTCGCTGATCACGCCCATAAGTTATTCCTTGTTACAGATGAGAAAGGTGGAGGTCAGTGTAAGTCAGTCGTTGTGGGCTTGCGCGACACAACCGTTAACACTGCTAATTTTTATCGACACATTAAATGGCAAATAGTTTGCAAAGTGCCACCAATCGCGCGCGGAATACGCGCCATTTCAGTGCCTTGCCACATTATTTTCTTTATCGGGGCAGTACGCCTTTTCTATTTATCTTATGACTCGCGGGTCACTAGCCTCTGGCAAGCACGAATGAATGTGCATAAAAAAACCAGAGGACACCTCGATGAATACCACCATGAGCCGCAGGCCAGTGACTGCGCGTCACGCGCTGGCATTGGTCACCGCCAGCCTGCTTTCCCTCTCTGTACAAGCCGCCAACCTGACCCGTGATAACGGCGCCGCCGTTGGCGATAACCAGAACTCGCAAACCGCTGGTGCCAATGGCCCGGTATTGTTGCAAGACGTTCAGCTGATTCAAAAACTGCAGCGCTTTGACCGCGAGCGCATCCCGGAGCGCGTTGTGCATGCCCGCGGCACTGGCGCTCACGGCACCTTTACCGTCACCGACAACCTCAGCGACCTGACCAAAGCCAAGGTCTTTGCCGCCGGCGAAGCCACCCCGGTGTTTGTGCGTTTCTCGGCCGTGGTGCATGGCAACCACTCTCCGGAAACCCTGCGTGACCCGCGCGGTTTTGCCACCAAGTTCTACACCGCCGAAGGTAACTGGGATTTGGTGGGGAATAACTTCCCAACCTTCTTTATTCGCGATGCCATCAAGTTCCCGGACATGGTCCACGCGTTCAAACCTGACCCGCGCACTAACCTGGACGACGACTCTCGCCGTTTCGATTTCTTCTCCCATGTTCCAGAGTCCACCCGCACACTCACCGAGTTGTACTCTGACTCCGGCACGCCAGCCAGTTACCGGGAAATGGACGGTAATGGCGTGCACGCCTACAAGTTGATCAACGCCAAAGGCGAAGTGCACTACGTCAAGTTCCACTGGAAGAGCCTGCAAGGCATCAAGAACCTTGATCCCAAGCAAGTCACCGAAGTGCAAGGGCGTGACTACAGCCATTTGACCAATGACCTGGTTACGCACATCAACAAGGGCGACTTCCCCAAGTGGGACTTGTATGTGCAAGTGTTGAAACCTGAGGACTTGGCCAAGTTTGACTTCGACCCGCTGGACGCCACCAAGATCTGGCCGAATGTGCCGGAGCGTAAAGTCGGGCAGATGGTGCTGAACCGCAACCCTGGGAACGTGTTCCAGGAAACCGAGCAAGTCGCCATGGCCCCGGCCAACCTCGTTCCGGGCATCGAGCCGTCGGAAGACCGCCTGCTGCAAGGTCGAGTGTTCTCCTACGCCGACACGCAGATGTATCGCCTGGGGCCGAACGCCCTGCAACTGCCGATCAACGCTCCACGGGTGACCGTCAACAACGGTAACCAGGACGGCGTCATGAACTCGGGCAAAACCACCACTGGCGTGAACTACGAGCCAAGCCGCCTGCTGCCACGGGAAGAAACGCAAACCGCGCGCTACAGCCAGTTGGCGCTGTCGGGCAGCACCCAGCAAGCGAAGATTCAGCGTGAGCAGAACTTCAAACAGGCGGGTGATCTGTACCGCTCCTATAACCAGAAAGAGCGTCAGGACTTGATCGACAACTTCGGTGGCTCCCTCGCGACCACTGATGACGAGAGCAAGCACATCATCCTGTCGTTCCTCTACAAGGCAGACCCGGAGTACGGCACGGGCGTGACCAAAGTGGCCAAGGGTGATCTGGCGCGTGTAAAAGCGCTGGCAGAAAAACTGACTGACTAACGTCTGTTCCAGTCGGCGCCCTCTTGAGGGCGCCGACTTCCGTGAGGAGAACACCCATGCGAATTTTTATCGGTTTACTGATGGCCACGCTCGCCTTTGTCGCCCACGCCGAGTCCCCCGACCCGGTGGCGCTCAAGGCGCAGTTGCAGGACTACTATTTCGATGCTGCCCGCCGGGGCGATGTCGACATGCTCAACACCTTCATCGAATCCGGTTACAGCCTCAACACCACAGACGACAAGGGCTACACCGCACTGATCCTCGCCGCCTACCACGGCCAGGGCGCGTTTGTGGACCGCCTGCTCAGTGCTGGCGCCGACGCCTGTGTGCAGGACAAACGCGGTAACACCGCGCTGATGGGCGCGATCTTCAAGGGCGAGCTGAAAATTGCCCAGCGCCTGCTGGCAACCAGCTGCAACCCCGACCAACGCAACGGCGCCGGGCAGACCGCCGCCATGTACGCCGGGCTGTTCAAGCGCGTCGAGCTGCTCGATGAACTGAAGGCCAAAGGCGCCGACCTCAACGCCGAAGACCCGATCGGCAACAGTGCTTCACGATTAGCCAGTGGTGAAATCCGGACCCCGGCGCCGCGCTGAGCTATCATCGCGGTTTTTCGGTTGGAGGTTCTCAAATGGCAAAGGCCAAGCGCATGTACGGCTGCACGGAGTGCGGCGCGACCTTTCCCAAGTGGGCTGGCCAATGCACCGAGTGCGGCGCGTGGAACACCCTGACTGAAACCATGATCGAAAGCGGCGGCGCCGCAGCCCCCACCGGCCGTGCTGGCTGGACCGGGCAACAGGCGCAGATCAAGACCCTGGCCGAAGTCAGCGTCGAAGAAATCCCGCGTTTCTCCACCGCCTCCGGTGAACTCGACCGGGTACTCGGCGGCGGGCTGGTCGACGGCTCTGTCGTGCTGATCGGCGGCGACCCCGGCATCGGCAAATCCACCATCCTGCTGCAAACCCTGTGCAGCATCGCCAGCCGCATGCCCGCGCTGTACGTCACCGGTGAAGAGTCCCAGCAACAAGTAGCCATGCGCGCTCGCCGCCTGGGCTTGCCCCAGGATCAACTGCGGGTGATGACCGAAACCTGCATCGAAAGCATCATTGCCACCGCGCGCATCGAAAAACCCAAGGTCATGGTGATCGACTCGATCCAGACCATTTTCACCGAGCAGCTGCAATCGGCGCCCGGTGGCGTGTCCCAGGTGCGCGAAAGCGCGGCGTTGCTGGTGCGCTATGCCAAGCAGAGCGGCACGGCGATCTTCCTGGTCGGCCACGTGACCAAAGAAGGCGCGCTGGCCGGGCCTCGCGTGTTGGAGCACATGGTCGACACCGTGCTGTATTTCGAGGGCGAATCCGACGGCCGCCTGCGTTTGCTGCGGGCGGTGAAGAACCGTTTCGGCGCCGTGAATGAGCTGGGCGTGTTCGCGATGACGGATCGCGGCCTGAAAGAAGTCTCCAACCCTTCGGCGATTTTTCTCACGCGTGCCCAGGAAGAAGTCCCGGGCAGCGTGGTGATGGCAACGTGGGAAGGCACCCGGCCAATGCTGGTGGAAGTGCAGGCGCTGGTGGATGACAGCCATTTGGCCAACCCGCGCCGTGTCACCCTCGGCCTGGATCAGAACCGTTTGGCCATGCTGCTGGCGGTACTGCACCGTCACGGCGGCATTCCGACCCACGATCAGGACGTGTTCCTCAACGTGGTCGGCGGGGTCAAGGTGCTGGAAACGGCGTCTGACCTGGCATTGATGGCGGCCGTGATGTCCAGCCTGCGCAATAAACCGCTGCCCCACGACTTGTTGGTGTTCGGTGAGGTCGGCTTGTCAGGCGAAGTGCGCCCGGTGCCGAGTGGCCAGGAGCGTTTGAAGGAAGCGGCCAAACATGGCTTCAAACGCGCGATCGTGCCCAAGGGCAATATGCCCAAGGAATCGCCGCCGGGGATAAACATCATTGGCGTCACGCGCCTGGAGCAGGCGCTGGACGCACTGTTCGAATAATCAGGGATGGACGCCATGCAACGATCGAATCGCTGGGGCGCAGTCGCCCTGTTTGTCGCCCTGGCCGGGCTGCCCGCCATGGCGTGGGCTGAACTGCCAGCCGGTTACCGTCTCGCGCAACAGTTGGCGACCGAGGACGGCAGCGTCTTGCAGGTATTGGAAGACCAGCGTATCAGCGCCCAGTTGCACCAGGACCGCTGGGGCAACGGGCTGGACGAGGACTCGTTTGACGATCCCGGCGACCTGGTGGATAAGCCGCTGCTCCAAGCCCAGGTGCGCAGGGTGTCGGCGTCTGGCGAAGTGATCGCGCACGAAGAACTCGGTTATCCGTTGGCTGAGGTCAAAAAGGCCCCGCTCAACGGCTTGCCAGCGCCTGTGTATTTTTTGAGCATCGACCAGACCGCGCCGATGGGCAGCTACAGCGGCCCGGCGACGCAACTGCTGATGCCGGCCAGGCAGCAACTCAAACCGATGGACTACAAGGGCGCTGACGGCAAGGTCAAGCCTCTGACCCTGGCCCAGACCGGCAAAGCCGCCTGGCAAGTAGCCACGCCCGCAGCAGGTGGCGCGGATGAGTTGCTGCAACTGTCGTCCTTTATGGACGGTGATGGCGACGAAGATTTCGTCACTCGTTACACGACCTACCGTTTTGCCGACGGGCAATGGCAGGCCGCGTCGAGTCAGAAAACGGGTCTTTGGGAGTCGGAAAGCCACTTCCCGGCACGAGCGGCGTTTCCCTGACGGCTAAACCTCCAGCAATGCACCCAACTCGCGGTGCAGCTCATCCTCATCACCCAGGTTCAACTCGATCAAGCGCCGCAGATGGGTGATCGAGTCCAGGTCAATGTGTTCACACACGAACCCCAACTGCCCATGATCGTCATGGGCCAGCTTGACCTGCATCTGTATATGCGCCTCTGGGTCCAGCCGAATATCGACGTCAAACAGCTGCTCGCCATCACCCTGCCAATCATCAGGGCGGTCCACCAGCAAACCCTTGAGTGACACATCCACCAGTTGCACCGGCCACTTCCAGCTGCCCTGGGCAATGGTCGTTTTTGCCTTAAAGGCGATTCGCCGAAAACGGCGGCGATCAGACGGTTGTTCAGTCATGGTTAACCCCTGTGTGAATAGAAGGATTGTAGCCTTGCGCCATCAACCGGCGCTTATTTCTGCTTTTTTTGCGATTGCAAGGCTCTAGACCAACGTGGGGGGTGGCCTTTAAAGCCAACAGCGCTAAACTCCGGCTGGCTGTCCTTTCTGTCCACCCTGGCTGGAATATAAAAATGAAAAATAATAATAGCCTGCTACGCCACCTACCCTGGCTGGTGCTGGCAATCGTAGGAGCATGCGCCCTGGGCGTAGTGGCCTTGCGCCGAGGCGAGGCGATCAACGCCTTGTGGATCGTGGTCGCTGCGGTGGCCATCTACCTGGTTGCGTACCGCTACTACAGTCTGTTCATCGCTAACAATGTGATGCAACTCGACCCACGGCGGGCCACCCCCGCAGTGCTCAACAACGACGGTCTGGACTATGTGCCGACCAACAAACACATTCTTTTCGGTCACCACTTTGCGGCGATTGCCGGTGCAGGCCCCTTGGTCGGCCCGGTACTGGCGGCGCAAATGGGTTACCTGCCCGGCACGCTCTGGCTGATTGCCGGCGTGGTGCTGGCCGGTGCGGTGCAGGACTTCATGGTCCTGTTCCTGTCCACTCGTCGCAACGGCCGTTCCCTCGGCGACATGGTCCGCGAAGAGATGGGCCGCATTCCGGGGACCATCGCGCTGTTCGGCTGCTTCCTGATCATGATCATCATCCTCGCGGTGCTGGCGCTGATCGTGGTCAAGGCTTTGGCTGAGAGCCCGTGGGGCATTTTCACCGTGATGGCGACCATCCCGATCGCGATGTTCATGGGCGTGTACATGCGTTACATCCGCCCGGGCCGCATTGGTGAAATTTCGGTTATCGGCGTGCTGTTGCTGCTGGGTTCGATCTGGCTGGGCGGGCAGATTGCCGCTGACCCGGTCTGGGCCAAGGCTTTCTCGTTCACGGGTATCCAGATCACCTGGATGCTGGTGGGCTATGGCTTCGTCGCTGCGGTACTGCCGGTGTGGCTGATCCTCGCACCGCGTGACTACCTCTCTACGTTCCTGAAAATCGGCACCATCATTGCGTTGGCGATCGGCATCCTGGTCACCATGCCAGAGCTGAAAATGCCGGCCCTGACCCAATTCATCGACGGTACCGGCCCGGTGTGGAAGGGCGGTCTGTTCCCGTTCCTGTTCATCACCATCGCCTGTGGCGCGGTCTCGGGTTTCCACGCGCTGATCTCGTCGGGCACCACGCCCAAGCTGCTGGATAACGAAGTCAACTCGCGCTACATCGGTTACGGCGCGATGCTGATGGAATCGTTCGTGGCCATTATGGCGATGGTTGCCGCGTCGGTGATCGAGCCTGGCGTGTACTTCGCCATGAACAGCCCGGCTGCCGTGGTGGGCGCTGACGTTGTGACCGTTGCGCAAACCGTCAGCAGTTGGGGCTTCGCCATTACCCCGGAAGCACTGACCGCCGTAGCGCATGACATCGGCGAAACCACCATCCTGGCACGTGCCGGCGGTGCGCCGACATTGGCGGTAGGTATCGCGCAGATCCTGCACAGCGTGCTGCCAGGTGAGAACACCATGGCGTTCTGGTACCACTTTGCGATCCTGTTTGAAGCGCTGTTCATCCTCACGGCGGTTGACGCCGGTACCCGAGCCGGGCGTTTCATGCTCCAAGATTTGCTCGGTTCCTTCGTGCCGTCGCTCAAGCGCACCGAGTCCTGGACCGCCAACCTGATTGCGACCGCAGGCTGCGTGGCGATGTGGGGTTACCTGTTGTACCAAGGCGTGATCGACCCACTGGGCGGCATCAACACCTTGTGGCCGTTGTTCGGTATCTCCAACCAGATGCTGGCCGGTATCGCGCTGATGCTCGCCACGGTGGTGCTGATCAAAATGAAACGCCAGCGCTACATCTGGGTGACCATGCTGCCGGCCGTCTGGCTGCTGATTTGCACCGTGACCGCAGGCTTCATCAAGCTGTTCGATGCCAACCCGGCGATCGGCTTCCTGTCACTGGCCAAGAAGTACAGCGATGCCCTGGCCAACGGCCAGATACTCGCCCCGGCCAAGAACATCGACCAGATGCAGCACGTGATCTGGAACGCTTACACCAACGCAACGCTGACTACGCTGTTCCTGTTCGTGGTGTTCAGCATCCTGTTCTATGCGCTCAAGGTCGGCGTCGCCGCCTGGGGCAACAAAGAACGTACGGATAAAGAAGCCCCGTTCCAGGCCTTGCCGGACGCGTGATCGAGGAGTGCAATCATGTTCAATGACATCAGTCGCCTGGGTAAATACCTCGGTCAGGCCGCGCGCCTGATGGTCGGCATGCCCGACTACGATACGTACGTCGAGCATATGCAAACCAAACACCCGGACAAACCGATGATGGACTACAAGGCGTTCTTCCGGGAACGCCAGGAAGCCCGTTACGGCGGCAAGGGTGGGCCTAAGTGCTGCTGACCCGGCACTCGGGCTTGCGGTGATCCCCTGTGGGAGCGGGCTTGTGTGGGAGCTGGCTTGCCTGCGATAGCATCAACTCGGTATGACTGGAAGACCGAGTTGTTTGCATCGCAGGCAAGCCAGCTCCCACAGGGGCCCGCTCCCACATTTGCTTTGTGTTCCTTCAGTAATCAGGAGATCAGTTTTGTCCTCTCCCATCCCCGTCACCATCCTCAGCGGCTTCCTCGGCGCTGGCAAAACCACCTTGCTGCGCCGCCTGCTCAAGGCCGAGCACGGCTTGAAAATCGCCGTGATCGAAAACGAATTCAGTGACGCCGGTATCGACACCCAACTGTTGGGCGCCGAGCCGGTGCAAGTCATGACCCTGTCCAATGGCTGCGTGTGCTGCACCATCCACACCGACCTGACCAAAGCCCTTTACCTGCTGCTCGAACGCCTGGACAGCGGCGAAATCGCCTTTGACCGCCTGGTGATCGAATGCACCGGCCTGGCAGATCCGGCGCCGGTGGCCCAGACCTTTTTCATCGATGAAGAACTGCGCGAGCGCTACATCCTCGACGGCATCATCACGCTGGTGGACGCCGCCCACGCCGAGCACCACCTGACCCAGACCATCGCCCAGGCCCAGATCGGCTTTGCCGACCGCCTGCTGGTGAGTAAACGCGACCTGGTGGACGACGCCACCTTTGATGCCCTCAGCCAGCGCCTGACCCGCATCAACCGCCGCGCGCCGATTCGTGTGGTCGACCACGGCAACATCGACCTGGCCGAACTGCTCGACGTGCGCGGCTTCAACCTGAACGCCGGCATGAGCCTGCGCCCGGTCAGTGCTGCGCCGTCCATCGACCGAATCTCCAGCCTGGTGCTGCGCACCGACCAGCCGCTGGATATCGACCGCCTCAGCGCGTTCATGAACGAACTGCTGGAAGACCACGGCAAGCAATTGCTGCGCTACAAAGGCGTGCTGAACATTGCCGGGGAAGACCGGCGCATGGTGTTCCAGGGCGTGCTCAAGCTCTACGGGTTCGATTGGGACACCGAATGGGCCGAGGGCGAGGCGCGGGAAAGTGTGATTGTGTTTATTGCCGATGAGTTGCCGGAAGAAAAGATTCGCGAGGGCTTCCAGCGCGTCTACCAACCCTGACTTGACCTGAAATGCAGTCAAAATGTGGGAGGGGGCTTGCTCCCGATGACAGTGTGTCAGTGACATATCAGTGCCTGATACACCGCTATCGGGAGCAAGCCCCCTCCCACAATTGACTGTGTTTCACCTGCAAACAGGCATAAAAAAGCCCGGCTCTTCAGCCGGGCTTCTTATTCAAGCAACTGCAATCAAGCGCCGTACACCGGCAGCTTCTTGCAGATGGCCTTGACCTTCTCACGTACCGCGTCGATCACGGCTTCGTTGTTCAGGTCTGCCAGGATGTCGCAGATCCAGCCAGCCAGTTCCTTGCACTCTGCTTCTTTAAAGCCACGGGTGGTCACAGCCGGGGTGCCGAAGCGCAGGCCGGAAGTGACGAACGGCGAACGTGGATCGTTCGGCACGGAGTTCTTGTTCACGGTGATGAAGGCTTTGCCCAGGGCAGCGTCAGCATCTTTACCGGAGATGTCCTGCTTGATCAGCGACAACAGGAACAGGTGGTTCTCGGTACCGCCCGACACCACGTCAAAACCGCGTGCGATAAACACTTCGGCCATGGTCTTGGCGTTCTTCACCACTTGTTGCTGGTAGGTCTTGAACTCAGGCTGCAGGGCTTCCTTGAAGCAGATCGCTTTGGCGGCGATCACGTGCTCCAGCGGGCCACCTTGAGCGCCCGGGAATACCGCGGAGTTCAGCTTCTTCTCGATCTCGGCGTTGGCGCGCGCCAGGATCAGGCCGCCACGTGGGCCGCGCAGGGTTTTGTGCGTGGTGGTGGTGACCACGTCAGCGTAAGGCACCGGGTTCGGGTAGACACCAGCGGCGACCAGACCGGCCACGTGGGCCATGTCGACGAACAGGTAGGCGCCAACCTTGTCAGCGATTTCGCGGAAACGCGGGAAGTCGAGGATCTGCGAGTAGGCAGAGAAACCGGCCACGATCATTTTTGGCTTGTGTTCAACCGCCAGACGCTCGACTTCGTCGTAGTCGATCAGGCCGTTGGCATCGATGCCGTATTGAACGGCGTTGTACAGCTTGCCGGAGGAGGAAACGCTGGCGCCGTGGGTCAGGTGACCGCCGTGGGCCAGGCTCATGCCCAGGATGGTGTCGCCGCCTTGCAGCAGAGCCAGGTACACGGCGCTGTTGGCTTGGGAGCCGGCGTGCGGCTGGACGTTGGCGTAATCGGCGCCGAACAGTTCTTTTGCACGGTCGATGGCCAACTGCTCAACCACGTCGACGTACTCGCAACCACCGTAGTAGCGCTTGCCTGGGTAGCCTTCGGCGTACTTGTTGGTCAGTACCGAACCTTGAGCCTCCATGACCGCAGGGCTGGTGTAGTTTTCCGAAGCGATCAGCTCAATGTGCTCTTCCTGGCGCACGGCTTCTTGCTCCATGGCGGCAAAGAGATCGGCGTCGTACTTGGCAATAGTCAAATCACGGCTGAACATGGCGGTCCTCAAGGATCGGGGGCAGAAAAGGAGGGCATTCTAACCCAATGGGTTTTAGATGGCATATGAAAGGACATCATGTCGCGGACAAGCGGGATTCACTTAGGGGCAAGGGGGCCTGTGCCATTGCCATCGCAGGCAAGCCAGCTCCCACACTGGAAGGTGTTTGCAATTCAAACTGTGGGAGCTGGCTTGCCTGCGATGAGGCCATCAGCCCCACAACAAGTATTCAGTCGAACAGGAACAGCGCTTCATTGCTGAACTGCGCCTCAAACCGGTTCGCCGGCATCGGCCGTCCAAACAGATACCCCTGCACCTCGTCACACCCGTGCTCGCGCAGGAAATCCAGCTGCTCATGGGTTTCCACGCCCTCGGCGATCACCGCCAGGTTCAGGCTGTGGGCCATGGCGATAATTGCTCGGGCGATCTGCGCGTCCTGCTCGCCGGACGGCAGGCCATCGACAAAGGTGCGGTCGATTTTCAGCACGTCGATCGGGAACTGCTTGAGGTAGTTCAACGACGAATACCCGGTGCCAAAGTCATCCACCGCAATGCTCAGGCCGAGGTTTTTAAGGCCGGCGAGGATTTGCATGGCCTCAGTGACTTCACGCATGAGGATACTTTCGGTCAGCTCCAGCTCCAGGCACGCGGGCGGCAGGCCGGTATCCCTGAGGATGGTGGCGATGCGCTCACCCAATTGCCCATCGGAGAATTGCCGCGCCGAGATGTTCACCGAAACTTTCGGTACGCGCACCTTGTTCTGGTGCCAGGTCTTGAGCTGGCGACAGGCCTCGCCGATCACCCAGTCGCCCACGTCCACCACCAGCCCCAACTCTTCCAGCACCGGAATGAAATCCCCCGGCGGCACCAGGCCACGGCGCGGGTGGCGCCAGCGCAGCAAGGCTTCGGCGCCGGTCAGGCGTTTGCCGTCGCCGCTGAACTGCGGCTGGTAATACAGCACGAATTCGTCCTGTTCCAGTGCATGGCGCAGGTCGCTTTCCAGTTCCAGGCGTTCCAGGGCGCTGGCGTTCATGTCGGCCTGGTAGAACTGGAAGTTGTTTTTGCCGCGCTCTTTGGCGTGGTACATCGCGGTGTCGGCGTTCTTCATCAACTGGCTCAGCTCATTGCCGTCCTGTGGGCTGAGGGCGATGCCGATACTCGCGGTCACGAAGAACTCGCGGCCTTCCAGTACAAAGGGTTTTACCAGGCTTGCCAGAATCTGCTCGGCCACCGAAATAGCGCGGTTCAGCGCCATTTCACGGCTGACCCGCGGTTGCAGGAGCAAGGTGAACTCGTCGCCGCCCATGCGTGCCACGGTGTCGTCTTCGGCGACGCAACCCAGCAGGCGCGTGGCCATCTCCTTGAGCATGCGGTCGCCGGCGGCGTGGCCCAGCGAGTCGTTGATCGGCTTGAAACGGTCGAGGTCGAGGAACATCAGCACCACCCACGACTTCTGCCGCTCAGCCGACTGCAACGCGGTGTGCAGGCGGTCCTGGAACAACGTGCGGTTGGGCAGGTGGGTCAGGGCGTCGTAATAGGCCAGGCGGTGGATGCGCTGTTCGCTGGCCTTGCGCTCGCTGATATCACTGAAAAAACACACATAGCTGGCCAGGTCGCCTTCATCGTCGAACACGGCGGTAATGCCCACCCACGCCGGATAATGCTCGCCGTTGCGGCGCTGGAGCCACACTTCGCCTTCCCAGGTACTGTGCTGGTGCAGTTGCTTGAGCACGTAACGCAGGTGGGCTTCCTGTTGCTCGTCGACGGTGAGCATGTTCGGCAACTGGTCGAGCACGTCCGCCACGGCATACCCGCTGACGCGGCTGAACGCCTCGTTGGCCTGCACGATATACCCGGCCGGGTCGGTGATCAGGATCGCCGAGGTTGAGTGTTCGAATACCGTGGCCGCCATGCGCAGGTCTTTCTCGGCGCGGCGCTGCTGGCTGATATCGCGGCCCACACCGAGGATGCCTTCAAATGCGCCGTGTTCATCCCACACCAGCACCAGGCGCAACTCGATCGGCACCTTGCGGCCATCGGCGCGCAGGCAGTCGAACAGGAACAGCTGGGTTTGCACTTCATCGCGCAGGCGGTTCAGCGCGGCGGGGTCGCCCACTGCGCGGCTGACGTGTTCCACCAGGCTACTGATGCCGGTCAGTTGTTGCGGGTTGGCGATGATCGACTGCCAGCCGTTCTTGAACACCCAATCCACGTCGTACCCCAGCACGGCGTTGACCGACGGGCTGATGTAGTTGAGCGCCAGTTGGCTGTCGGTGGAGCAGATCACGTCGCTGATGCTTTCGGCGAGCATGCGGTAACGCTGCTCGCTGTCACGCAGGGATTCGCTGGCTTCGATCTGGTCGGTAATGTCCTTGGCCACGCCGATGATCCGCGTGATCACCGCCGTCTTGTCGCGGGCCAGCGCTTGTTCGCGAATATCGAAACGGCGCCATTGGTTATTGCGGTGACGAAAACGCAACTGGCACTGTAATTGGGTCGCATAGCCGACCAGACGCTGTTGTTGACGCAGTTCGTGGTAATACTCGGCGTCGTCGGGGTGTAGCAGGATTTCCCAGAAATACTCGCCCATTTGCTGCAGTTCGGCCTTGTTGTAGCCGAGGGTGTGGCCCAAATGGTGGTTGCTGAAAATCATGCGCTGGCTCATCACGTCCTGCACATACAGGTGATCGGGCACGGTGCGCACCACGTCCGACCAAAAACTCTCGCGTTCCACCAGCGACAGCTCGATCAGCTTGCGGCTGGTGATATCGCTGATGCTCAGGATCACGGCCTTGAAGTCATCCTGCTGTTCCGGCAGGCGCATCACCAACCACAGGTATTGGTCGTTGCCGGCCATGTCGTTGAGCTGAATTTCCAGCTCCAGCTGTTTTTGCTGGGTCAGCACCGCTTCGAGCACTTGGTAACCGATGGCCGTGGCGTTGCGCGGGCAATCGTCGATCAGGCGTTCCCAGGCCTCATCGCATGAGCTCACATTCAGCAGGCGCACCGCCATCTGGTTGACCTCGGTAACGCGCAACTCCTTGAGCAGTTGTTTGCGCTCCTCGGTGTTGTTGTGCAGCCAGTCCTGCAAGTGCTCGCGGGTGTGCATGTTGGCTTTGGCGAAGAAGGTCCTCACACCGGACAGGTCAAGTACGCACAGGGCCACGCCGGTGCCTTCGAAAATATCCTGATAGCGTCGCCGGCCTTCGTTCACCTGGCGCTGACGGCGGCGCATGTTCAGCAGCACGATCACCGGGATCAGCGAAAAGGCCAGCCCCAGCAGGCATTTGCCGATAAACGCCGGCAGCAGCTGTTGCAGCACCGCGCTGCGGTCGAACAGGCCGCGCAATTGCCAGTCGCTTTTGCTCAGGGGCGTGACCAGCACGCTTTTATTCAATTCATCCGGGGTCAGTGCAGAGGTCCACTGTGCCGGCATGCCGCTGTCACGGCTGACCACGCGGTAGTTCATGCGGTTTTCAATGGCCCACATCGGGCCCTGGCCCTGGCCGTCCTGGCGGGTGAGGTTGGTCAGGTAGTTCGGTGCCAGGCGCAGCGCCCAGTACATTCTGGAGCCGCCGCTGGGCTGGTGTAGCAACAGATAAACGAGGGTGCCGTCGCTGTTATTGCTCAGGTAATAAGGTTGCGAGTGGCTGCGCTGCACCAGCTCTTCGAGCCAGGCGGCGTCGTCGCTGTCTTTGGCGCTGTCACTGATTATCGCGCCGCTGGGTGCAAGCAGGGCCACACTGCGCAGCTCCGGCAGCGAGCGTTGCAAGGTGCGCATCAGCGCTTGTTGCTGCTCGTCGCCGCGCGGTGGCTCGACCATCGGTAACAGGTTCAGCGCGATTTTTGCGCTCAGGGCCATGTTCAGGCTGATTTGTTCGGCGAGGTCGGCGCTGTAATCGATGGTGTATTGCTGCTGGTCCTTCTGGTTTTGCTGCAGTTGGTCGAGCAGTTGCCAGAACAATAACGCGAGCAGCATGAGCACGAGCGTCGCCAGTGCGCCTTTGAGGGTGCCGTGCAGGGGGGCTCCCGGCGCTATATGAGCGGCGCGCAGAGGAGTGGGCGGCGTGACTTTGGACAAGCTGTGATCCTGCGGTTTGGCTGAGCTGGCGCGCGACGTGCACTATAAGCCGGACGCCCGAAGGGCGGCTAGCATGCCTTGACGCGTGGCAAAGTGCCAGCCCCGCTTTAAGGCGCCGACCAAGGGCGAGCAAGGCCTGATCGAAAACCGCCAAGGCAGGTGTGGCCGAAAGTAATCGTCCGTTTCAATCGACTTGTTGTCCTGGCTGAGCATGTTCTTGGCGTGGGCAGTTACGTAGCTTTGTTCAAGGCAAATGCCGTTAACAGGGATACGTCATGAACAGTTTTCTTCATACCTCAAGTCATAATGAAATTGATCATGCGCGGTTCGAAATAATTAAAAGAAGCGAGCACAGTGCACCGGAGCCAATAGGCTACATCCAGGAAATTTATAAGCGCCATTACGGCGCGCAGATGACCCCCAACCCCGACTTGCTGGTGACGCGGCGAAACCTGATAGGAGGTGCGCTCACCGCTTGCGCGGGCATTTCATTCGCCTCTCCCACTCGGCCACTTTTCTCCGAACGGTATTTCGACGAGCCTATCGAGGCCGTCCTGGGTGCGCTGAGCCGGCAGACGTTGCTGCGTGAGCAGATTGTGGAGATCGGTTCGCTGGCGTCCGACGACTCCCATGCGGCAGCAGAGATTATCAAGGCATTGCCGATCATGGCCTGGTTCATGGGGGCCAAGGCGATCTTGTGCACCTCCACACGCAGGTTGCGCGTGTTGCTCAAGTACCACGGCATTCCGCTGCGGGTCCTGGGCGATGCCGACGCGGGTCGGTTGTCGGACCTGGAGTTGCAACAGTGGGGCAGTTACTACGCGCAATCGCCCCAGACCGGTGTGATCCTGCTGGAAGAATGTTCGCACCTGTTCAACCAGTATTGCGGAAGGCTGAAGTTCACAGGCTTTGAACACCGGGTCGGTCACGCTGAGCAGGTTGCCGCATGAACGTCCTCACGCAAATACTGGCCCAGGCCCAGCGCACGCCGGATGCGGCGGCGGTCATTCAATTGGGGCACGACAGCGCGTCAATCGAGACGGTCGCCCTGACCTACCAGCAGTGGGTGGCGCAGGCACAGCATCTGGCCCGCGCCCTTGCACAAACCACACCCGCCGACAGCCAGGTCGGCATCGTGATGGGCAACAGCGCCGAATGGGTGTTGGCGGATCTGGCGTTGATGCTCAGCGACAGGGTTGAAGTGCCCGTCCCCCTGGCGTTTTCCGTCGATCAGGCGCTGCATTTGTTGCAGGGCTGCTCACTGGTGCTGGTCGATGAAATGGGCGCGCGCAAGTTGCAGGCGTGGTGCTCTGACGGCCTGGCACTGTCGGCGCAAGTGCGTCAGGTGTCGCTGGCGCCTGTGCCATTGAGCCCCGAATTACCGACCGCCGCTGCCTGCCCCAGCGCCGACGGTGTCATCAAAGTCATACACACCTCCGGCACCACCTCCACACCCAAGGGCGTGAAGATTCGCCGTGATGGCTTGGGCGCGTTGGTCCAGGCGCTCTGGCAGCGGGCGTTGCGCGATGATTATCAGCGCTATTTGGTGCTGGTGCCGTTCAGTTTGTTGATTGAACAAGTGACGGCGCTTTATATGCCCTTGACCTCCGGCGGCGCGGTGGTTCTGCCGCCGGTCAGCCTGGCGCCGCTGGGCAGCCCCGGGGCCATCGCTGAAGACCGCCTGGCGCTGATCCGCCAGGCGCGACCCACCGCGATGACGCTCACGCCTGCGCTGGTCGAGGCGATTGCCGTGCGCGCCGAAACGTCGGGGCCGTCGACACCTGAGCGTATCGAACAGATCTTCGGCACTTCACGCTTGCCATTGCTTGCAGCGGGTGGCGGGCCTGTGGAGCTTGAGGTTCTGGTGCGTCTGCGCCAACTGGGGGTTGAGGTTTTTCAGGGCTACGGCCTCAGTGAAAACAGCTCCGTGGCAACCTGGAACTACCGGGGCGCCAACCGTCTGGGCAGTGTCGGGCAAGCATTGCCCCATGTCGCGCTACGCCTCGCCGAGGACGGTGAACTGCTACTGCGCAGTAGCTCGCTGTTCGCCGGCTACACCAACGAAGACCCCAGCAGTTGCGCCATTAACGCTGACGGCTGGCTGCACACCGGTGACCTGGCCACGATTGATCGGGACGGGTTCGTCAGCATCATCGGCCGCAAAAAAACCATGATTATCACCGCCAACGGCCGCAACGTTTCTCCCGAGTGGCTCGAGGCAACCTACCGGCAGATACCCGATGTAGAGCAGGTGATTGTCTTCGGCGATCGACAGGCGTTCATGGGCGGCGTTTTCATCATCAATGCACAGGCCAATCCCGCTGAAGTTCGAGAGGCAATCCGGCGATTTGCGCGGACTCATCTGAGTGAGATCGAACAGATTCAGCACCCGGTATTGGTGGTGCACAGTGAAGCGGTCATGAGTCGACTGTTCACCGTCACCGGGCGACCGCGCCGCGATCAACTTCCATCGTTCCTGCTGGATTCAACATTGAGGATCTGCGCATGAAGCTCAGTACATTGCCTCACACCGTCTACGGTGGCTTGATTGTGACGCCCCTGGCCCCCCAGGCGCTGGTCGATCTGGCTCCCGAAGTTCTCAAGGGCTTGTTGATCACCCATGGCTACCTGGTGCTGCGCGGTTTTGAACACAGCATCGACGGGTTTTCCCGGTTGGTACGTCAGAACAGCAGCCGGATCAGCCTGGACCCTGCCCGCACGTTCGATGGCAATACCGCGCAGAAAGTCGACGCCGGCCTGGATGCCGTCGGCCTGCACTGCGAAAACGGTAACAGCCCCTTCTGGCCGGACCTGTGCTGGTTCTATTGCCAGACGGCGCCGGCCCGCGGTTCACAGACCACGGTATGCGACGGCCAGGTGGTTTACCGGCATCTGAGCGCCGAACAGCGCGCGGCATTCAGCGGGCGCGACATCCAGTACGCCCGACGCGTGGAGGCCACCAAGTGGAAGACCTATGCCTTTCATGCGCTGGCCCAAGGCGACGCCGCGCCGGCCTGCGTGGAGGCCGTCACCCTGCAGGACTTGTTGTCGCTCAGTGCCCAGGACGAGTCCTCGCAGATTGAGCTGAACGAGGACGGTTCGATTACGTACCGCTTCCGCACCCCGGCGGTGCGCACCAGCCGACTGGCAGACGACGCGCACCTGGCGTTTGCCAATAGCCTGTTCGGCCCGTCGAACCATTACGAGGCACCGCGGATCACCTTCGCCGACGGCGAACCGATTGATCCGCACCTGTTGCAGGCGCTGGACGCCCTGTGCCAGCGATTCACCGTAGACGTGGGCTGGCAGTGCGGCGATGTCGTGCTGATAGACAACACCCGGGTCATGCACGGGCGCCGGGCAATTGATGATCCGGCGCGCACCATCTTCAACGCTCTTTCCTACGTCGATTAAGAGAACTGCAATGAATACCTTGAAAAATATCAATGCTTTGGCGCACATCAATTACCTGCACCCCAATCGTATGGAGTGGGACAGCGCCCGCACCGATGACGAACTGCAGTTCCTGTCCAAAGCCCTGGTCGGCGAGGCCGGGCAAGAGGACAAAGCCGTGGCCTATTTGTACAAAGAGCTGGGGCAGCTGGCGGAAATCGAGATGCATGTGGCCAATACCATGACGCGCATCCTGTGTGAGGCTCAGGCCAACGACGATACCCTGACCGCAGGCGATTCCCTGTATGGCGCGCTGTCGTGTTTTGCCGCCGAGGAAATCAATCACGCCAGCAGCTTCTATCAGTACATCCGGCACCTGTCCGGGCGTGACATCAAGCTCAAGGATAATCTCTTCGCCGAGCGCCGCGCACTGTACGAGGGCGACGACTCGCCCAAGATCAAACTGGCCGCGCTGTGCGCCACCGCCTACGTCGGCGAGTCAGTCATCACGGTGTTCGAGCGCCGGTTGAAGGTGCTTGATCCGATGCAGCGCAGCTTGTTGACACGCCTGCTGCATTTTCATGGGTTGGACGAGGCGCGTCATATCCAGTTCGATCATTTTGTGTTTGACCGGATTATTCCCTCGCTCAGCAGTGTCGAGCGCCAACGCATGCATCAATTGATCCACGACACAGAGGCGATGAACACACAACTGGCCATCACCAGTGGTGAGCAGATAAAGGCCGAATTCGATCTGGATTACACGCAGAACAATATGGCTGCCAATACCCAACTGGAAATGACGCTGCGCTTCAGAGAGATCATCCAGTCACAGGATCTGATTCGCAAAGTCGATGAATACATGGATGTGGATACCGCCGGCATCGTGCGCGAGTTCTCGCGGGCCAGTGAGATTCATACCCAGTATTTCCATTGAGGACCGCCGCATGAAGCCGCAAACCCTTGCAGCACAGGAATCAGTGGGCCAGAAGTATCCGCTGAGTCTCGTCGCGGTGCTGATTGCACTGTTTCTTGCCGCCATGGACAGCACGGCGGTCAGCACCATCCTGCCGCAGATCAACGCGCAAATGCGCGATACGACGCTGTATCCCTGGGTTGTTTCAGGCTTCCTGCTGCCGCTGGCACTCGTCGCGCCGCTGGCGGGCGCACTGGCCGACCGGTTTGGGGTCAGTTCGATGATGAAAATCAGCCTGGTGCTGTTCATCGTTGCCTCGGTATGGGTCGCCATGAGTCAGAGCATGCTCATGCTGATCGCTGGCAGGGCGCTGCAAGGCGTGGGCGCGGGTGGGATTATCGTGCTGTCTTATTCCTTGCTGGCGTCTTTGTTCGAAGGGCCGAAGCGGGCAAGCATGCAAGGCATGCTCAGCAGTGTCTGGGGCCTGGCTGCCGTACTCGGCCCGGTCGCCGGTGCGGTGCTGGGCAGCACCTTGGGTTGGCGCGCAGTGTTTTGGCTCAACCTGCCCTTGGGTGTCCTGGCGCTGCTGGCGCTGTTTTTTGCCCCTGTGATCGGTCGTGGTCAATCAAGCCGGCATGTCGACGGGCTGGCACAAGGCGCGTTGGCGATCTTTGCGTGTGCCGGTCTGTTGATGTTGAGCAGTCAGCGCCTTGAGCTGATCGCGCACCCACTATCGACCCTGGCTGTTGTCATGCTGATCAGCCTTGGCGTATTGCTCACCCGGGTTCGTGCGGCCCCCGAAAGCAGCCCGGTGCCGTTGGGGTTCTTTACCCGTCCGGCGTTGGGCGCGGTCATGGTTCTGGTGATTGTCTCAAGCGTCGGGCTGTATGCGTCGGTGAGCCTGCTGCCGGTCGCGCTCAGTCATTCACAGGCCGGCGCCTTGTCCAGCGGCGCGCTGATCATGATGGCCGCGTTGGGCTGGGTGGTCGGCGCGACGCTATGCGGCAAGCATCTGGCGCGCGTCGGGTTCAGGCCGATGGCGGTGGGGGGCATGTTGATGCTGGCGATCGGGTGTTCAGGCGTGGCCTCAGGGCTGTACTGGACGTTTTGGCCGGCGATCGGGGCAGGGCAGATTCTGGTGGGCTTGGGCATGGGGCTGACGGCGACGACCACGCTGGTCTTCGTGCAGAACAGTGCGCCGCAGGACCAGTTGGGGGGGTACACCTCCACGGTGCAGTTTTTGCGCAGCCTCGGCGCCGCGTTTGGCGTTAACGCGATGGTCGCGGTTGCGCTGTACCTGCCAGCTGACCACGCCTACCCAGGCACCTTTCTTCTGCTTGGCCTGATCATGGGATGCGGTTTACTCTTTGCCTACGGATTGCCTTCGCAAAATGGACTACGGAAAGACTCATTGGGGTAGTAATGCATCTTGAAAAAACCAGTTACTCTGCACTGGTCGTTGAAAGGCAATTAACCAAGCTGGACGCCAGCGAAAGCGAACCTCACAGACACCCGCTCGGCCAGTTCGTATTAGTGAAAAAGGGCATGCTGCACGGGCATACGGTGGATCAACGCTGGCTGCTCAAACCTGGGATGGCGGTGTGGATTCCTCCGCAGACCTTGCACGCGGGCGCCGCCGACACTCAGGTCGACCTGACCGTCCTGTACCTGGGGGCCGAGCGGTCCAAGGCGTTCTCCCCGTTTCTCAAACTGATCGATGCGTCTTCGCTGATGATTGCGCTCTGCGAGCGATTGGCCGAAGAAAGTACGCGGCCGCTGTCCGAGTGCCAGCGCAATTGCATATTGCAGTTGTTGTTCGAGGATATAACCGCGCTTCCGGCCAGTGACATGGTTCTGCCTCTGCCCAGTGATGTGCGGCTCAAGCGTGTCACCGATCAACTGATAGCCCGCCCCGGCATGCGCAGAAGCCTGACGGAGTGGGGCAGTGAAGTCGGTGCGACGGAGCGCACCCTGACGCGGCTGTTTCGCAAGCAGACGGGCTTGTGCTACACGCAGTGGTACAACCGCCTGCTGCTGGTTGAGGCCTATCGGGGTTTGATGTTTGAGCACACCAATGAGCGGGTGGCCCAACATTTGGGGTTTGCCTCGGGGGATTCTTTTGGTCACTGGTTTCGACGTGTTACCGGCAGCAGTCCGGGCAAGGTGCGCAATACGTTGCAGGGCAGCGCAGAAGCTCAAGGCTGAAAGTGTCTGATCCGTTCGTTTGTCTGTCCTGATGAGCCATTCCGGACAAGCAAGCCCTGACTTAGCCTAGGCCTCTACCTTTCAAGAGGCCCAAGGCAATGATCGAATACGACGCGGTTAAAATCTTCCATGCACTCGCAGCGGTGGCCGCCACCGGCCCGCTGTTGTTCGCCCCCTGGCTTTCGGCGCAGCTCAAACACTGCACCGAGCAGACCAAACCCTTGCTGCTCAAAGGGCTGGCGTTTACTGATCGCTTTTATAATGTCGCCGGTTGGGGATTGATCCTCAGCGGCATCCTGATGTTCTGGCTGGTGGATTGGCGGCGCAGCTTCGAGGTGTGGTTTGTGCTGAGCGTGGCGATCTTTGTGCTCGATTCGGTGATCGAAAAGCGCTTGCGCGAGCCGGCCAACCTCGTGCTTGAGCGCACGCCCCCCCAGGCTGAGCAGTGGCAAGCGGCGGCGCGGCAGATCCATTACGGCGTGCTGGGCCAGGTACTGTGCACCTCGGCGATCCTGCTGGTCATGCTGTTGCACAGTCAGTTGAGTCTGAAGGTGCTGGACCTGAAAGTTTTCTGACGGGGCGCTTATCAAGCCCGGTCAGCGGTCTGCACCTGTTCACAGGATGATCTTGAAGTAGAATGCAGACCTTTGTTTAAGCTGTTACTCAGAGGGCTCCATTTTGGCTCAATACGTCTTCACCATGCATCGGCTGGGAAAAATTGTTCCGCCGAAGCGGGAAATCCTGAAAAACATCTCACTGTCCTTTTTTCCGGGCGCCAAGATCGGCGTACTCGGCCTCAACGGTTCGGGTAAATCCACACTGCTGAAAATCATGGCCGGCGTTGATACCGAGTTCGAAGGCGAAGCGCGCCCGATGCCAGAGCTGAACATCGGTTACCTGCCGCAAGAGCCGATCCTGGACCCGACCAAAACCGTGCGCGAAGTGGTCGAAGAAGCCGTCTCCGTGATCAAGAACGCCCAGGCTCGCCTGGACGAGGTCTACGCTGCTTACGCTGAAGAAGACGCCGACTTCGACAAACTGGCCGCTGAACAAGCCAAGCTCGAAGCCATCCTGCAAGCGGGCGACGGCCACAACCTGGAGCGCCAGCTGGAAGTCGCCGCCGACGCGCTGCGCCTGCCGGCGTGGGACGCCAAGGTCGAATTCCTCTCCGGTGGCGAAAAACGTCGTGTTGCCCTGTGCCGCCTGCTGCTGTCGGCCCCCGACATGCTGCTGCTCGACGAACCGACCAACCACTTGGACGCCGATTCCGTCGCCTGGCTGGAACATTTCCTTCACGACTTCCCGGGCACCGTGGTTGCGATCACGCACGACCGGTACTTCCTGGACAACGTGGCCGGCTGGATCCTCGAGCTCGACCGTGGCGCCGGTATCCCTTACGAGGGCAACTATTCCGGTTGGCTGGAAGCCAAGTCCGACCGTCTGGCCGCTGAATCCAAGCAGCAATCGGCCCACGAAAAAGCCATGAAGGAAGAACTGGAGTGGGTGCGCAAAGGCGCCAAAGCCCGCCAGTCCAAATCCAAGGCCCGTCTGCAACGCTTCGAAGAAATGCAATCGCAGGAATTCCAGAAGCGCAGCGAAACCAACGAGATCTACATCCCGGCCGGTCCGCGCCTGGGTGACAAGGTCATCGAATTCAAAAACGTTTCCAAAGGCTATGGCGACCGCGTGTTGATCGACAACCTGTCGTTCTCCATGCCAAAAGGCGCAATCGTCGGCGTAATCGGTGGTAACGGTGCGGGTAAATCCACCTTGTTCCGCATGCTGATGGGCAAGGAAACACCGGATTCGGGCAGCATCGAAGTCGGCGACACCGTACAGCTTGCGTGCGTGGACCAAAGCCGCGAAGACCTGGACGGCAGCAAAACTGTGTTCCAGCAAATCTCCGACGGCTCCGACCAGATCCGCATCGGCAACTATGAAATTCCGTCGCGCACCTACGTCGGCCGTTTCAACTTCAAGGGCGGCGACCAGCAGAAGTTCGTCAAGGACCTGTCCGGTGGTGAGCGCGGTCGCTTGCACCTGGCCCTGACCCTGAAAGAGGGCGGCAACGTGTTGCTGCTCGACGAACCGTCAAACGACCTTGACGTTGAAACCCTGCGTTCCCTGGAAGAAGCCCTGCTGGACTTCCCGGGCGCCGCCATTGTGATCTCTCACGATCGGTGGTTCCTTGACCGCGTCGCGACTCACATCCTGGCGTACGAAGATGACTCCCAAGCGGTGTTCTTCGAAGGTAACTACACCGAGTACGAAGCAGACCGTAAGAAGCGCCTGGGCGATGCTGCTGCCCAGCCGCACCGTGTACGGCACAAAAAACTGGCCTGATTCGGGCTGGTGGTTTGAAAAAGCGGAGCCTTCGGGCTCCGCTTTTTTTTGCGGCGTTGCTCAGGTGGGCCGCGTCGTCTGCACCCATTCATTGACCACGCCCATAAAGGCTTCCACCAGTAGGCTGCGGCCTTGGTTGCGCGTGAGGATCAGCAGTTGCACGCACGCTTCGGCATCTGTCAGCGGGCGGTAGGTCACGCCTTTCTTGGCCAGCGTGCGCGTGCATTCAGGCACCAGTGCGACGCCTTGACCGGCGGCGACCAGGGCGATGATCGACGTAATCTGTCGCCCCGACGGGCCTGGACGCAAGGGCAAGCCATTGCGCCGGTACAGCTGTTCGATGGAGTCATTGAGCCCGGAGCCGAAGTCTGCGGGAAACTGAATCAACGGGTACGCGCTGAGTTGGCTCAAACTGACGCTTTCCTGGCGTGCCAACGGGTTATCGCTGGACAGCGCGGCCACCAGCGGTTCGTCGCCCAGCGCCAATGCCTGAACGCCGGTCTGCCCGTGCTCCAGCGGCATTCGGCTCATGCCAATGTCGACACGGCCATCCGCCACTTGCGAGCAAAGACTCCCCGAAGCGCTTTCCACCAGCGTCAGCTGTACGTCGGGAAAGCGTTGGGCAAAGGCCTGAATGGCTTGGCTGAACAGGTCCGAGAGGGCAATCGAACTGGCGTAGCCGAGCACCAGTTGGCCGGCCGATCCGGCGGCCAATTTACGCGCGATGGTCTGCGTCAGGTTGACCTGGTCCAGCACCGCACGCGCGTAGGGCAAGAAATGCCGACCCTGGGCGGTGAGTGTCACCGTGCGGCTGGTGCGATCGAACAGGCGAAAGCCCAGTTCGGTTTCCAGTGCCGAAATCTGCCGGGTCAAGGGTGGCTGGGCGAGGTGCAGGCGCACGGCAGCGCGACCAAAGTGCAGCTCTTCGGCGACCGTCAGAAAATAACGTAATTTGCGTAGATCAAGCATCCTGATCCTTGGGTATTGATCGGTTCGAATTCGGTATTGGTGCCCGGCTGGTGCTTATTCTATAAACGCCCTCAAGAATAAAACGAGAAGTTTCATGAATTCGCGCACGCCCAAGGCGCGCATTGCCCTGTTTTTGTGTGGCTGCGCAGCCTTCCTCAATCTCTATTCAACCCAGAGCATACTTCAAGAGTTTGCCCTGGACTTTGAGGTGAGCGCCAAACTGGCGGGCTGGAGCATTACCGTGACGACCCTGGCAGTCGCAATCACTGCGCCTTTTGTCAGCCGTGTGTTCCGCCGCTTTGAGCAACGCTCGGTGATCGTCGGCGCGTCTCTGTTGCTGGCGCTGCCCGCGCTGCTCACTGCCCACGCTCACAGCTTTACTGAACTGTTGGTCTGGCGCTTCGTTGAAGGCATGTTGATCCCGATCGTCTTCGCTACCAGCGTGGCCTATATCGGTGACCGCTGGAGCGCAGGCGCGGTGACCGAGATCACCAGCCTGTATGTGGCGGGCACGGTGCTGGGTGGCTTCGCCGGGCGCTTTGTCACGGGGGTGATGACCGAGTACGTGGGGTGGCGAGAGGCGTTTGAGCTGCTGGCGGCGATCAGTGTGCTGACAAGTTTGGGCATTTATTGGCTGTTGCCGGCCCCTCCACGGGTCAAGCCCGAAGCACCACCGGTGGGCGCCTATGGGCTTCGCGCGCTGTGCCGCAAGCCGCTATTGGCCGCCTATGGCGTGGGCTTCTGCGTACTGTTTGCACAAATCGCGACCTTTACCTATGCCGGGCTCTACCTCAGTCAGGCACCGTTCAACCTCGGCGCTGCGGCGCTGGGAATGCTCTATGGCGTGTTCCTGCTGGCGCTGGTGGTCATTCCAATCGCTGGCCGTTTGAGCCAATCGCGCCCTCACGTGCAGATGCTTGCGGGTGCGGTCGTGCTGGGCGTTTGCGGTTCGATCCTGACGCTGCTGCCCTCGCTGTGGCTGATCGTGCTGGGCCTGGCCCTGAGCTCGACCGGGGTATTTCTCGCACAGGCCTGCGCCAATGCGTTCATCACGGCGACAGCCGGACCTGCCAAGGCCGGGGCGGTCGGGTTGTACCTGACGGCGTACTACCTGGGCGGCAGCTTCGGCGCCATCGTGCCGGCCTTGCTCTGGAGCCGCTTTGGCTGGCAGGGCTGCGTGGCGCTGATCATCGTTTTCCAACTGCTGTCGCTGCTGATCGCCATCTGCGGCTGGCGCTCCCCTGCACCTGCCGCGCTGCCCGACCGCCAACCCCAGGGTCGCGCCGCTGCGGTGAACCTGCCTGATCCATCATCCAATAAAGGAATATGAGCGATGACCATGAGCAATGTACTGACCCGGCACAGCCAATTGATGACCATCATCGAGCCCGTGCTGAACGACATGCCGGCCAGCACGTTGAAGCACGCACTGTTCGAGGCATTCTGGGCCGAAGAGGAAGCCCTGGTCGACATCGAACAGGCGTTCGAACAGCTCACCTCGCGTCGGCAATCACCGCAGGTACTGCGCAAGTTCTTCGCGAGCTGGTCCAAGACCAACAACTCGGCCGTCAGTGTTTCGGGGCTGGCCAATCGCATCACGTTGCTGGCGCGCTCGGAACAGGGCAGCGCGGCGGCGGACCAGCTGTATCGGGCGTGCGGCAGCCTGCAACGAATTACTGACGAAGACCTTGGCGCCTTGGGCAATACCCTGCACGCGGAGCTGTTCTACAACATGGCCACCCCGCTATGCGGCGATGACCAATGGCTGCTCAAGGAAAACTGCCTGCCCTCGGCCCAGGCGTTCAAGGACTGGACGGATGCCCGCCGCCTGCGCGATCGCGACCTGCTGCAGGGCTTGCTGACCACCTTGATCCACGAGGTCTACACCCACGGAGAGGTGGAATTCATTCTGCCGCTGTACCAGCAATGGTTCGTGCGTGACATGGGCGTGCCGCACGACAAGGCCCGCGCCACGGTCGCCTGGGTCACCGTGCACACTGGCGGCACCGAGAGCAATCACTTCGCCCATGCTGTGGCGGCGGTCAGTGAATTCGTCGAAGCCATGCACATTTCCATCGACCCACAGGCCGCTCGGGGCATTTTTACCGACTACCTGCGACGCAAAGCCACGGTCATGAACGAGTGTGCACAGCTGTTGCGCTAAAGGAACGGGCGACTCGGTTTCGGTTGCCCCTGTCATTGCCTCACCGTTGAGTTGCTCAACCAATGAATGAAACGACAAACCCGATTTCATCCGCGCAGACGGTACCGACGAGCGCCGCCAGCGACCGTCGTCGCGCCTTGATAGCCGGCAGCGGCGCGCATGCGATTCATGATGGGCTCACCGACGTTATCTACGTGTTGTTGCCCCTCTGGCAGGCGCAATTTGGCCTGAGTCTGGCCCAGGTGGGCCTGTTGCGGGGCGCTTACGCCGGGATGATGGCCGGTTTTCAGTTGTTGGCGAGTCGCGCCGCCAGGCGATGGGGGCGTGAGCGCCTGCTGGTGGGGGGAACCGCGCTCGCGGGTTTGGCCTATTTGCTGGCGGGCCAGGCGGGCGGGTTGGGCGTGCTGCTGCTGGCGCTGCTGCTGGGCGGTCTGGGGGCGAGTACGCAGCATCCGCTGGCATCCTCGTTGATCAGCGACACGTACGAGGCAAACGGCGGCGTCAAGCAGGCGCTGTCGCAATACAACTTCGCCGGTGATATCGGCAAGACCCTCATTCCCGGCTTGATTGGCCTGCTGCTGACGGTCATCAGCTGGCGCGCCAGTGTCACGGCCCTGGGCCTGCTCGGGTTGCTGACGGCCGGCCTGTTGTGGTGGCTGATCCCGGTGCGTGGCGAGCCAGACGCCGTGACCGGCAAAGCCCGCGCGGTGGTGCATGGCCGCGGCTCGGCCAGTGGGCTGCGGGCGCTGATTGTGACCGGCACGCTCGACAGTGCCGTGCGCATGGGCTTTCTCACGTTCCTGCCATTTCTGTTGAAAGAAAAGGGCGCCGGAACCGCCGGTATCGGCCTGGCGCTGACGATGTTGTTCGTGGGCGGCGCGTTCGGCAAGTTGCTGTGTGGCTACCTGGGCGCGCGTATCGGCATGGTGAAGACGGTATGGCTGACCGAATTTACCACCGCTGTATTGATTGTCATGGCGGTGTACCTGCCGTTTTACCCCTTGATGGTGATGTTGCCGTTGCTGGGGCTGGCGCTGAACGGCACCTCGTCAGTGTTGTATGGCGCCGTGCCTGAACTGGCCGGGCCTGGCAAGCGCGAGCAAGCGTTTGCGGTGTTCTACACCGGCACGATCGGCGGCGGGGCGCTGGCGCCGGTGCTGTTTGGCAGCCTGGGGGACGTGACCGGTATTCCGGTCGCCGTGATGCTGTTGGCCGCCACCCTGGTGCTGACATTGCCGTTGTCCTGGTGCGTGCAACGAGGCCTGGACGCGGATGCCCGGCTCGCTCAAGACCGCTGAGCGTGGCGCAAGGGCGCGATGGCCGCTGTTGATTGCTGTGTGTTCAAACCACTTTCGCAGGCACAACGATGAATGACTTCAAGAGCGCTGCACACCGACTGTCGTTATCCGCGCGCGCGCTGAGCCTCAGCGCTCCCGGCACCTCCAGCATGCGCAGCAAAGCCAATGCCTTGAAGGAAAAGGGCGTCAAGGTGATCAACTTTGCCGCAGGCGAATTATCGTTCGACGCCTGTCCGGACATGCAAGCCGGCGCCATTGACGCCGTAAGGCACGCGCGTAATCGCTATACACCGCCGATCGGTTTGCCCGCGCTGCGCGAGCGCATTGCGCACGCTGTCAGCCAGCGCTGCGGCGTGGCCTACACCGCGGCCGAAGTGGCCGTGACGGCGGGCGCCAAGCAAGCGCTCTACAACGCTGCACTGGTGCTGCTCAATCCCGGAGACGAGGTGGTTGTGGTCAGGCCGTACTGGGAAACCTTGCCCACACAGATCCGGCTCGCAGGCGCGATTCCGGTGTTCGTCGACACCCAGGCACAGAGTTATCGCCTGACCTGCGAGGCGGTCGAAAAAGCCCTGACCCCGCGCACCACCATGATTGTGATCAACACACCCAACAACCCGACGGGAACGCTCTACGAGCGCGAGCAATTATTGGGCATTGCCCAACTCGCATTTGATCGCCAACTCTGGGTGGTTTTCGACGAGTGCTATCGCCAGCTGGTTCGCCAGCCCCATGAGCATCACAACATCGTGTCGCTGTTTCCAGCCCTGAAAAACCAGACGGTGCTGGTTGATTCCTTCTCCAAAAGCCAGGCCGTTACCGGCTGGCGCGTGGGTTACGCCTGTGCCCCGGCCCACGTGATCGCGGCCATGCATAACCTGCAGGGTCACACCACGTCCAACCCCAGCAGCCTTTCTCAATATGCCGCGCTTAACGCGCTTAACGCGCTTAACGCCGACGCCTCGCCCTTCAATCGTGATGTGAACGCGTTTCTTGACCGGCAACTGATTGCCGCCTGTACGTGCCTGGGGTTTATCGATGGCATTACCTGCGCACCGCCCGAGGGGGCGTTTTATCTGTACATCGACGTGTCCCGCAAGCTGGGTCGTCGTTACCTCGGCACGCCGATCCGCGACGTCGACCACCTGGCCGAGTTGCTGTTGAGCGAAGCGCATATTGCCGTGGTGCCCGGTTCTGCGTGCGGTGACCCCACCAGCATTCGGATTTCATACGCCGTCGAGCGTGAAGAGTTGATCGAAGGGCTGACGCGTTTTGAGCAATTCATGGCTGAACTCGTCGCAGACTGACACCAGACAAGGAGAGTGACCGTGGAGCAACTGAGCCGCAATTTTATCGGGTACGTCGACCAGGCATTGGCTGATGTGGAGGACCGCAACCTTGTTGAAGCGTTGATGAGCGGTTTCTATCGGCATTCCGAGCGGTTGGACGCGTATTGCCGCACTTACGAACAAATGACCGCCGGCCATTGGAGCGAGTCGTCGCTGTGCACGTTTTTTTGCGGCTGGCGCAGCCCCGACGGTGCTGCCCATGCGGTCTCGAGCATTATCGTGCGCATCCTTCAGAAATCCGAGTCGCTGGAGATAGATGCCCGGCTGAAGATGCTGGACGCAGCGCGCCATTGCGGCGAAATCATTATTGAGGATGTCGGGCTCGGCGAAATGCACGGCCATCCGCACCATTCGAAGTTGTATTACCGCATGGCGTCCGCCATCTGCGGCTCGGATGACTGGCGCCTGCAGGACAGGTTTCTCGACCCGATCACCAAAGAGTTTTCCAGTTGGGTGGGGCAAAAGCGCCCGTTGGCACCGGACCTTATGGAAGCCCTGGAAATGATGGCGATGACTGAGCTGTTCAACACCGGCGAATACAACGTGATGACGCCGATGTGGAAGCAGTGGCTGCGTGATGTGCGCGGCTATTCCACCGGGGATGCCAATCGCGTCGCGGCGTTTCTGAGTGTGCATTGCGGCAGTGTCGAGGCCCGGCATTTTCGCCATGCGACCCAGGCCCTGACGCTCTACGCCAGTGCGACTGGCCAATCGGTCGATTACCGGCGTATCGAGCATCTGTCCGATGAGTACGTCACCAGAGCCTGCGAGCACCTGGGCAAGATGGCCAGCGTATTGAAAAGCGAAACACCCGCGTGGGATTGATTGGCGCTGAGCGCCCGTCTTTGGTTGGATAAAACAGGAGCGTGACTTTCGATGATGGATACCGACACCCGCCGCACCCGTCTGTCCACCTTGTTCGGGCGCTCGCGTTGCCTTCGCGTACTGGAAGCGCATAGCCCCATCTCGGCGTTGTTGGCGCAGCAGGCAAAACTTGAATTGGCCCCAGGGCGTAGCGTGTCGTACGACGCTATCTGGTCGAGTTCGTTGACGGACTCGACCCAGCGCGGTTTGCCGGATATCGAAATCCTGTCGCCAAGCAACCGATTGCAGGGGGTTCGCGAGATATTTGACGTCTGCACAATGCCGCTGATTTTCGATGCCGACACCGGCGGCAAACCGGAGCATTTCGCGATTCACATCAAGATGCTGGAGCGTGCCGGCGTTTCGGCGGTGGTGATTGAAGATAAATGTGGGCTGAAGAAAAATTCGTTGTTTGGCAATGCGGTCAGCCAGTCGCAAGAAACCACGGCAGAGTTCTGCGAGAAGATCCGCGTTGGCTGTGCCAGTCGCAGCTACCCTGGGCTGATGATCATTGCGCGGTGTGAGAGCCTGATACTTGAACAGGGTATGCAGGACGCCATTGATCGTTGCCTGGCGTATGTCGACGCAGGGGCCGACGGGATCATGATTCATAGCCGTAAAAAAGACGGGCTGGAAATACTCGAGTTTGCCCAGCTGTTTCGCCAGCATCATCCCAACGTGGCGCTGATATGCGTGCCGACCAGCTATGCCCACCTGCGCTTTGAAGAACTGGAACAGGCAGGCTTCAACGCCGTGATCTATGCCAACCACATGCTGCGCAGTGCGTACCTGGCGATGAGGGACACCGCCAATCAGATTCTCGCCAATGGGCGAACCCTGGAAGTAGAACCGCGCTGCCTGGGAATAGACGAGATTCTCGACCTGGTACCGGGCACACGCTGACGCTGAACGTCGAGCCTCAAGCAGGCCCGATCATTGGCTAAACCTCAGGTTCTATGCGCAGCACTTCGATCAACTGATCGCCGACGGGGCGCTTCCACAGCACCTCGTCGCCGACTTGCGCGCCCAGCAACGCGCGGCCCAGAGGCGAGCCCCAATTGATCAGGCCGGCGTTGGCATCGGCCTGATCTTCACCCACCAACTGAATGCGCTGGCGTTCGTCCAGCTCATTGGCAAAGGTCACCCAGCTGCCGATCTGCACCTTTTCGGCAGACGTTGCGGGCGCCACCACCTGCGCGCTTTGCACCCGCTGATTGAAATAGCGCAAATCCCGCTCCAGATCGGCCTGGCGCTGCTTGTCGGCATTCTCGCCCTTGGCCGATTCGGCGCTGTATTCCTGCTGCAACTGCGCAACCTTGGCCTGCAATTGCGCCAACCCTTGCGCAGTGAGGTGATTGGGTTGTTCGCTGACTTGGCGCTCCACCGGCTGATCAGCCTGGGCGGCGGCATTGTCTTCGTTTACAAAAGCTCGACTCATGACATTCTCCTTCTATGGAGTTTGGGCCACGGTCGGCGGGTGATCGTTCCCACATTCTGCGTGGGAATGCCGCCCTGGACGCTCTGCGTCCGCTTTAAAGGTAATAACGCACAACCTATTGCGAGCGATAGGCCCTGGCCGCATCGCGGTCCTTCTCCTGTTGCCAGGCGCGTTCGCGGTCATCCCAGTGGTTGTCCTTGTAGTCGCGCAATTCCTCGCTCTCCCGCATCGCTTTGCACTGGCGAAAGCCGTCTTCCCAGCCTTCGGCGTATTCGCGGTCTTTGAGATAGCGCGGCACGTTCTTGCGAAACTCCCCGCTGATAACGCCGGCGGCCTGGCGGCCACTGCTGCAACCGTCTTCAAACCCGTCGGCGAAGGCGGGTGGATACCCCTTGGCCAGTAAATCCTCATGGGTCGATTGGCAACCTGCCAGCCACACCACCACGCACAGCAATATCGCAGACCGCCACATGGCGTACTCCCTGGCCGTTTCACGGCTTGTAGGGGGAAGTCTAGTCAGGGATTTGTTGGGGCGGTGTGAAAGGGCGGTGAGAAATGTGTTGAGGCAATGATAGTTGCCACGCTCTGCGCGGGAATGCCGGCCTGGACGCTCTGCATCCGATAACAACCGCCCTCGTGGCGAGCAGGCTTGTTCGCGAACGCGGTGGGTCAGTCTGCCAGACCGCTACTGATACACCGCCTTCGCGAGCAAGCCCGCTCCCACATTTGAACTGCGGCGCGCGCAGAATTCAGGCCTGGCACAAAAAAGTGTGGGAGCTGGCTTGCCTGCGATGGCGGTGGGTCAGACTGCCAAGCCGTTACTGATAGACCGCCTTCGCGAGCAAGTCGAATCGTCGCACCGCCGCTCCCACATTTTGATCTTCACCAGGCTTCAGTCAGTAGTGACACCACTTCACTTCAAGCATCACTTCAAAATGATGCCAGTGAATAATGAGATGGACTTGACTGCATGCGGGCCAAATGTGGGAGCGGGCTTGCTCGCGAAGACGGTGGGGCATTCAATGCATCACTGCCAGAACGACTGCTATCGCGGGCAAGCCCGGCTCCCACCTTTGAATTGCGGCGGGCGCAGAATCTACGTAGGGCACCAAAAAGTGTGGGAGCTGGCTTGCCTGCGATGGCGGCGGGCCAGTCAACTAAGCCGTTACTGATAGACCGCCTTCGCGAGCAAGTCGAATCGTCGCACCGCCGCTCCCACATTTCGATCACTGCCAAGCTTCAGTCAGTAGTGATACCACTTCACTTCCAGCATCACTTCATTCACCGGCGTCGACAAATGGCTGTATTCGCGCTGGGCACTCAGGCGCAGGCCCAAGTTGCGCGACAGTTCCCATTGCTGGTTCAGGCTCAGGCTGCGCCGTACTTCGCCATTGGTGAAGAAATCGCCTTTAGCTTCCAAACTCAAATTCCCCAGCGGGTTTTTCCACAGCACGCCGGTGTTGAACCCGGCCGCCGGTGAGATGGCTTCGTTGAAGTCGTTGTTGTGTTCCACGCGCACGGTGCCGAGGGCGAAGCCGAGCATGTCGTCGGTCAGTTGCCAGGTGCCGCCGGCGCCGCCGTTGACGTGGGCGACGAGGGTTTCGTCGTCATGCTTGCCGGGCACACGTTCCAGGCCGCCGGTGACTTGCCATGACCACGGCTGCAGCAGGGCGTTACGCGGGGTCAGGGAGCGGATGGTAGCCAGGTCGAGTTGCTGAAGTTGCCAGTGGTTGCCTTCGTACTGGCGCAGTTTCATTTGCAGAATTTCGATTTGCGCGCCGAGCGGGAAGCCTTCGGCGTTGTCGTTGAGGTCGTGGTAGGCCATGCGCAGGCCGTATTCGCCGAAAGCTTTGTTACCGCGCGTGCCGACACCGGCTTGCCAGGTGCGCGACTCGTGGCCGTTTTCCGGCAGGCCAGGGCGTTCAATCTGAAGGTTCGGCGGCGGGTTCTGGTTGATCGCGCGCAGCAGTTCGAAGCTGCGCTGGGAGCGTTCGGGGTCGCGCTCCAGGCCGTTGGCGCGGTAGCGGCCGAGGCGATAGGCCGCGTCAATGATCAGCGCCTGGCGTTCTTTGGCGATGGCCTTGAACGCAGGGTCTTGCAACTGCTTGGTATCGTCGCTGACTTTCAGCACCCATTGTTGCTCGTCGCTGTTCAGCGGCTTCGCGCGTTCCAGCAGCTCGCGTTCACGGGAAGGGCGGTAGTCAATCTTCTCAACCAAACCCGCGTCTTTCACGGCTTTGACCGTGTCGGTCGGAATCGCGGTCAGCGGGAATTGCTCGGTGAGGCGCAGGCTCGGGCGGGCCACTTGCAGCAGTTCGAGCAGCCGATAGGAGCAGTTTTCGTCAAAGAAGAAATAGTCGAATTTGATCTGTTTGAGCTCCCACACGTGCTCGACCATACGCTTGGTCTCGACTTCGGTGAGGTTCAGGCGATATTCCCACAGGTCGCGGTTCTCGAGGCTACGGTATTCCGAGAGTTTTTCTTGATACGGCACCAGGGCAAACAGGCCGGGGTAGCCGCCCATCAGGCCTTTCCAGGCGTAAAGAATGCTGTTGTCGGAGCCTTCGATGTAGGCACCGAAGTTGATCGCATAGCTGAGCAGGGCCGTGTTGTCTTTTTGCACGTCAGCCTGGTCGATGCGCAGCAGGGTGTGCCCGAACATCGACGACGGGCTGTTGAGGTAGGCCGCCGGGAAGATCATCACCGCGCTGTGGGGCGCGACGTCCTTGAACCATTGCGTGAATTCCTTGCACTCCAACGCGGGCAAGTCGGTCAGGTTCAACTGAGCCTTGAGCCAGCGCGTACGTGCGGGATAAACGCATTGGGCGTGTTTTTCACCCAGGCTCGCCGGAGCATAAAGCGCTTCAACGGTGGCCTTGAGTTCAGCGTCCGGGTGGTGCGCGCCATCGGGGGCGAGGAAGAATTTTTTGTCGCTGACATAACTGCGCCAGCCACTGATTTTGCCGGCTTCGTAATGGCCCAAGGACAGCCAGAACGGATCGTTGGCCAATTGCTGCAAACGTTGATCATCAATATGCGGGGCCGCGTACAGCGGGGCGCAGGCGAAGAGTGCCAGCCAGGCAAAGCGTTTGAGCATAAGGGCAACTTAAGTCGGAAAAAGTGAGACCCAAGGGGGGCGGGTCCAAAAATAAGACCCGCGCCTTGGAAGGCGCGGGCGTGTCGAGCTTAAGCTTGAGTTGCGTATTTCGCCAGACGGGAGTCGCTTTTCAGTACGGCGAGGGTGTTGTTGTGCACGTCGTCAGCGGTCACGTCAGCCTTGCTGAAGATCTGCTGGAAGTGCTCGTGGGTCACGGCAGCAAAGTGCTCGCGATCTTCCGGCGCAACGCCCAGTACCACCGCGTAGGTGGTCAGTGCTTCGCCATTGCCTTTGGCCATGTCTTCAGACAGCTCGTTCATCATGCCATTCATGGCAATCCAGGACTTGCCGCCGTAGGTCAGGGCGCTGTTGGTGCTGCAACCGTTGGTGCCAGAGGTCATGCCGAACGTGGCGTTACCGGAGGTGCCGTTAGTGGTGGAAGCCAGGAAGTGAGCTGGAGTGCCGCGCTGGCCTTCGAACAACATGTTGCCCCAACCGCAGTTCGGGCCACCTGGTGATTCTGCCATTGCGTTGAGGGAGACGACGGTGAAAAGAGTACCAAGAAGGATCCGTTTCATAGCTTTGTTCTCTTTGTGTGCAAACCAATGGACAAGGGTTCAGACGCGTCGCAGCGCCCTAGGGGTCAGTTATTAGTCCAACCCGCGCAGTTTGGAGTTTAGGCACGATCCCTGGGTTCCGTGATTTTTTATAAAACAATAAGAGTTACTGCGTTTTTTTTGCAGGACGGCTCCGCTGTCTATGCTTTACCCAAAGCGTGCCTTGCCAGAGCGCGTAACCGGGAGCCAGAATGCCGACATCTGCCCCGCCTGATGTAAGGAAGCCCGATGCCTGATCCTGTTGCTGCCAGCTTGCGTTTAGCGCCCGAAGCGCTGACTCGTCCTTTTTCCGCTGAACAGTTCAGCTTCTCGACCACCAATGATTTGGAGCCCTTTCGCGGTGTGCTTGGCCAGGAACGTGCGGTTGAAGCGTTGCAGTTCGGTGTGGCCATGCCACGCCCCGGTTACAACGTGTTCGTCATGGGCGAGCCCGGTACCGGTCGCTTTTCGTTCGTCAAACGCTACCTGAAGGCCGAAGGCAAGCGCCTGCAGACCCCGGCTGACTGGGTCTATGTGAACAATTTTGATGACCCTCGCGAACCGCGTGCGCTGGAATTGCCTGCGGGCGGCGCTGCGGCGTTCATCAACGATATCAACGGCTTGATCGACAACCTGGTCGCCACGTTCCCGGCGGTCTTCGAGCACCCGACGTATCAGCAGCGCAAGAGCGCCATCGACCGTGCGTTCAATCAGCGTTACGACAAGGCTCTGGACGTGATCGAACGCCTGGCGCTGGAAAAAGACGTGGCGTTGTACCGCGACAGCTCCAACATTGCGTTCACCCCGATGCTTGAAGGCAAGGCGCTGGACGAGGCGGAATTTTCGCAACTGCCGGAAGCCGATCGCGAGCGTTTCCACTCGGATATTTCCGAGCTGGAAGAACGCCTCAACGAAGAGCTGGCCAGCCTGCCACAGTGGAAGCGCGAATCGAACAACCAGATGCGTCAGTTCAACGAAGAGACCATCACCCTGGCCCTACAGCCATTGCTCTCACCGTTGTCGGAAAAGTATGCAGAAAACGCGGCAGTCTGCGGTTATCTCCAGGCCATGCAGGTGTATCTGCTCAAATCCGTGGTTGAGCAGTTTGTGGACGACGCCAAGACCGACGCCCAGGCGCGCAAGCTGCTCGAAGAGCAATATTGCCCGAGCCTGGTGGTTGGCCATCCGGTCAACGGCGGCGCGCCGGTGGTGTTTGAACCGCATCCGACCTACGACAACCTGTTCGGCCGCATCGAATACAGCACCGATCAGGGCGCGCTGTACACCACCTATCGCCAGTTGCGCCCCGGCGCGTTGCACCGTGCCAATGGCGGCTTCCTGATCCTTGAAGCCGAGAAAATGCTCAGCGAGCCGTTTGTGTGGGATGCGCTCAAGCGTTCCTTGCAGTCGCGCAAGTTGAAGATGGAAGCGCCGTTGGGCGAACTGGGCCGCCTGGCGACCGTGACCCTCAACCCGCAAATGATCCCGTTGCAGGTCAAGGTCATCATCATCGGCTCGCGCCAGCTCTACTATGCGTTGCAGGACGCCGATCCGGATTTCCAGGAGATGTTCCGCGTATTGGTGGATTTTGACGAAGACATCCCGATGGTCGACGAGAGCCTGGAGCAGTTCGCCCAGTTGCTCAAAACCCGCACCTCGGAAGAAGGCATGGCGCCGCTGACCTCGGACGCGGTGGCGCGGTTGGCCACCTACAGCGCGCGGTTGGCGGAGCATCAGGGCCGTTTGTCGGCGCGTATTGGCGACTTGTTCCAACTGGTCAGCGAGGCGGACTTCATTCGCCACCTGGCCGGCGACGAAATGACCGATGCCGGGCATATCGAACGCGCGCTCAAGGCCAAGGCCACGCGCACCGGGCGGGTGTCGGCACGGATTCTCGACGACATGCTCGCTGGCGTGATTCTGATTGATACCGCCGGCGCGGCCGTGGGCAAGTGTAACGGGCTGACGGTGCTGGAGGTCGGTGATTCGGCCTTTGGTGTGCCGGCGCGGATTTCCGCCACGGTGTACCCGGGCGGCAGCGGCATCGTCGACATTGAGCGTGAGGTTAACCTCGGCCAGCCGATTCACTCCAAGGGCGTGATGATCCTCACCGGTTACCTGGGCAGCCGTTATGCCCAGGAATTCCCGCTGGCGATCTCGGCGAGTATCGCGCTGGAGCAGTCCTACGGTTACGTGGACGGCGACAGCGCCTCGCTCGGCGAGGCGTGCACCTTGATCTCGGCCCTGTCGAAGACGCCGCTCAAGCAGTGCTTTGCCATCACCGGCTCGATCAACCAGTTTGGTGAAGTGCAAGCGGTGGGCGGGGTCAACGAGAAGATCGAAGGCTTCTTCCGCCTCTGCGAAGCGCGCGGGTTGACCGGTGAGCAAGGGGCGATCATTCCCAAGGCCAACGTCGCTACGCTGATGCTCGATGAAAAGGTGCTGCAGGCCGTGCGGGCCGGGCAGTTCCACATCTACGCGGTGCGTCAGGCGGACGAGGCGCTGAGCCTGTTGGTGGGCGAGCCGGCGGGTGAGCCGGACGAGGAGGGGCAATTCCCTGAAGGCACCGTGAATGCGCGCGTGGTAGAGCGCTTGCGCGCGATTGCCGAGATGATCAGCGAGGAGGATTTGAAGGAGGCGGAGAAGGAGTTGGCGCAGCAGGCGTTGGCAGAAGCCAAACCTACCTGACGGTTGCCGAGACTCGGTTAATGTGGGAGCGGGCTTGCTCGCGAAGGCGGCGTGTCAGTCAACGTATAAGTGGCTGATGCACCGCCTTCGCGAGCAAGCCCGCTCCCACATTGGGTTAGTGGTGAGTTGGGGAATAGTCGTCAACTCGCCACAAAATTGACTCCCCGCCCAGGGACCAACGCCCGTTGGTCTCTACAACCCTGGTTTGGCGCGGTTTTCCTCTATCCTCAATTCAAGGGATATCCACAGGAGTCACTGGATAGAAACAGCCTCGGCCCTGCGCTGAGGTTGAACACCGATCTACCGAGGGTCGCCGCCATGCCGCGCAACCTTTGCCTTACCCGCCAATGCCTGGGGCTGGTCACCCGTATCGAATGCTCCATTCGCCCTCTTGCGGGGGATAACGGAATGTGGACCTTGTTGTTTGCTGCCGGAATGACCGGTGAGCAACCTTCTGCCATCAAGTCTCAAGGCCCGTTTCATGGGCCTTTCGTGGCAGAAACTATTCTGGGATCGATTGTCGACAGCCTGACGTTGCACGGCTATGAGCTTGCCGATGACCCGCAGATCTGGTGCCTGCACTTGCAGGCGCATCTGCGGCAGCTCAATGGCGGCCGGGAGCACGCGACCCGTGAGACCCACCACTGAGCCTTACTTGCTCTCGGGCTTGTCCAGCTTGACCTCGAAGCCGTATTGCACGGTGTCGAGGTCGGTGCGCTGGTAGCTTTCCAGGGCGGTCGGCTGGCCGTAGAAGTAATGCACGTCAAACAGGGCCGTGCCGTACTCCTCGGCGCGGTGGCTGACCCCCAGAATTTCCTTGAGGTAGTTGCCGCTGGCGTCCTTGGCGTAGAAACGCCAGCTGTCGGAGGGGAATTCTTTCTGGTCGACCACCAGCGCGTTGTCCTTGAGCGACAGGCCTTTGGGAAGCTTGGTGACGTCGATCACGGCTTTATCAATCGTGGCCAGGAACAGCGGCACCGAGCCCACCACATACGCCGGGGTTTCCGGAAACAGGTTGAGGTCGTACGTCAGCGTGCCGCTGCCCGCGTTCATCTCAAAGGCTTCGGTGGGCAGCTCAATCGGCTCGCCACGCTCACCCTTTTCATCCGCCGTAAAGAAAGTGATGGGCGCGTCGCTGTTGTTGCGTTCGGCACCGACCAGTTCGTCGTTGAAGGTGAAAGGGTGGTCGAACACGACTTTGGCGGCACTCGCGTCTTCGGTCGACTGGCTGATGGTGACGCTTTTTTTCAGCTGGTCTTCGGTCATCGCCGCGTCTTTGAGCCAGCTGGCGACGCCGTCGTCGTACACCGTGACCGGCATCGGCAGGGGTTGCACAGTATTTTGCAGGCTGTTCTTGTCGAAGCGTTGCACCGGCAGGTCGAGGTCCTTGCGCGTGAGCGTGGCGGTGGAAAAGTCCAGAACGTTGACCTGCAGGTTGTCGATCACGCCATTGAAATACACCTTGGCGTAATGGCTGCTCTGCTTGCGCTCAAAGGCTTTTTGCTCATCGCTGAGCTGCTTCTCGAACGCGTCCGTCCAGGCCGTCTGCTTCTGCATTTCGCCCAGCTGCTTCTCGTAAAATGCCACTTGCGCGGCATTTTCGTTGATCGAGCCAGCGCGGGTGAGGAACTGCCCGGTGCTGTCTCGGGCTTGCACCAGCAGAGGGTTTGGCGATTCGTCGCCGACTTCCGGCGCCAGCGGCGCGCTGTTGGTCAGCTCGATCTCGGCGTAGTTTTTCTCAAGCAGTAGCAGGTTGAGGGTGATATTGCCCTCGGTGCGTTTGTGACCGACGTCTTTTTTGGTCAGGTCGAAAGTCAGCACTTTGCCCGGCGCGACTACTTCAACCGCGCCTTTTAGACTCACCGGCTGCGGCTGGCTCTTGTTTTCGGTCTCGATGCCGTCGATGAACGGGTACGTGATCGTCAGGTCATCGGGGTTGGTCAAGTTGGAGCTGCTGGGGCTGAGCTGGATGCCGGGGTCGGTTTCCGACCATTCCGGCTGGAAGGGAACGATTTTATTGTTGCTCAAGGTTACCGACTGCCATTCCAGGCCGTGGGGGAACGGGAACTGGTCCGGCGTGTTGAAGTTGAACGGGAATACCGGCTGCAAGTCGGTCAGGTAGTCGGAGTGCGAGGTTTTGCGCAGCACGAACAGGCCATTGATGTAGGTGTCCACCAAGGCTTGGGGCGTGGGGTAATGCTTAAGCAGGGCAAGGGTGTCTTCGCCGTATTCGGCCTCGATGGGCTTGTTGGCGAGCTTGCCGCGCGCGCGCTCCAGCAACAGCAGCGAACCGCCGAGGTCGGCGATGGCGTCGCGCAGTTTGGGGTCCTGGATGCTGTCGAGCGACTGCTCGAACTTGGCCGTTTTCTCTTCGAGGGTGGCTTGCTTCTGCTCTTCTTTGGGGGAGCAGCCGCCAGTCATCAGCAACACCGCACCCAGGCCTAGCGTGGCCAAATGGGATCGCACATCCATCATCTGAGTTTTTCCTGTTCGACGTCATCAAGCCGATTCGATGCGCTCGACACTAGCAGAAAAATCTTCTTACAGATGCCGCTCAGGTCAGTTTTCTCACGGTTACAGGTGTTTGTGAGCGGCTGGTATACTTGCGGCCATTTTTAGCCAAGCCGTGTGAGATCTGATGGAACGCTTTATTGAAAATACGATGTACGCCTCACGCTGGCTGTTGGCGCCGATTTACCTGGGGCTTTCCCTGGGCCTGCTGATTCTGGCGCTGAAATTTTTCCAGGAAATCATCCACGTCATTCCCAACGTGTTCAGCATGCTGGAAGCTGACGTGATTTTGCTGCTGCTGTCGTTGATCGACATGGCGCTGGTCGGCGGTTTGCTGGTGATGGTGATGATCTCCGGCTACGAGAACTTCGTCTCGCAGCTGGATATCGATGACAACAAGGAAAAGCTCAACTGGCTGGGCACCATGGACTCTTCATCGCTGAAGATGAAAGTCGCTGCGTCCATCGTGGCGATCTCGTCCATCCACCTGCTGCGCATTTTCATGGACGCCAAGAACGTCGATCCGCAGCATTTGATGTGGTACGTGATCATCCACATGACCTTCGTAATCTCGGCGTTCGCCATGGGTTACCTGGACAAGCTCACCAAGCACTGATGCACCGCGTCAGCCTTACTGCTCGACGAAGAAGTAAGGCTGGCGGTTGATCGACATTTCCTTGATCACCGTGACCTTCTCGCTCAACTGCTCAGTACGGTCCAGCAATGCCACGTTGCCGGGCTTGGCCGTGAGATAACTGCGCAGCTCGGCTTCGGTCTGCAGGATCGGCAGGTAGGCTTGCAGGTAGAACACGCTGGCCCCGGCGATGCGTTCGTTGGGCTGGAACAACACCACGTCTTTGCCTTCGGCCTGGAGCTTCTGCACCGCGCTGATCACCGGCACAAACGACTGACGTTTGTCGGCTTTGGGTGCAAACCAGAACGCTGCCGTCAGGTAACAGGCGATGGCCAAGGTGAAAACGCCAGTGATCACGCTCCGGTGATGGCGATACAGCCCAGGTTTGTGGTTTTTTACCCATTCCAGCAGCACCCCGGCATATTCCGCAGCGAGCACGGCAGCGGCGGGTGTGAGTGCCATCAGGTAAACAATGCGTTTGCTCGATGCCAGGGTCAGCAAGGTGAATTGCGCCACCAGCCACACGCTAAAAAACAGGCGGTAGCGGTTGCGCACTAGGCTTTTGCGAAAGTGCCACAGGCCCAGGTACACCAGGATGTTCCACGGCAGGAACGCCTCGGGCAGTTTGGCGATGTAGTAGTAGATTGGCTCGTAATGCCCGGCCTCGACAAACGAGCCGCTGAAACGCCCGACGCTGTTGGTCCACAGCACCTCGGCCACCGCCTGCATTCCGCCGCGCTGAAACAGAAATCCCAGCCAGATCAGCAGCGGTATCAGCGCCAACAGTGTCAGCAGCGCTGGCTTGAGCCAGTCGCCGATGTGCACGCGTTTATCCATCACGCTGGTACTGACCAGGTACACGAAAATCACAATGCCCGGCATGGCCAGGCCCAGCACGCCTTTGCTGAGGGTGGCGATGACCATTCCGACGGTGAACAAGGCCCACGCCCAGACAGCGGAGCCTTCGCGATCAGGTCGAACGGCTTGATAGAACGCCAGCAGCGCGGTAGTCACGCCCAGGCTGAGCAACGAGTCTTCACCCACGCCGCGCACATTGCCCCAGTAGCTGGCCATTGTTGCCAGGATCAGCGCGGCGCAGAACGCCAGATTCTTCGGTCGCCCGAACTTGCGCAACATCCCGTAAAACAGCATCACGCTGAACAATCCGGCAAACGCCGAGGCCAGGCGCACCGCCCAGGTCGTGCCACCAAACAGGCGAATGGCGCCAGCGTCCAGCCACAAACTCAGGGGCGGTTTTTCCAGGAAGGGTTCACGGAACAGGCGCGGGATCACCCAGTCGTTGTCCAGGTGCATGGCCATCGCGATCCCGGCGACACGTGCTTCGGTGGAGCCTTGCAGCTCATGGCCACCAAGCGAAAAGAAGAACAACAGACAGGCGAGAAGAAGCAGCAGAGGAGCGGGACGCGTCATGGTTCTGGCTACCGGGGCAAGGGACCGCTCGGGGGAGCGGCCGTGGCGATCGGCTATTATCTGTGAGCATTTCTGAATACTTCATGAACGAGTGTCAGTTTTTTGTAAGGCCCGTTTCAGGGCAGCTTCAGGCTTGGCAGTGCGGCTTTGCCTTGCGCGCTCAGCACGGGGTCCAATTGCTCCCAGGTGAAGCTCAACTCGTTGTCGCAGCCGTCGCCGGTGGCCGGCGTTGAAAGCTGAAGGCCCGAAGTGTTGAAGCTCAAGTCGAACGTCGAATAGCTGGTGATCGCCGGGCAGCCTTCCTCGGGCGTCGTTTGCTGCGCCAGCCACGTGCTGAAGGCGTGAGGTAACTTGACCTGGCCGGAGTAAGGGCTGTCCCATTCCTCATGCCCGCCCAACCAACTCCACGGGTCGACGCTTTCGCCGGTCTGCAGGTTCCAACTGTGCAGGCCCCAACTGATCCCGCCGCGACCGTAACCGGCTGTCCAACGGTAAAACCGCACAGTGATCCACTGTGACGACCAGTAAAACGGCTCCACCGTGATTTCACTGGTCGACGTGCCACCACTTTGGTCCAGCGCGTTGCGCCGCTCGCGATAGAAGTCAGCCTGGCCATCGGGGCTGACCGCCAACCGCGCAAGGTCGCGGTTGATGCGCTCGATCGCCGGCCCTTCGCCTTCAAGTTTAAAGGTGACTTGCCCACCCTGGGTTCTCACTTGATAGGCGTGGTCGCCGAAGGTTTTCTTCTCGACCGTGACCGGCGGCGGCACTGCTTCGAGCGGATTGTTATAGGTGTCGCTGGCGCAACTGTCCGAATCCGCCCGCTTCAGGCTCAACGCCAGGCTTTTTCCGCCAAGCGTCTTGCTCCAGGTGCCCGTCAGCGTGTCGCCCTGAGGTTCATCCAGGTGCCAGAAACCCGTATTGCCTTCCTCGGCCCACGGCTCGCTGGCGTTGGCTTGAGTCAGTTGGATAGGCGTGAGGATGCGTTGGTAGTAATAACTGCCGTTGGAGCCATGGGCGCCGTTGAAGCAAGCGGTGATAGCGGACTTGCCGAGTGTGCCCGTCCACACGCCGGCCAGGTCGGCAGCGTTGGCAAGCAAAGGCGCGCAGGCGAGCGCGATGACAGCGAGGGGCTTGAACACGGGTATCGGACTTCCGGTTGTCTGATAGAGGGCGTCAGGTTAATGGGAAGTGTGGGGGGATTCCAGAGGGCGAGGCGTTGTCAGGCGTCTCGCCTTTTGGTGTTTTTATGGCTGAGGTAGTTCGTGGGTGAAGGATTGTGTGTTCAACACGCGGTCGATCAACAGCTCGCTCAGGACGATTAACTGTTGGGCAGCGAGCCATTTTTGTCGGGTCGAGCCGTCGAGCTCGAAAGCGAGGTCGGTGGTCATGGCATTCAGGGATGCGAGGGTTTCGCTGGCCTGGACCAGGAGGGTTTCGGGGGCGATGTTATCGGCGATGGTGAAGATGTTGGTGGTTGGGGGGTTGGGGGTGATTTTTTTCATGATGAAGCTCCCACACTATTTGAGGAGCTACCGCCCCCTGCTGTCAAACAGGATTGGGTGGCAGCTGTACGCGGGTTGACAGGCCGGAAGTGTAGGAACCCGGCGCACCCGAAGATGCCCCACGCACAGCCGCCATGAACGAGGCGGAACACGCAAAGCATGCCGCTAAATCAAGGGGTGTGAAAGGTTACACTTTTCAGCCTGTCAAAGCCGGTCGCTGATGAGCAGCGACTGTGGGAAATTACCGTTGTGTTGGGATGTGCGCCAGTTCATCAAAGGCGCTACATCTTGAAGGAAAAATCCGAGGGCAGGCAGGCTGGGCTTTCCAAACCCCAGAAACAACAAAACCCGCACTAGGCGGGTTCTGTCGATGCTTCGAATTGGTGGGCCGGGGTAATCTGAACTGAAATAATAAGACTTTGATTTATATAGATATTTTTGGTTTTGAATTTTCTTTGGAATACTTTTTGGAATACCGGATCATGATCTGTCCTTAGCAAGGGCGTCTGAAGCTATGACAGTACTGGCCTTGGCATAAGCGCGTTGGTAAAAATTATGGTGACACTCCATCTCTGGGCGTCGCAATGTCCAGTTTCAGGATTGCTTTCTGAATGTCCCGCCTTACCTGATCCAACTTCTTCTTTGCCAACTTGTCTGCTTCTGCTTCATCCCCATTGAATGGGGGCAGGGCTTCCGCCATAGACAGTTCCCATTTTGCCAGTCCGTTCAAGCATTGCTCCAGGTGTCGTGTGGTGATCTCCAATTGCGCTTTATAGCGGGCCGACTTTAGTCGCTCGTTGCGAAGTGCTGCTTTTTCCTTAATGGCCTGCTGCCGAACATCCTCCTGCATTTTGCGGCGTCCTTCATCTGCATTCTCGATCAGAGCAATGAGTTGGGCCGTATTGCTCTGGCCGTCGTTGTTCTTCGCTAGTAGTGAAAGGGCTTTTATCGCAGTGCTTGGAAGTGAAAACGTTCGCGCTTGTCTGCCGTTGTCAGCGCTGCGGTACTGCTTCTGGCGCCATGCATTTTTCATGGCGTTGAGTGTGATCAGTCCGCTAGGTGAGCTTTCAAGTGCTTTGCCCGCTTCTAATAAATCGTTGTGGGTCACCGCTCCAAGGCCGAAGAGGCTATTAACGCCGCGGCGTCTTAGGTATTCAGTGGCCCATATGAGCTGGGCTTTATCGCGATGATTCAGCCAGTCCAGTCCGGTTTTTTTCATAGCCATTTAGGTACTCCTCTCAGGGATGGTTTATACCCGAATAGAGGATTTTTGTAACCTGTTATGCGTTACGTTATGCGTTTTTATTGCTGTCAGCATGAAAGCATTCATATAGGGTATATTAACGGTAATAAATTAATGATTGAGAGAGCGAGTTGAGCTACTACCTTGGCGTTTTAGCTATGCCACTCAAGCGCGTCGAGCCGGAGGTGAAGTTTGTCTTGGTGGCGTTTGTGCAGCGTTACGGACTGGCCGAAGGAGGCCCGTGCAGTGGTGAGGTGCGGGCGAGTCAACTCGGTCTTCCGCTTCGCGTTGTTGCATCGGCTTTAGCGCAGCTCGTTGATTCCGGGTGGCTTGTTAAACTGCCGGTGTCAACGCCTGGGTCTTCCGGAAGGCCCAATCACACTTATAAGGTTCAAGCCGCTCTTGCGGTCGCGCTCGAGAAGGCTATGGTGCCGACCGTCATCCACGAGGGACTCATTAAGCGCCTGATCGCTGGCCCGGTCATTCGTGCGGTGGGGCCTGATGAAGGCGGTGATGGTGCGGAAGTAGTCCAGTCCTTGAAGTCGGTTAATGAGTTCGGTAAACCGGTTCCGCCGGGACGCCGGGGCAACCTCAGTCTGGCTAACCGACTGTTGCTGGCTACCCTCTTGAGCTACGCAGATGCTTTTGGGGTGGTCAGTCAGCTTGGAAGCGTGAAGCTGGTTCAGTTGACGGGGCTGGTGCCCGCCAGTTTGAGGCAAAGGATCCGTAGGCTGATGGATCTGGGGTTTATTCGTAGCTACGTACCTGGAGTGTCTTCGTCGATTTTTGCCAGGAAGGCCATGAGTACCTATTTTCTCAATTTGGGTCATCGTCAACTGACTCAAACGACGGATGTTCAGGTGTTGAGTCATTGGACCCACGAATCGAGTGATCGGTGGTTTCAGCATCATGGCGATAGGCTTCGCAATGACGTCAGCGCGGCTAAAAAGTCATTGGGTAACGCGAGCACGACCCCTAGGCCTGTAGTCCGCTTTCTTTGGCGGCAGCGCCCACGAGTCTTTGCAGTCTTGCAGTTGCTACTATCACAGTACGCCTCGTACCTACTATCGCATCACTGGTCTGCTCTCGGAGCACACGCAGACCACGTCGATGATGAGCTGCGAAAAAGGATCTCTAGGGATTTGCGCAAGCCTGCCCCGTCATCACCGCTGGATGCTGAGCTGGGAGAGAGTGGCTGGGAGGTGATCATTGAGCACTTCCGTGAGTTGGCGGTGGAGCTGGCGAAGGAGTACTGCTCACGATTCCAAGAGACGTCTGAAGTTTTCTTCGACTGGTTAGAGTTGTGCGTCATCCCTGTGCCTGCTGAGCGAGGCTATGAAGCTATTACTCTGTTGGCTCTGGAGGCTACTGAACAGGGCTGTTTAATCCTTGGATATGAGGCCGTGGGGAGTGTCGCGGCGTTCAAGCGTGAGGCGGATATTCCTCTGGAGCAGCGCTATGCGTTGGGACTGCTTACCGCGCCACGGCTCAGGCCGTAGAGGGACCGGTCATTTTTTATAAGGCTTCCCCATCCTCTGAACCAATCAGAGGGCTGCGGCCATGAAAAAATTGCTCCGTAAGAAAGACGTGCTGGCGGCTACAGGCTTTAAGAACTCGACGCTGTACAAATACATCTCCGAGGGCAGATTCCCGAAGCCTGTGTCATTAGGGGAGCGTGCGGTCGCGTGGGTAGAAAGTGAGGTCGAGGCTTGGATCGAAGCGCGGATCAGTGCGCGTGATTTGGCTAAAGAGATGTAGGCCGGCGACCACGGTGACGGGTCTGAGTCACGATTCCTCATGATACGCCATGACCGGCTCGCTGCCGGTCATGGCGTTTATGCGGCCTGGGATGGGTGTACTCTCGGCTAACTCCCTCAGAAGGTGGTTGGGTAAATTTCTCGGCAGGCTTGGGAGCTTTGATCCTTATTGTCCTGCCTGGTCGGGAGCGTTCACTTGAGTCGGAGCTGCATCTATTTATATAGCTCCTAGGTAGACATTCACTACAAATCTACTAGCCATGAGACAGTCATCAACGACCTATGAATAATCTCCCTATGGTCCAGTCATCGCTGGTTATCAAGGGAGTGGGTCGCCGGTTATAAATTGCACAGTCGGTATCTGGTATGAAAACAACCAACCAGGTACACAATCATGAGTAACTGCTGCCCCTACACCAGCCTCTCCCAATCCGATATCGCCATCGAGATTGAGCGGCTCGTCAAGTCCATCGAGCAATACGACAGCCCTGCATTCCGGTTGCTAGGCATACGCTCAGCTCATGAGCAGCCGGAGCGGACGAGGCTCTCCCGTTACTTCGATCGTATTCAGCAGATGGTTGATTTATTCGATGACCGTTGCCAATACCGTTACAGCGAACACCTGCAAGCGTTCTGGGAGGCTTGTCAGGACATTGGTCTGGAGCGGAGCCCTGCCGGGGCTGTTTGCTTAAATGAAGAGGGCACGGCCTACCTCGACCACCACCGCAGCATGAACGTGCTCGTCGAGCGTATCCGTCAGCTAACAGGTGAGCAGCGGTATCGCCGCCAGAAGGGTGATCGTCGATATCTGGCTCAGCAGCAGGCGGACCGTGTGTGTGACTACTCGGACGCTATGGTTGATCGCTACTCGCGGACCCTGATCGTTCGGGTCAATCTGTATTACCGCCATACGGTTCAGACTAGGCTGCGTGTCGAGCAAGTATTCGACGATCTAGACCGGTTGCTAGCTGAGCGTGAGCGTAACCCGATTTTCGACTACCTCATTGGCTATATCTGCGCAGTAGAGCAGGGGGAGGATCGCGGCTACCACATCCATGTGGCTTTCTTCTTCAACGGTAACGAGGTAAGGGCTGACGTCTACAAGGCCCAGCAGATTGGTGAGTTGTGGGAGCACGTTACTAGGGGGCAGGGCTACTCCCACAGCTGCAACCACGAGAAGGAAGAATATAAGGGTAGGGATGGAGACCGGCGGGGTATAGGCATGATCCTTCGTAGTGACCTGAAGATCCGCAGTCATGTCCACTATGCGATGCGCTACCTGGTCAAGGATGATCAGCAGTTGCGGCTGAAGCCCGTCGGTGCTCGATGCTTGCGGATGGGGCACGTAGCTACCCCCCGACCGTTAACTTGATGTCGGTGGTTTCCAGTGAATGGCAGCGAAAGCCTTACTGCTGTCCCGGTGCTCGCTGGACAATGCCATACGTCGAAATGGAACCCATTATTTTTGGGTTGTAGTCCTCATATGAGTTTTCATATGGAGAACGTTGATGTCCAACAAGATCCGCGCTTGCTGTGGCCTGTCGTTTGAAAAAAACGACCCCAAGTACCCAACCAAACCTACTGTTCGCTACCAGCCTGTTAACGGGTACGACGCCAGCGCTGGCAGCGCGAAAAGATGCAAAGCGATTCTGATTATCGGGATAACCAGAGCCGCAATCAGCGTGCTTGGCTGGATCGTCATCCGGAATATTGGCGTAATTATCGGGAAGCTAACCCCGAATACGGCAAGCGAAACAAATCCCGCCAGCGATCCAAGCACGATCTGCAGCAGAAAGTCGATCCTGCAAAGATGGACGTGTCACAGGTGATGGTGCTGCGACCTGGGCTCTACCGGATTGAGCAAATTCCCAGCGGTGAGGCGGTCTGCCGCGAGGCGTGGATCGTCGATATCACGCCGTTGTGCATCGGTTGCCCATGCAAGTGTTCTGCGAGATAGAGATCAGACTGAACTGATGAAGATGCGAGTGAGGCCTGCACGACGACATATCGATACTGTTAGACTTTGACCTACTTTAACCGACTATGGCAGCTTGAGCGTGTCCACCATGAATACTGAACCTTGGGTCACTGCCGAGCAGGTCTCCCTTCACTTGGGTGTGGCCAAGGACACGGTATATCGCTGGCGTGAACGGCGGGGCATGCCGGCTCATCGAATTGGCAGGCTCTGGAAGTTCCAGCTCTCCGAGGTGGATGAATGGGTGCGTGTTGGAGGGGCGGATGATGCCTCTAACACCGTAGCGCAACACAACTAGCGCATTGCATTAAGGAAGAGCACATCTGATGGTTTTCAGTGAAGATTCGCGCGTCAAAATCCCCTGCATCTTGCACCTGGTTCGCCTGGGCTACAGCTACCTCTCTCTGAAGGGGGCTTCCTGGGATGAGCAAACCAATATCTTTTCGGAGCTTTTTTGTTCTTCGCTGGCTAGGATCAACCCTGGGGTAGATGCCGATGACATCGACCGTCTGCTGGCCGAGGTCAAGCTTCTGTTGGATAACGAAGACCTCGGCAAGGCGTTCTACGACAAGCTCACCGAGCGTTCGGGCATCCGTCTAATCGACTTCGATAATTTCGACAACAACAGCTTCCACGTTGTGACCGAGCTGCCCTGCAAAAACGGCGACGACGAGTTTCGGCCCGACATCACCCTGCTTATCAATGGCATGCCGCTGGCCTTTATTGAGGTTAAGAAGCCCCACAACCGCGAAGGCGTACTGGCTGAGCGTAACCGCATCATCACGCGCTGCCGCAATCCGCGCTTCCGTCGTTTCATCAACATCACCCAGCTGATGGTTTTCTCCAACAACATGGAGTACGAAGACGGTTCGCCGCAGCCCATCGAAGGTGCGTTCTATGGCAGTCCTTCGTATGACATGCCGATCTTTAACTACTTCCGTGAAGAGGAAGCGTTGAATCTGGCCGAGCTGCTAGTCGCACAAGATGATGACGTCGAGAACACAGTGCTGCGCGACAACAATCTCAACGTTATTAAGCACAGCCCGGAGTTTCTAAGTAACAAAGATCCCGATGCTCCGACCAACCGCATCTGCACGTCATTGTTCAGCCACCAACGCCTGGCGTTTCTACTGCGTTTTGCGCTCGTGTATGTCAACGAGGTAGATGGCCTGCAAAAGCACGTCATGCGTTACCCGCAGCTTTTCGCCACCAAGGCGATTGAGAAGAAGCTCAATGCTGGTGTACGCAAGGGCATCATTTGGCACACCCAAGGCAGCGGGAAAACCGCGCTGGCCTATTACAACACCCGTTTTCTAACGGACTACTTCCAGCGTCAGGGCATAATTCCCAAGTTCTATTTCATCGTCGACCGGCTTGATCTTCTTATTCAGGCTCAGCGCGAATTCAGTGGCCGTGGGCTAATCGTCCACACGGTCGACAGCCGCGAAGCTTTCGCTCGCGATATTAAGGCCACTCAGGTGCTGCACAACCACAGTGGCAGGCCAGAAATTACTGTGGTTAACATCCAGAAATTTCAGGATGACCCGGACGTGGTGCGTACCGAGGATTACGACGTCAATATCCAGCGCGTCTACTTTCTTGACGAAGTGCACCGAAGCTACAATCCGCAAGGCAGCTTCCTCGCGAACCTTAGTCAGTCGGACCGCAACGCCATCAAAATTGGTCTTACGGGTACCCCGTTGCTGGGCGATGATTTCAACTCTCGCGCCTTGTTCGGTGACTACATCCACAAGTACTACTACAACGCATCCATCGCCGACGGCTATACCCTGCGCCTGATCCGTGAAGAAATTGCCACCAACTACAGAATGGTCCTTCAGGAAGCGCTAGCCGCGGTAGAACTGCAGCAAGGAGATATCGACCGTAAGCTTATCTACGCCCACCCGAAGTTCGTCGAGCCTATGCTCGAATATATCGTGCGTGATTTCGAAAAGAGCCGCGGTGCGCTATCTGATGCCAGCATTGGCGGCATGGTGATCTGTGACAGTGCCGATCAGGCCCGGCAGATGTTCGAGATCTTCAACGCTGTTCATGCCAAGCAAGGCCAGCCCAGCTACAATCAGCAGGATTCCTCGCAAGTATTGATCGCTGCTACGCAGCCTGGGAGCTATGCCGCCCGCAGCCTGCTGGAGAACCGCGCTAAACGCGCCGCACTGATTCTGCACGACGTGGGCAGCAAGGAGGAGCGCAAGCAATGGGTGGAAGACTTCAAGGCAGGCAAGATCGACCTGCTGTTTGTCTACAACATGCTGCTTACCGGCTTCGATGCCAAGCGCCTAAAAAAGCTCTACCTTGGCCGTGTAATCCGTTCACACAACCTGCTGCAGGCACTCACCCGCGTCAATCGCACTTACAAGGATTTTCGCTACGGCTATGTGGTCGATTTCGCTGACATCCGCAAGGAGTTCGAGGCCACCAACAAGGCCTATTTCGACGAGCTGCAGGCCGAGCTAGGCGATGAGTTTGAGCACTACTCCAACCTGTTCAAATCCGCTGAAGAAATCGCCGAGGAAATCGAAGCGATAAAGGACATCCTATTCAGCTTCAACATCGAAAACGCCGAAGAGTTTTCGCGGCAGATCACCCAAATTCAGGATCGCGCCACGGTGCTGGCGCTCAAGAAAGCACTGGGCGACGCTCGCAGCCTCTATAACCTGATTCGCCTGCAGGCTGACTACGCACTCCTGCAGCAGCTTGATTTTCAGAAGCTTAACCAACTCTACCGCGAAACCTGCAACCACCTCGACATGCTCAACCTGAAAGAGAGCATCGAATCCAGCACTGACACCAGCAACCTGCTCAACGTGGCGCTGGAAGATGTGCTGTTCATGTTCACCAAAATCCGGGAAGAAGAGCTGGTACTGGCTGACAAGCTCAAGAACACTCTGCGCCAGACCCGCGAAGCACTGGCCGACAATTTCGATCAGCAAGACCCCAAGTTCATCACTCTGAGACAGGAGCTGGAGCGGCTTTTCAAGAAGAAAAAACTCAACGAAGTCACCCAAGACGAAATGACCGCCAATATCGGCGCGCTCAACGCGATTCATGACCAGGTCAAAGAGCTCAACCGGCAGAATAACCAGCTACGTGCCAAGTATCAGGGCGATGCCAAATACACCCGCATACACAAGCGCCTGCAAGAGCGTGGTGGCCTCACGCAAACCGAACGCCGCCTGTTTGAGGCTCTCTCTGGCGTCAAACAACAGGCCGACGAGCAGGTGTTACAGAACACCCAGCTCGTGAGTAATGAAAGCTATTTCGAAGGGATGATGATGCCGCTCGTGATTGGCGAGTTCCAAAACCACCAGAAGATTAAGCTTACCCCAGACGCTTCCCGCACCATCAACCAGTTGGTGGTGGCCGAATATATCAATGAATTTGCCTCAGGCACCCGAATAGGAACACGTACGTGGTAACGCAGGAATTTGAGCAACGCACTCGCCGGCTGATTGACAGCCTTAAGTCGACTTGCGCCGACTACGGTTTGGGCAACGACGGCAACGAATTCAAGATCATCACCCAGGTCTTTCTCTACAAATTCCTCAATGACAAATTCACCTTCGAAGCGAAGAAAATCCGTCCTGAGCTAAGCCAAGCCCTCACTTGGGAGCAGGCCATGGCTGGCCTTAGTGCAGATGAATTGGAAATGCTGCAATTGCAGTTGGGACCTGACACTCCACGCCTGAAGCCAGAGCACTTTCTAGCTCATCTGTTTGGCCGGCAGAATGAGCCAGAATTCGCCAAGCTGTTTGACGACACCCTGCGCGACATCGCCATTACCAACAACGACATCTTCGCGGTGAAAACCGATGGCGGAGCCAAGGTCACGCTGTTTGACCGCGTCAGCGAATACATCTCCGACCCGTCCAAACGCGACAATTTTTGTCGCGCCCTGATCAACAAGCTGGTGGAGTTCAGCTTCGAGCGTATCTTTACCCAGAAGTACGATTTCTACGCCGCGCTCTTCGAATACCTGATCAAAGACTACAACAGTAACAGTGGTGGTAAATACGCCGAGTACTACACGCCACACTCCGTGGCTCAGATTATGGCCGCCATCCTAGTGCCGGAGAAGGTGCGCGGAAAAATCAGGAACGTGAGTTGCTACGATCCGTCCGCGGGTTCCGGCACCCTGTTGATGAATATCGCCCACGCCATCGGCGAGCAGCGTTGCAGCATCTATTCGCAGGACATTTCACAAAAGTCATCCAGCCTGCTACGCCTAAACCTAATCCTCAACAACCTAGTGCATTCCATCCCTAACATCATCCAGGGAAACACTATGCTTCACCCTTACCATCGGGAGGGCAAAGCGCTTAAAAAATTCGACTATATCGTCAGCAATCCACCGTTCAAGATGGACTTCAGCGATTTCCGTAACGCGCTGGATAGCAATGAGCATCAAGAGCGCTTCTTCGCCGGGGTGCCGAGCATCCCCAAGCAGGCCGTCGACAAGATGGCCATTTATCAGCTGTTCCTGCAGCACATCATCCATTCGCTGAAACCCGGCGGCAAAGCGGCTGTGGTAGTGCCCACTGGCTTCATCACTACACAAAGTGGTTTAGACAAGGCTATCCGCAAGCATTTGGTGGATAACAAAATGCTGGCCGGCGTTGTATCCATGCCCAGCAATATCTTTGCCACTACCGGCACCAATGTGTCCATCCTATTTATCGATGCCGCCAATAAAGAAGACGTGGTGCTGATCGATGCCTCCAATCTCGGAACCAAGGTCAAGGATGGTAAGAACCAGAAGACCCTTCTTTCCGAAGCCGAGGAAGACCACATTATCGCCACTTTCAACGATAAACGAGAAGTGGAGGATTTCTCCAAAGTGGTGAGTTACGAAGAACTCGCCGCCAAGAATTACAGTCTGAGTGCCGGGCAGTATTTTGAAGTGAGGATCAAATACTCTGACCTAACTCCGGAGCAGTTCGGTGATAAAATGCAGGGCTTTAGCGAAAACCTGGAGAAATTGTTTTCTTTATCGTCGAATCTAGAACTCCAAATACTCTCGAAAGTAAAATCATTGGAGTTCAAGTAAATGCTAGCCAAAAAGACAAAACTCCTTGGCGATCTAGCTGAAAGGATTACTGTTGGTTACGTTGGATCGATGGCAAGTGAGTATGTCGATAAAGGCATTCCCTTTCTTCGCTCATTAAATATTCGACCCTTTTTCTTCGATCCCTCCAATCTAAAATATGTAACGAGTAAATTTCATAACAAAATCAAAAAGTCAACTTTAAGGCCGGGTGACGTGGCTGTTGTTAGGACGGGAAGCCCAGGAGCATCCTGTGTTATCCCTGATTTTTTGGAGGAGGCAAATTGCTCAGATTTGGTGATAATAAGGTGTGGTGAGAAGCTCAATCCTCACTTTGTCTCTTATTACATCAACTCAGTCACTCACTCACAAATAAAGGGCCAGCTAGTTGGCGCCATACAAAAGCACTTCAATATTGGCTCGGCAAAGGAAATCGCTTTCCCGGACATTGACAAGCCAACGCAATCCAAAATTGCCGCTGTCCTCTCTACCTTCGACGCCAAGATCGACTGCAACAACCGGATTAACGCCGAGCTGGAGGCGATGGCCAAGACGCTGTACGACTACTGGTTTGTGCAGTTCGAATTCCCTGATGCCAGCCGCAAACCCTACAGATCTTCCAGCGGCAAGATGGTCTACAACACTACTCTGAAGCGGGAGATTCCGGGTGGGTGGACAGACTCAAACATTCTGGCCGTCGCTGATCTGTTTGGCGGTGGCACGCCTACAAAAAAGAATACTGAGTACTGGAACGGTGATATTCCTTTCTTTACCCCAACCGATGCCGATGGGACTATCTTCAAATTTTCTACGGCGGACTTCATCACTGAAGAAGGCCTTAAAGGCAGTAGTACCAAGCTCTTCGGCAAGCATACTGTTTTCATTACCGCTCGTGGTTCCGTGGGCAGATTAGTGCTGGCCGGTGTCGATATGGCGATGAATCAATCTTGCTACGCTCTTCGCGCCAAGCCAGGAATCAGTCAAACATTTCTGTTCTTTCTCGCTAAAGAGTTGATCCATCACCTGCAGGTTAAGTCCTCTGGCTCCGTCTTCAACTCCATTGTCTCGAATGATATTGAACTAACCAAGCTGGCAATTCCAACGGAAGATGTCATCGAGAGATTTGCAGCAGTTGTTGAGCCTGTGTTCGAGAAAATCGCCAACAACACTAAAGAAAACCAGCAACTGGCTCAGCTCCGAGACTGGCTGCTGCCCATGCTGATGAACGGCCAGGTCACGGTGGTGTAAGGTAATCTGCCGTGACTGAAAACCACAGAAGCGTATTTGCAACCTTACTGCCAACCTTCTGATTTTCATTGGCATGGTCGGCGGCGTGTGCTGAGTAGCGCGAGCTGTAAGTAACAACAAGGAAGATAAACAGTATGAAGCTACAGACGCTGCGCCTATCGAGTTTTCAATCTTACGGCCCTGGAACTACTGAGGTCGGCCTCGAAGCCATTACCTACTTGATCGGTCCTAATGGTTCTGGCAAGACAGCTGCGCTCCAAGCACTATGCCGCCTGTTCGCTTTTGATCCGTCTCAGCGTCGTATCCAGCGTTCTGACTTCCACATCCCATTTGATGAAGAGGTTATTCCGGAAGAGCGGCAGCTTTGGATTGAAGCAGATTTCCTTTTCCCTGAACTGACGCGGGATGAAGACAACAACACGGTTGCTCCTCATTTTGGTCACATGCGCCTAGACGAACCGGATGGTATTCCGCGAGTGCGTTTCCGCCTTAGTGCAGCGATGGGGCTCGATGGCGACATCGAAGAAACCTTTGTTTATGTACTGGACGTCAATCTAGATGGTTCTCCGCTCACCACTGCGCAAGTGCCGCGAGCCGAACGCAGCCATATACATGTCCACTACTTGCCCGCACGACGTGACCCTGCCGATCACATCGCTTATGGAGCCAACGCATTGCTTGGGCGGATACTCCGAGCCGTGCAATGGGACAAAGAGCGAGACGTCATTAAGGGGCTCACAGACGGCATAAGCGATAGCTTGGCATCCAACCCATCAGTCAATGTGTTCAGCGAGCAGTTGAAAGCGACATGGGCATCGCTGCACAAAGGCAGTTTCTTTGCCGAACCCAAAGTTACCTTTGTAGCCTCTGAGATTGAGGCCTTGTTGCGGCATATGTCCGTCTCGTTCACGCCAGGGCATGATGAAAGCTTGGTCGATTTTTCTCGGCTGAGTGATGGCCAGAAGTCGATGCTCTATCTGTCTCTTGTGCTGTCGTCGCAGGCTATAGGTCGCGCCGTTTTAGCAGAGAAAGACAAGTCCTTCGATCCTGACAAGCTGCGCCCCCCGGTTTTTACACTGGTTGCCGTTGAAGAGCCTGAGAACAGTCTTTCCCCGCACTATTTGGGACGGATTGTCAGTGCTTTGAATGCCATGACAAGCCAAGGCGATGCTCAAGCCCTCATCGCTACGCATGCACCTTCCATGCTTCGGCGCGTCGAACCTGAGCACATCCGCTACTTGCGGCTGACTGAGGCGCGACAATCGCGCGTAACCTGCATTCAGTTGCCTGAAAAAACAGACGATGCACACAAATTCGTGCGCGAGGCAGTGCAGGTATTCCCTGAAGTTTACTTCTCTCGATTGGTTGTCCTTGGCGAAGGGGACAGCGAGGAGATCGTATTGCCACGTCTATTGCGGGCCAAAGGCGCGCCGATTGATGAGTCAGCTGTCGTGATAGCACCGCTGGGGGGCCGGCACGTCAACCATTTTTGGCGTCTGCTGGAGGCTCTGCAGATTCCATATCTAACGTTGCTGGATTTCGATGTGGCCCGCCATCAGGCAGGGTGGGGTCGGTTCAAATACGTAAACGATCAGTTGCGGGTGTTTCGAGCGGATAAGGTCCTTCCGAAAGATCATGGAATTCCCAAGTGGAACTCCGATGAGCATAAGGTGCGTGAACATCCCGGTTATTTAGCGGCTTTTGAGGCGCGAGGCATCTATTTCTCCAATCCACTGGATCTCGATTTCTCGATGCTTCTCGCTTACCCAGATGCTTATGGCGTTGAACTGGAGATACCAGATGCTGGTGTTATCAAGGCTGTTCTCGGGAAAAGCCATCACGACTCATCTCAATACAGTGACGACGAACTCAAGCTGTTTGGCACCTACCATCAGTGCTTCAAGCTTGGCAGTAAGCCCGCGGCGCATATCAGTGCACTTGCTCAATTAAGTGACCAGGAGTTGCTTGAAAAAATGCCTGCATCCCTGAGTCGGCTGACAGATGCTGTCATCGCCCAGCTAGCGGACCTGCCGGAATGATTGCAGTCGAAGCCTGGCAGCCTGCTGATGGGCTGACGCTTGAACCGAATGCCCTCCTCGCAGCCAAGGAACAGAAGCAGTGTCTTGCCCTGACTGCAGGACCTGGTGCCGGCAAGACGGAGATGCTTGCACAGCGAGCAGATTTTCTTTTACGCACCGGCACTTGTCGTTATCCAAAGCGGATACTAGCCATCTCGTTCAAAGTTGATGCCAGCAAGAACCTGAAAGAGAGGGTTCAGCGTCGCTGTGGCACTGATCTGGCTTCTCGCTTTGATAGCTTTACCTTCCATGCCTTTGCTAAACGGATAATCGATCGGTTTCGGCCAGTTCTGGTGGGGAAAGATGCTCTGGACGCGGGTTACAAAATCACCGATAGGAAGGTAGAGCCCTCCCGAAATCAAATTGTGTTCGGTGACTTGGTGCCGTTGGCTATAAAGATACTGCAGACGTCTAAAGTGGCCCGGAACGCCATTCGCCAAACCTATAGCGATGTTTTTTTGGATGAGTTTCAGGACTGTACCAATCTGCAGTACGACCTAATAAAGCTTGCCTTTCAGGGCACCAGCATACGTCTCACAGCCGTTGGTGATACCAAACAAAAAATTATGGGCTGGGCCGGAGCCCTTGATGGCATCTTTGAAACCTTCGCTGCTGATTTTGCTGCAGTACCGCTCAACATGTACCGAAATTTCCGTTCTCTGCCTCGCTTACTTCGAGTGCAGAACGAGATCATCCGTGTTCTTGATCCTGCGTCAGCTATGCTCGGCGAGCAGCTTGCCGGTGATGAAGGTGAGGTTTTCGCGTGGCAATTTGAGGACAGCCACAGAGAGGCTGAGTGCTTGGCGGATTTGATTGCCAACTGGATAAGGGTTGACCAGCTCCCCCCCTCCGAAATCGCGGTGCTGGTTTCCAAACAGTTGGAGTTATATGCCGACCATCTCATGGCTGAGTTAGAGGTGCGGGGCATTCCTTTTCGTAACGAACAACAGATGCAGGACATCACGGTCGAACCGGCAGCTCGCTTGATCGTGGACTATTTGTCCTGTCTTTATGGCCAGCGTGAGCCCAAAGCCTGGGTTCGGTTGATGAATCAGTTGATCCCTTTCGCGGATGATGAAATCCAATCCAGCACTCGCAAGGATGTAGACCGATTGATCAAGCGTCAGCGGAAAGAAGCTGATGTAGCGGAGCTTCTTGACGTGCCGTATTCAGGTTGGTGGGAGGCCGTTCGGGCGTTCTTGAAACAAGTTAGTATCGAAACCCTGAGCGCGCTTTCCCCGGACTATGAGTCTTACGACAGGCTTAAGGATGTTATTCGGGATACTAGATTGCGTATTGAGGAATTGCTCAAAATTGAACCTGATCTGCCCAAGGCCCTTGAGCGTTTTTCGGATGACCAGGCGGTACGCATCATGACGATGCACAAGAGCAAGGGATTGGAGTTCGATTCGGTCATCCTCCTTGGCGTCGAAAACCAGACATTCTGGGGAAAGGCAGACGAAGAGCGTTGTGCTTTCTTTGTTGGCGTATCACGGGCCAAGCGTCGATTGATTATGACCGTTAGTGAGCACCGTGAAACGCCCCCATCCAAGCCATACAGATGGATTGAGCAACGAGTGCCACATGCAGAGTTTCTCAGCTATGCTGGCCCGTTTTTGAGTGATGAATAAAGATCAGAGAACTACTGAAGTATTATCTGGTAGCTTGTGCTTCGATCTTTGCTTCGCTTTTTAGCAACGATTTTCTTAAGAAGAAAAAATAAAGGCATGGGGCGAATCCCATGCCTTCTTTTTAGTGAATTCCTATTGGCTTGTCGTTTTTGTCATAGCAAATCGGATGTTCGCAGTACCCGCCTGCATTTAGTACTTCCAGTTCGTAAACCGCTGGCAGGTATTGCTTGAGCTCCGCCTTTGGAAGGTGCTTTCCATTGATTTTGCATTCATCGTCTGCACGCGGGTTGCACCAGGCTTCTTTTACTTCAATGGCTTTTGTGGGTTTTGTCATTGGTGTCTTTTCGACCTGTGGCGCGTCATCGACTGACGAATCCCTCGCTGCATTCGCATCCAACGAGTAGGTAGCAATAGCGTCTTTTGCGCTCGTTTTGCTGATGCCGTGATCTAGCAAAAAGCCCTGAAGTATTTTTCGGGATTGAGCATAGGTAACCTCTTTCCCCTTTTTATTTGGTCCACCATCCATGCGATAGGCAATCGGATAACCATCTTCACTTTCATAGATGTAATAGTAAATAGAGAGACTAAAGCTGAGGTCTTGGCCGTACATGCCATAGATGCCTGAGCCATTGGACGCACGGCAAGTACCTCGCAGGCATTTGCCGCTGATGTGGTTGCTGAAGGTGACGTTGCGCTGCTGCTGTGCATTCCACTGAGTAATATTTCTTGGAATGCTATACCAGGTGCAGCGGTAGAATTTTGCCCCATACTGGTTTTTGGCCTCTGCGCACGGAATGGCATACGGTAAATCGTTCATGGTTTGTTCATTCGGCAACATGGGTGGATACATGTACCCGTAGTCAACTTCGGCTTGTGCGTTCAATGAAAGTGCAAGCGCCAAGCAGCCTGCTGCTTTGAGTGCAACTGATTTTATATTCACTGTCTTAAACTCAGGGTGGGAGGAGGGAAACGGTTGGATTCTTTTGTAAGTTCTTTGTGAATGGCTTTTGGTGTTAAATCGGCGATGGGTGTTTAGGGATGTCGTCAGCATTTAACGTGCCGACAATCTGTATTTCATTTTTGCTTGTAGTTTTTGCAAATAGGAGGCTCCCGTATTCGGGGCTCCATGAATGTCTGTGTCCGCTGGATCTTATTAAATTTTTCATGCAGGTGTTGTGGGTTATCACTATAAGATTTCTGCCGGAGTTCTTGTGTTCGAGTAGCTTATCCACGATGTCGTTTCCGCAAATGGCCTCTCTATCGGATAGCAGGCTCGCTTTGCCTAGCATGAAGTCGGATGTTTGAACTGTTCTAGTCATTGGGCTGGTGAAAATATCAGCATCGTCAAAATCAAAGTGTGCTTTTAAACGAATGCCTGTTTCTTTTGCTCTCTCGCTTCCAAGAGCTGTGATTCCTTCGTCTGGGCCTAAGCAGGGGTTGTTTGAACGATCACAGCGCTCTTCGTGCCTTATTAACAAAATAACGTTCCCACTTTTCCAGTGTTCAGAAAGTCCAGAGTCGATTAGTTTTTTATGTGAGTCTAAATTTTCTACGGTGTTTCTTGTAAAAGCTTCGTAAGCAAAAAATGTTGCGCTTATAAAACTAGTGCTTAGTATTATTTTTGGTAGGCTGATATTTACCATTTGGAATGTCCAATATTTTAATTCTTATTGGTTGCGGTCGGTATTCATAGGCTTTTTGAGCGTGAGCGTGAGTGCGAGCGCGGGCTGACGGTGTTGATTGCTATTTTTTGTAGATGACTTTCAGTTTTTTATTAACGTAGTCTTTTATGATTTCGTAGTCGGGGTTGTAGGTGGCTAGAGTATGGCCAGTACTGGCGACGGTAGCCGCAGCGGCTAATACGACCCCAACAGGCAGAGATGCAGCTCCAATTACAGCGCCCAATATACCGCCTTGAGCGATAGCGCTTTTCACGTCGCTTTTGATTCGACACTTCAGTCCCTGGCTTTCAATCTTGGTTTCGACAAGTTTGATACCTGGCATGAAGTTACCTCTGAGGCCATGGATCTCGAAGGACGTTTTGCTTCTCACGAGGTCTTCAATCTGCGATTCGTTCAGGCCTTTTATGACATTCATGGTTTTTCTGAGCTCCTTGCAAGAGGTGGTAGTCAAAAAGATGGGTTGGATATCAACCTTTAGAGGTGAGTTTCGGCCTGTAAGGTCCTTCATGTCAACGGGTTGATGGTCAACCATCCAGGTTGGACCGGAGGGTGGCATGTCAAAAACCAAATCGAAGCAGCTGGCAGAACTCGTTGGGCAGGCGATTGCCCGCCAGCGCGTTCGTTGCAAACTGAACCAGGAGCAGGTTGCGGAAAAGCTTGGAATTGGAAGCGAGGCTGTATCCCGTATCGAGCGCGGAATTGTCATGCCTAACATCGAGCGCTTGGTTGAGTTGGCGGCAGTTTTTGGTTGTGAAACCGCTGACTTGCTGACCGAAGGGAGTTCTCGCCCAGAGGACCAGGCGCGCAGGCTTTATGGTTTACTCTCCAGACTTGGGGCGCATGACCGCGACTTTGTCCTGGATATGGTGGAGCGTCTTATCACTAGACTTGATCGCGGCTGATTGGCTCAATCATGAGGGGCCCAGAGCTTTTGCCTCGCCGATGTCCTCAGCACAGGCAGGTTTGACTTAGTTGGCCTGCGAAGCGAGAGATTCCAACTTGTCCGCAAGGGAGTTGGTCGTTGGTAGCGACTCACCTTGGCTTTTGGTGCTAGCGGCCTCCGTGTCTCCAAAGAACTCCTCGATTACGACGTGACTGTCCTCCTCGCTGTCTTCGAAGGCGCCATTGCCGAAACCCCGGCGAGCGGCGTCATCCAGAGCCGTCTGGTCGAAACCAACTGCTATGCGCTGTGTATCAAGTTCGCTCGCCTTCTGTAGTGCTTCGGTCATGTCCATGCCACTACGTACCGTGAGGTCGACGTAGAAAATCGGAGTACCGTGGCTCTGGCGAGTGGACTTGCCGCGTAGACGCAGCTCCAGCGGTATGCAGGCCAGTCGACCGCCTGAGATTGCTTGGAAGTAATGTAGACGAGCGGCGAGGGTGCGAATGCTATTGAAACCGGTGGTGCGGAACACAAAGCTACCCAGCGAATCCTCATCACCAATGATCACATTCAGTCGGCCGTAAGGCCTACAGGCACCTCCCTTGGCCAGTAGGCAAGCATCCGGCGAAGGGCAGGGCAGCGACTGCATGCCGTCCTGGGTCATGCGTTTGCAGGTTTCGCCGTTGCCGACACATAGCGGGCGTCCGGATTGCCGGTCGAACAGGGTGTAGTCTGCCCGGAAGTTTAGCTCCGGTTCGTTGAACAATAGACGTACTGGAATGCTACGCAGTTTGTCCTCCTTACCCTGGCGCAGTTCTTCGTTAAGTGGGTGTAGTAACCAGCCATCCCTGCTTTGCACCTGTGAGGTGATGGTAAATTGATCGTCTTTCTCCGGTAGGCGCTTACCGTTTTTCTCGACGATTTTGCCAATGGAAATACGTCCGAGCACGGGCGGTGTAATGACCAGGCCTTTGAGCATGGTGCTTCTCCTTGGAAGTGAAAATGGCCACCCGAAAACTGAATCTCGTAAAGATGGCCAGATAGGAAAAAAGATCAGTTGATAAGGAAGCGGCGGCTGCCTTCCTTGCGCCTGCTGAAGCGGACTTGCAAATAGGGCTTCTCCTTCAGCAGGCGCTCGACATCGAGCACGGTGCTGTCTTTGGAGCGTTTCCAACTGATAAAGCCACTGCTGAACTGCGCACGTGTGGCTTCGCCCATGGCTTGCAGCAGGATCTGTTTCAGTTGAGATTCGCGGCTTTCTTTTGCCGTAATGGACTGCCGAACAGCTTTGAGCTCCAAGTAGGTCGCGGCCAATCCAGCATTGGCGCTGAAGTCCACGGTTCGGCCGTTGTCCTGAGGGTAGAGGCAACGCAGTGCCTCTTCAGATGAGGCGCTACCATCGACGGGAGGTGGGGTGTCGGTTTGTACGTAATGCCAGAATTTGCGTTCCAGTTCGATCAGGCGAGCAATCATCTGCTCGTCCCGTTCGATGCGGTAGATTTCTAAATGCTGGCCACCCAGTAGAACTGCAACATCAGCCGCCTGCTTGCCGGTGACGGCCAGCTGGTGCATGACCTGCAATTGCACATACTCGGGCACGCCTTCTTTCCAGAGGCGTGCTCCGTTTATGCCGGCAGTCTTGCATTCAAGGATTTGTACATCGTCGGCACCGTTCACTTCGCGGTCGATATTGGCGAGCATCCAGGGCAGTTCTGGATCAGGGTGCTGTAGCACGGCGTTAATTCGTCGCACCTTCTTACCGGTGCGTTTGCTGTAGTGCCAGGCCACGATGGGCTCCAGCACATTGCCCCAGTAGGCAGGGCTTTCCTCATCATGAGGGTCTATTTTCGCTAACGTGGCATCCCGTCCCGTCTTTTCAAGCCACAACTCCAACTGCGATTTATAAGGGTTCAGTCCAACTGCTGCGCCTGCGTCCGAGCTGCCGATGCCTTGTTTACGCACAGCGAGCCAGTCTTCACGGGGGAGCTCCTTGGTGCCGATTAAACGAAGGGCCGGACGGATCTTGTAAGCATTTTCATTTCTAGTAATCGCTTTCATAAGGGATACCTTGCGGACATAAAAACGCCCGTTGAGCTGGATGCTGAACGGGCGTTATGGTTGAAGGGGAGAGGGCATTTCAGGCCGCGAGTTGCAGGGCTGCCTCCAATGCTCTTTGCTTGATTTGCGCCCCCTGGCCGAACCAAGCGGAGTCCATGCGGTACTCGTTGCTACGTGCTCTGCGCTCGTGGTCGACATACTCGGTCACGGCGTTGAGCAGACCCCAGGCAGTGCCTTGCGCCGACTCAAGCGTTGCGCCACGTCCGCGTCCTTCGTACAGGCTTTGTACTTTGCGCAGGGCACGTTCGTTGGGGAGGACTTCAGGTAATTTGCTGTTCGGCGTTACTTCACACAGCACGTTCATGAAGAACCCCATAGCTTCATGCCACTGAACTTTGCGCTCGGCCAGCACGCGCATGCGATACATGAACTCGTCCCATTGCGAGACAGCAACACCCAGTTGCTTTTTGACGACTTGTGGGTCGAAACGGGTGCTGTGAGGTACCTTGATGGCGCGTGTGGTGCCATCTAAAGCGATGGTCAAAGTGTTGTTGCAGACCACGCGAACGGTGGTCGGCGTGGCGGTAGTGGCTAGCGTTCCGTCGCAAGAAGTCGCAAGCAACAAATAGCCATTAACCTGATCGTTGCCCTTCAATGCGGTGTTTTGACCAGTTCGCGCTAGCGCCCAGAACTTACGACCGCCCTTGAGCACGCCCGCGGTTTCCAACTCATAGCCGGACACCTCGGTCAGGTCTCGATAGAACTCCATCACCTCGCGCGGCTGGACAATTTGATATCGGTTGGAAACCACTGACAGCGGTGCTTTGGTGTCGGAGCGGTACAGCACCTTTTGTTCCGGGAATGGGTGAATTGATCCCAGATGGCCGATAGCGTCGGCTTTGAAGTGCACCGGGCTTTCCTGGATCTGCCAGTCCATACCGGCTTCACACTGCCAGATTTCAATCGGCTGTTTTTGCGTCAGCTGATTGCCGAGGCCATGCCATGGAGTCGCGCCCATGTAAGCCATTTGTTCGATTTGATGAGCCATGGTTGTAATTCCTTTATGTGCAAGCCGGCATAAAGCGCCACGCATCGCGTGGCACTGTCCGGGCGTATTAAAAGATTGGGGTAGAAGACGGTTTAAGCAGGCAGGTTGAAGCGATGCCCACAGATCAGGCAGAGGTTGTGGGCGAGTACATGGCGGTCAAGCTTGTCGCCGAGTTGAGCGCCTAATGCACAGCCGCCAGCGCCGCCAACAAGCCCTCCGAGGATGGCGCCGGAGACGGCTCCGAGAGTGACGCCGAACGGGCCGGCGACTGCGCCGACGGTAGCACCCGCCTGACCGCCAGCAAGCGCTGCACTGACGCCGCGCGCTGCTCCGCCGACCGTACCGATGGCCGCTGCAATTTTCATGGCTTGGTGAAAGGAAGCGATTTTGGGTGAGTTACATCGAGGGCACTGCAATGACATGGTTTGAGGCTCCATGGTGGGGGTGTCATAGCAGTGATGTAGGGTTAAGTTTTTTTCGAATCGAATATGCGTTTTTGATGAATGATTTGATCGGTACGGTAGTTGACGACTCAGCGCAGTCTACAGCCGAATCAATGCGCATCGGGGGCGTGGCCCACAGCAGACTTGACATGCCAGGCGTATCCAAGAGGCAGAGAGGTGAGCCCGCTTGCACTTGCGCAGGAGGCAAGCTGGGCGAAACCAAAACCGAGCGGGCACTACAGTCAGGCAACCCTGCGCGCGGCTCGACTGGTTTGTACTTATGTCTAAGTGGTTAAGGCCATGCAAGCAATAGGGGGCGTGCTACTATATCGCCACCCTCTCCCAAAAGTTTTTCTGCCTCTAGGTTATCGCCATGGACGATGTAGTCATAACGCATTTGGATGTGTACCAGAGCTGGAAAAACCATCTCTTCAATTTCAGTCTCGACGATCCCAAGACGAACGCACCAGGGCTGCGCAAGCCGCAACTGGCTGCGCTTTACGCCACTTTGGGGCATCTGGTGGTTGATCCCGCTTCGACCGCCACAGTGGTCATGCCGACCGGTACGGGGAAGACCGACACCATGCTCGCGCTGATCATCGCTGCGAGGATGGCCAGAACCTTGATCCTGGTTCCCTCGGACGCCCTCAGGACGCAGTTGGTGGGTAAGTGCACGGAGATGAAGACGCTTCGCACCGTGGGGGCGGTATCGGACAAGGCGCGCAATCCTATTGTTGCAGCCATCGATTCGAAGCTGTCTGAGGCGCAGGTTGCAGAATTAGCTACTGCCAACATCATTGTGGCCACTCCCCAGGCCTTGCTGCAATTCGAAGATGCTGCTTTGGGGGCGCTGGTGAACATATGCTGCCACCTGATGATCGATGAGGCTCACCATGTCGTGGCAGCGAGTTGGAACCGAATCAAAACCGCCTTCAGAGGCAAACCTTGTATTCAGTTCACAGCGACGCCATTCCGGGAGGATGGTCTGGCTCTGGCCGGCAAGATCATTTACAACTATCCGCTCCGAGATGCGCAGCTTGATGGCTATTTCAAAGGCATCGAGTTCCATCCGGTGCGAGAATACAACCTCAAGCTTTCTGATCAGGCCATCGCGGACAAGGCTGTTGAGCTGCTTAGGGCTGACCTCAAGGCTGGGTACAACCACTTGATGATGGTGCGGGCCAAGTCGCACAAGCGGGCAATAGACTTGTTTGAGATTTACAAGCAGCACCCTGACCTCACGCCAGTCCTGATTCACAGTAAGGTGCCGAACCAAGCCGGGGTGATGGCTGAAATCGTCAAAAAGAAGCACCGGATCATCGTCTGTGTCGACATGCTTGGCGAAGGCTTCGATCTGCCCGAGCTCAAAATCGCCGCTATTCATGATCAACACCAAAGCCCGGCAGTGACGCTCCAATTCATTGGCCGGTTGACGAGGGTTGATGCCGCTCTTGGTGATGCCAAGTTCGTGGCGAACATCGCCAACCAGAAGACCGACCACCAGATGGCCGACCTCTATAAAGAGAGTGCTGACTGGGGTGCAGTCATTCGCAACGTGAGCGAGCAAAAGATCGACCGGGAGATTGAGAAAGCGGACTTCAACGAGCAGTTTGCTGACGGTGACGATGCTCAGGTGATTTTTGGGCTGAACCCGAACCCCAAAATCAGCGCCGTGGCGTACCACGTCTCTCCCAAAGACTGGACACCGCAGCGAGCGCAGGGTCTGGATGGGCGCAGAGAGACACTTCAGTACATCTCGATCAATGATCAGGCGGATACCGTTATTGTCGTGACTCGGCGAGAGACGCTGGTTGGTTGGGCTCAGACCGAAGAAATCGTCGATACCAACTGGAATCTATACATCGCTTTCTATGATAAGGCGCAGAAAACCCTGTTCATTCACACCTCTGGTGACGACACTCAGGCAGCTCGCTTTCTTAACCTGGTAACCAAAGACTCTCGTCGCATCAATGGTGAGCCGACCTTCCGTACGCTCCACGACATTAAGCTGATGAAGCTGCAGAACGTTGGCCTTTCCCGCGCCCGGAAAGACCTGCGGTTTACGATGCACGTGGGACGCGATATCAACCAGGTAATTAGCGACATTGAGAGGGGCAATGCGACAAAATCCAACATCTTCGCCACCGGTTTTGAGGATGGTGAGCGAACCACGGTTGGCTGCTCGCATAAAGGCAAGATCTGGGAGATGAACTCCTCTCCGATCAACTACTGGGTCGAGTGGTGCAAGCGTATGTCGGTCAAACTCAACGACAACACCATCGACCCTGGTGACGTACTCAAAAATGTCATGCGTGCTGACCAAATCAAGGACACATGGCCAGAAGGCCTGTTCTACGCCGACTGGCCTGTGTCGATCGCGATCGAAAACGAGCAAAGGATATCGCTGTATTTTCAGGGAGAGACTTTCAACCTTCTCGACGTTGAGCTAGGTAAGCCTGAGTACCGTAGTGCGCAGACGCTGGAGATCCCGGTTTTGGTCGAGGGTAACGATGGCGAGGAGCGTCGCCTCACTACCATAGCAATCAAGTTGTTGGAGGACGGATACAAGACCTCCTGTCCAGGTGTGAAGATACTTTACCCCCACGAGATGCCACTGGACTCGTACCTGGATGCAGAGCCGCTTGTATTGCTCAAGGTCGACGGCTCCATGGTGCAAGGTAACTACCGTCAGTACTCGCTCAACAGCATGGATGTAAAACTGCCTACCGGTTTGCTCGAAACCTGGGATTGGGGAACAACGAAAATCCATCAAGAGTCCATGCGTGCAGAGCGACGTAATGACTCAGTACAAGGCTTTACCTTTGACAGGATCGCTGATGACTACTCCATTGTCTTCAACGATGATGGCAAAGGCGAAATCGCTGATCTGGTGGCAATTAGGGAAAACAAGGGCGCCATCTACGTCGACCTTTACCACTGCAAATTCTGCCCTATGACGAATGGCGTGGCCGCGCCCGGGGCGCGCGTCGCCGACGTCTATGAGGTATGCGGTCAGGCGTCGAGATCAGTGAAATGGCTGTACACGGGCGATAAGTTCTTCAACCGACTGATGGATCGTTACCAGCAATCACTGCTGAAGGACTTTGATCGAATCCTGAAAGGCACGCCTCAGCAGTTGGAAATATTGCGCAACAAATGCCACGACCATGAGCTGATCTTCAAATTTGTGATCGTCCAACCCGCGATATCGGCGAAAAGGGTGTCGAAGGAGCAGTTGACCGTATTGGGAACGAGCTACTCATACATCAAGAGCATCTCGGGCTCGGACGTCAAGGTCATTGTCAGCCCTTAATTGACGTGCACCTGCGGAATCGCAGCTGACATCCGCTGATGTCATGCTGTGATCCGTACCTCCGATACTGACTTCGCGTTTGCCATCACAAGCTTGTGGCAGCCTAAGCGTTCTAAATTCCCAAGGTGCTCAAAACCGGACTGGAAATCGTGTTTCTACGCGAAATCCACATCTGCAGACGTGCCGATAAACTTCAGATTTAACGTAGACGCGACACTTCAATTTTGGCGAAGCGTTTTTACACACTCTGGGCCGGTTAGCGACGGCCTGAATTCAACCGTCGCTATGCATGGTCTGAATCGCCCCTGGTTCCGTAGTTAGTTGTGACCTTAGACTCTTGGTTATTTATTGCCAGCTTTTGGCTGGAAGCAGGCCTGGCCCGAACGCCCTCTTCTGGCCGGTACCTACCTGTCTTCATAGGAAGGATGCGACGCTTAACCGATACCCATCCTTGGGCATCGGGCTATGTCGGAAGTATCAGCTCCTACCTAGTAACAGACATTACCTCACAAAGTATCAGCCACACTAGGCTTCCAAACCCTTGATCGCTCGGGCTATGGCCCGCAGGGTGATGTGGATGCGTTCTCGTGGGACATTTAGTTTGAGGTCTTCCTTTTGCACGTCAAACTTGAAGGTCTCAGACAGCAGTTTTTCCAGAGCAGGTATGGGCTTGAGTTGTTTTCTAAGCGCTTGAATCGTGAAGTACCCAGAGTCTGAATAGATCCAGAAGTACAGGTCGCAGCTCCGAAATGTGAGGGCAAGACACACAGTAGGCTCGAATTCTGAGCCACTGACAGGCTGGTAACTAATTTTCCGCAGCGGCAAGAGCCCTTTTTTGAATGGCTCTGCATCAAGCTCCACTGACAGGTGAAAGCTGAACAGCTCCGCATGCATCCCGCTCATGCGGCTTTTCTTGAGCAGGTAGATGCAGCCGTCCTCCCTGCGCAATGCATGCTCACCGCAATAGTGGAATACAGCTGGTGTATTCACCATTATCTGGCGCCACTGCTCAAGGCCTTCGGCATTGGCAATCAGCTCATCTAGTTGATCCTCAAGAGGCCCGTCAGGATTGATCCGCTCTAATAGCAACTGCAAAAGGGCTCGCGCTTCCTGTACATTTCCTCCAGCCCCGCCGCGTAACAGCCGCTTCCAACTAGCCTGCTCCGACGTGGGGTTGACCAGGAACGAATAGTTATAGCCGCTGCGCAGCAGGTAATCGCCCAATGAAAGCAAGGCACGTTCCCAGCGGAAGTCCGGCAGACTGTTCAGGCCACGCGCACTGAACATCTTTTCCGCTTTGTTCAGGTAGCTCGAAAAGCTTTGTTGAAGCGCAAGATGTTCGCTTGGCTTCCACTGCGCCCGCTCGGTGTTACGTCGCTTGGCCACCGCGCCACTGAACTCCAGTAGAAATTCGATCTGGCCTTTAAAGTAACCGTGTTTTTCCGCTCGTTCGATCTGCTTGCGCCAGCCAATATGGGCTAGCAACAGTTCGGCCTTGAACTGCTCTTCGCTGATTTGTTGTAGGGAGAAACCGGTTGTTGGTTTTTCGGTGCTCGCAAAGTAGCCGAGGATATTGTCAGCATGGGGCAGCAGGGCCCGGACAGCCAGAAGGCTGCGTTGCATGTCTGAGGGGCGGTCATAGCTTGTGTTGGTCGACAGGTTGAAAATTACCCGCATCCACTCCAGCAGCGCCTGAGGTTCGAGCTCGTCACCTGCCGCTCTAATGAAGGCGACGTAGGCGAACAACTGAACAAGGTCGGTATAGGCTAAGACTGCGGGGTCACTAACCAGATGTTGGAACAGGACCTCCTCATTGAAATATGGGTTTTCTGGCAATAGTGGCGTGAACTGATTCTCCTGAGCGCTCCATGTCTCGAGAAGCAACATAAGGGTGGTAGAGAAGTCGCGCTCCAGCCATCCAGCCTTGTGATACAGGGGGTAAGCCGACTTCAGTGGCTTGCTTCTGAAGGTACTAATCTCCTCCAGATAGCTCGAAGGTTCCGGGTCGCGGCAGATAAACGCTACGGCATGAAAGAAGTTCATGATTGCATCGTCGTAAAGGTGGGTTTCCTGGTCACGATACGCCCAAAAGAAATCGGCCCAGCGCGTATCCATACGTCGTGCAAAGTAATCAGCGACGGTGAATACATGGTCGCCGATGTACTTGGTCTCATCGGCGAATTGGCTCTTGAGCTCGTGCTCGTATCGGGCTTTGAATGTCTCGAAAGCCGTCAGCGGTTTGCCCCGGGCGTTCATCTTGATGTACAGATCATCGGATAGCCCGAAATGGTCTAGATCAAGCAACTGAAAGGTGATCACTGGTTGCTTTACGTCCATCAACCGTGTGTAGGCTCCTTTGATGTTGGCAAAGTGCTGGTGGATAGCGTCGAGCATAGTCAGGCAAGACTGGATCGTCGGGTCCAGGCGCCAATATCGGAAAAACCAGGCCTGATTGGTGATCAGACTGGACAATGAATATCCGACAGCGGCCTCGTGCGCAGGCCAGAACTTCACTAAAGCATCGAAAAACTCGGCGCTGCTCGGGCGTACTTTGTAGGAGAAACGTGAGTCTTCGCCTTCGCAAAATGCTTGGTGAAACTCGTCCTGACTGCCATCTCGCCAAGCCAAATACCAGTGCAATAAAAATAGTGTGGTCAGCCGCTGCTGGCCATCAAGTGGTAAAAAGCGGTTCGACTCTCCGTCTCTCTCTACGCTCCCATAGATGAAGTCTAGGTTCAGTGGAAGGGCAGGGTCATTCGGCACCAGCGCAAATGCCTGCTTCAGAGTACCTAGAAACTCTTCACGTATTTCTTCGGCTGCTGGGCGGCCCTGAGCATAGTCGCGTTGGATCATCGGGATCTGAATGCGCTGATGGCGGCTCAGCAGCTGTTTCAGGGTAATCTGACTGCTGGAGTCGCTCATTGTGTAATCTCCTTGGGTGCACTAAAGAAGCGTACGAGTGCTTGGGTGATTTCGGCCTGGTAGGCTTCTCGGTCTTCCTTGCTCCAAAACATCACGTTGTCAGCTTGAGGGCTGTAGCATTTGAGGAACACATTGCGGGTGCACAGCGGTACAAAAATCCCTGATTGGTCTAGGGCCAGCAGCGCTTTGCGCTTGACGGCGAACACAGCGTTCTTGTAACCACGGTTCGTGCCTTTATCCAGCAGGGCCAAGTTGGAGATACCATGGTCGGTCGGCGTTTCGTCGTTTTCCTGGAAGAAGGCCAACAGCTTTTTGTACAAAACTTCGAATGCTTCGTCCGAGTGGGCTTTCTTCGATTGTTTGATAAACGCATGAATGCTGTTCAGCAGTTGCTTCACCTGCGTCACTTGGTCATCGATATTTTGGGCTTCCAAGTAGCCCGCACACAGATTTAGCCAGTTCACCTGGTCATGCGGACGTATAGGGCGGCTAGAGGCAATCGAGCGTACGTGCTCGATGTCCCACTCACCATTTTTGAAACTGTCGAACTGGAAGCGCAAGTTAGAGCGTGGGCTGTCCAGGAGGGTCGCCACGTTGAATAACAATAGTAGCGAGCGAATACTCGACGAATGACGGCCGTACTCCAGCTCTTCGAGACGTTCGCTGATACACGTTTTCAGCGATCCGGGCGTCAGGATGTCGAGGTCTTCGTCACCGATGGTGCGAGCAAACACGGCTTTGCGCAGCTTACGTTCGAATGCGCTTTTTGTGGTCTGTAGTGACAGTTCGCAGATGCGCGTGACATCCATACCCTGATGAATCAGAAACCCGACAATGTGGTATAGCGTGCGGTCTTCAAACCATTCCTCCAGCATCATGAACGTCTGCTTGATGCGCAGCCATTCTTTCGACGTAGCACCTGATATTTTTAGCTTCTTGCTGTAGGCATGAAAGATGCTGTGCTCGTCATGGTCCGTACCATTGCCAAAGCCATCAGATTTGGCTACCAACTCGAAGAGTAGGCCGATGCGATTCTGAGATCGGCTCTGCTGGTTACTAAGGAAGTACCAGAAATCATCGGCCTGTAAGGCTTTTTCCAACTGATCCCATTCGTGAGCGATCCTCATTTGCCGGCCAGCGGCATCTGGATCGTTATCATCACCACGCTTGAGGAAAAGGGCGCGGATCAGTTCGTCGTCGGTCAGGGCAATCTTGCCCACGTTCAAGCGAGTGAAGGCATCTACAGCATTGTCCTGAGCCGCTAGTTCAAACCAGATTACCCGGGTTTTGTTAAGCAGCGCAGACTTGATCTCGTCTACTTCGTGGGCTCGAGTGCTGAACCACGCCTCAATGGTGCTGATGGCATTGAACAGGTAGAAGTAATCGACGTTTGTGTTTGCGTCGGTCTCATTGGGCTCATCAAGGAACGCCAACAGGTGAGGTCGTGTTTCGTAGTTGAGGGTGAATAGCTTCTGTCGGTACTTCTCCGTCTGTCTTTCATTGAAGTGACGCAGAATTAATAGAAGCGTGGTCAGCCGCTGCTGACCATCGACTACCTCGAATGGGCCTTGCTCAGTGGATTTGATCACCAGTGGCTGCAGGCAATAAAACTCCTCTGGCTGGGGGTTACGGCGCTGGCTGAACTCGCGGATATCTTCCAGTAACTGGGTAACCTGCAGAGGCTTCCATCGGTAACCTCGCTGGTAGGCAGGAATCCAGAATTGTGTCGACTTGCCATCTTCGTCGGCGAGTAGTTCATGTATCGGTTTGAGGCGCAAATCGGAATGGTTCATTCGAATCCTTTCGGGGCGGCACAACGCGGTGCGGCGAAACTATAAAGGCGGTATGCCATCATTATGCATGTCCTATGCTGGCGAAGCAGCAGAAGGGTCGATATTCATAACGCTGCATTGCATGGGTAGGCGGCATCTCGATGCGCGTACCATTCCCCTGTGATGTCACCAGTGGAAGCCTCGAGACTTCGGCTCAATCCAGGCTTTTGTCTTATCGTCGGCCTGAATTACTCCGGCGGGTGTGCTGATGCTGCTTGGACTACATGCGGTACAAGGGCAGCACCCGCAATGGCGAGCGTGATTCGCCGAAATTGTACATTTCATTAGTCTTTTTATATGAATGGCCTACACAGGATAAAGTCAGGCGCTGCCCCATAGCTGCCGGTCAACACGGGCGTAAACCGCCAAGAATCAAAAGTTTGATCGAGCCAAGTAATAATCCATTTTAGCTTGGCTCAATATTGGGCCAGCCAGGCTAATCACATTCCATCCATCACTTCGATACGTAGATTGATAACCAGCGCAGGAGAATCCCGAGAGCGCTTGTGAAACACTACCTATTCATTACCGGTTGTGGCACTGAAGAACGATTGTGAGAGAGTTAGGTGATATTCACGCGATCGAATATTGCCCCGACTCCGTCACGGCTTTGAACAATCATTCGCTCGGCTGACCGGAGAGCACCACTCACAAATTCTCTACCCATTTCTATGTTGGTGGGAAGAATTAGCGCTGCACTAGATACCGGAGGTGCATCGTTGCTGTCCAGGTATAGAAAGGCCTCTCGAAGAATGTCTGCTCGGCAAAATGGCTGCATTATCCAAGCTCCCTCGCCACCGAGGTTGACGAATCTACTAATGCCTTTAAAGACTGCTCCCTGTCCGTCAATAACTTCAGCCTTAGCCAACGCCCAAGCTAGTTGCTTCTGAGCCCCTAAGCCATTGTCGTTGGCATTTATTAATTTGCTTGCAAGCGCGTTTAGACCAAGTAAGTAGAATGCGTTGGTGAAGTTTGTTTTTTGGACTGACTTTATCGCCAAACTGTCAGGGTTAATAGGAGCTTGCGGCATGGTGAGATGGGCACGTGGAGTGCGAAATCTGCCATATGCGGCGACTAGTCCAACTGCACGGGGGCGAACTAAAGTAGTTGCAATAATTCGACCCTCTGTTGGCATACCACCAAGCTTCAGCTTCACGTTTCTATTTGAGTAAATCTGTCGCTTCCACTCATTCTTTGCCAGCGTCCCAACGTCAGAAAATGGCCGTGCTGACCCCTTCGCATCTACAAGGCAAACGTCTCGTGCTGAGGCAAATATGAAATCTGGTGTTGCAGTGACTGAGGTTCCTGTAGAAGAGACGCAGTCCTCCCAATGCCCGCTCCAGGCGTAACCTAAACGTTGCATCTCCAGATAGGCAAGCGAAGCCCCGATGGTGCCTTTAATACTTGATCCGATAAAATCTTTTGTATTATCGAAGTTATGGTGAAGAAATAATTTATTTGATGGCAGCTTAACGCCACTAGATATCAGCGGAGCCAGATAACATAGACTCACACTCCCAAGCCCAAGACCCGCCAGCTGCCCTCGCAACCCGATCCTTTTACCCAATATGGAAGATCGCGTCGACGCATAGATAAAAAGCAACGGGTCTACAGCTAGAGACACCCCAGGCGGAGCAACTGGCTTATGCCAAACCGCATTTTTTTTCACGTGCTTCAAATTATGAAGCTCGTAAAACGGAATAACCTTACTCCCAGAAAACCACATAGATCCATCTCCAAATTATAAAGTCCCTGCGGAAGGTTAACTCTTCCTACGTTCCGTACACAGTCATCCTTCTCAGTTTTATCCGGTTGTTAGCTAATGGCCGATTTGTATCTGTAACGACAGGCGAGGATCTGCTATAAGCGGTCAGTCATGACTGACTGCTATCGACTCTCAAGCGCCGCTGGTGAAGAGCAGCTATAGCTCAAGAAGTGCCGGTCGCCGATATTGGCTACGGCATCTGGTTGAAATGTTCGTAGAGACGTTGATTAGCACCGCAAGACTAGGCAGAACTGCCTCAGTGGCTCTCCTTTCTGCGGGGCACCGAGGCGATGGAGCCCTCTATCATCAGGAGCTAATGTCAACGCACCACCATTAATACCAGAAGCATTATTTAACGGTGAGATATATAGTCTGAATATATGTCTCCAAGTTCGTGAAGCTGGTTGATCTTTTCACTAATAAGTTGGGATTGCTTTTCATCTAAAATCGACGCAGCCTGAAGGCCTAAGAGAAAGCCATTCAAGCTTGGCGAAGAAGCATCACGCCCCATTCGACTCTTAAATGATATAAGTAGACTATAGAAGCGTTTGACTGCCGCTGGATCGTGATTTTCGCTCAGATAGCCTTTGACCTCATCGAGGATTCCATTGGCCAAATCGTTGAATGCAGCTTCATAGCGTAACGCTTCAGCGCGCCGTTTTTCAATACTACTCGGACGCTCAGAATGCATTTCGTAAAGAGGAATTAATTCTTCACTAGGCAGGACTGCAGTTAGCCCATGAATAATGATGGATTTCTTCCATTCTTTTGGCAAATCTGGAAGATGGGCGTAGAAATCAATAACCCCTTCTGGATAAAATCGGAATGCCCCATTATTCTTGCCAACAACTCCTATATCTTTACCGTGCAATTTAACCCAACCATCTATGATCCTATAACCCTGAAGAGTCGGATGATCAAATAGATAAATTTTGTCCTTCTGCATTCCCATAAAATCTTCTTCCATACTGAAGGATGGCTTCGACCGCACTTGCAGAGACGCGACGTGCCAAAAAGTAAGAGTCCGTTGCGCCCTAACTCAATGCATACCAGAACGAGCAATTCTTATCAATCCCGTGCTCGATGACCTTACTCCTTGCGGGCGCACCGCCCCCATGCTCAAGAAGCGCACGTTTGACAAGGAGTATTCGAGAGATCCATAGGGCGCATCAGCTGCTTGATCGGTGATTCGCCCCAAGACTTCTAGATACTTCCAAGCGACTGCTTCCTACCCATCCCGGACCGTGTCTAAGGTCCGGGATGGGTAGGAAGCGGTCATTGATGGACGTCTGCTATTGGCCGAGGCTGTGTAAAAACGTTTTTGAGCGCGTCAGGTACTCCAAACCGGACTGGAAATCGCGTCTCTACGCGAAATCCACATCTGCAGACGTGCCGATAAATTTCAGATTTAACGCAGATGCGCACACTTCAATTTTGGCGAAGCGTTTTTACACACTCTGGGCCGATAGCTGCCTTTGGTTCAGCGTATCGAAACGACTTTTAAATCTCGTTTTTCTCTAATAGCTGACACTGAAAGGTTGCCGGTAGCAGCTTCCTGAATGTGGTCGCTCCACCAGGCCATCATTGGGCGTCTGCGCTCGATGTAGTCCGCTCGGTTATAGGCGCTTCGAACCTCATCTTTATCGACGTGGGCAAGCGCGACTTCTATCAATTCAGGATCCCAGCCCTGCTCGTTGAGGATGGTGCTCGCCATTGAGCGCATTCCATGACTCACGAGGCGCCCCTCGAAACCCATCCGCTTCAGCGCCATATTGGCTGTCTGGCTGTTGCAGTGAGTGCGTGGGTCTCTGTCAGCAGGGAATACAAACTCTCGATGGCCGCTGTAGGGTTTGATGGTCTCCAGCAGAGCAAGTGCGTGCGCGGTCAGCGGTATGGCGTGTGGGCGTCGCTTTTTCATGCGTTCGGCAGGGATCGTCCAGATCTTCCTTTCGAGGTCGATGTCAGCCCAGCAAGTTGTAGCGGCTTCCGCAGGGCGCGTCATGGTGTGAAGCTGCCATTCGATTAAGCAGCGGGTTGTCCTTTTGATGCTCGCGTTGGCGATTGCAATCATCAGTTCTGGCAGTTCTTCTGGTCGAAGAGCCGCCATGTTCTGCTTTTTCGGTTTCTTGAAAACGCCCCGGATGCCGCTGAGAGGATTGGCGAAGATCACCCCCGAGTTCACGCCATAGATCATGATTTCATTGAGCCTTTGAGTCAGTCGCTTCACTGTCTCCAAGCTGCCTTTCGCTTCCAAGGGGCGGAGCAATTCGATGACCATTGGCGCAGTGATTTGCGAGAGGGGTGTAGTTCCGAGCTTTGGAAATACGTGCAGGATGAGAGAGCGCCATATGTCTTCGGCATAGGCCGGTGTAACGACATCCTTCTTTAGCTCAAACCAAGTAGCAGCTACGTTCTCGAACGTGTGCTCAGTTGCTGCTTTTTTTGTTTGCGTCAACGCATTGCGTTGCTCTTTCGGGTCGATGGCTTGTGCAAGCAGTTCTCTGGCTTCGACCGTTTTCTTTCTTGCTTGCGCGAGAGAGAGCTCTGGGTAGGTGCCGAGTCCCATGTTGATACGATTCTTCGTTACCGGATGACGGTAGTTGAAGTTCCATAGTGTAGAGCCATTGATTCTCACTCGTAATTGAAGGCCGTCGCCATCGCTGAGGACGTAATCTTTATCTTTCGGCTTGATAGCTTTGAGCTGACGATCAGAGAGGCGGGTGGCTTGGGCGCACATGAGGTATTCCACGACATCGTTCGGTATTCCAAAAATTACCACTGCAGGGCTTGGAATACCATGTGGAATACCAATGGTTGTAGATTGTATCGGACGTCTTTGGACGCTGATGGCCCTGAAAGCCCCGTGTTTGCTGGATTTCAGGCACAAAAAAAGACGTCCGTGGACGTCTTTAGATGTTGAAGTGGTGGAGCCGGGGGGATTTGAACCCCCGTCCGCCAGTACTCCGCTGTCGGTACTACATGCGTAGCCGTTTCTATTAAGTTAACCCTCAGCGACCCGAAGGGCAGGGTGCTTTGGGCGAGTTGTGTAAGTTTTAGCCGCTTCGTCCACAACGTACTGCACGGCGATTCTGTTCTATATGACAATCACTTTGGGTTTACAGACATCCCCTGGTGATTGCTGGACCCGAAGGTACCAGAAGCTCAGGGCTAAGGCTGCTTACGCAGCGAGAGCGAATTCCTGGCCGTAGTTTTCGTCATTGGCAACTATAAGAAGTTGCAACAGTGGATTTACGAGTTCTGTTACCAACTCGGCATGCACCTAAAGTTTCGCGACCGGCGTCGAATCCTAAACGGCCCCGTGCTTGTAACTCGTTGTTTCTTAGTGAGTGACAAGCCTGTGCAGTGTACGCCAAACGGTTAGAGAAGGCCAACCCGAAGGTTGGCCCTGAGACGGCGACGGGTTTATTGGCCGCCTTTCTCGCTGTTCTGCATGTCTTGCAGGGCCTTGGAGGTCATCTCGATGCACTTCTTGTCATCGCCGGCGGCTTGAGCGGCCTTGGCTTGGGAGACAACGGTGTCGATTTCGCCTTTTTTGCCACTGGTATCAGCCGCCAGCAGAGCTTGGCCGTTGTTGATTTTGCCTAGGTTGATCTGACACAAGTCTTTGTCACCGGCAGCGAAAACAGGGGAGGCCAGCATCGCAGCGGTAATGAACAAGCCAGCAAGAGCGGAACGCTTCATAGGGTATCTCCTTGCGAAAAAGGGCTCGACATTGCTGGCGTTCAAGGCCTGCCAGCGACATCTCTGTTTAGCCTCGTTCGTCGAGGCCTATGCAGATGACTGCGCCGGCGCACAGGGGTTCTGTTTTTTTGCAGGTTTAATGCACGCGGGCCTGGGTGACGCGGTCCACGAGGTACACCAGGCCGTGGTAATCAATGCCGCCGTGCTGGCTCAGGCCGATCTCGCACGTGCGGCTGGTTGAGATGCCTTCACTGCAGTGCTGCACGGCGTTTTTGAGGGTGCGCAGTGAATGGGCATTGAGTTGCGGGGTGGTGAAACCTTTGTCGCCGGCGAAGCCGCAACAGTGGATGCCTTCGGGGATCACCACGGTTTTCGAGCAGCGCCTTGCGAGGTCGATCAAGGCCTGGCTTTCGCCGAGGTGTTGGGTGCTGCAGGTGACGTGCACCGCAATCGGCGCTTTTTGCGGGGTGAAGTCGAGGCGGTCCATCAGGTGGGTGCGGATGAAACGCACTGGGTCGTAAAGGTCGAGGCGCGTTTCGCCGAGGTCTTGCACCAGTCGCAGGGTGCACGGACTGGTGTCGCAATAGATGGGGTCGAGCCCGCCACGGCTGGCATGGAGCAGGGCGCCGATCAGTTCCTGGCGTTTGAGTTCGGCTTGTTCGGCGTAGCCTTTAGAGGCGAACGGTTGGCCGCAGCATAGGCTGTCCTGATTGTCGGGAAACACGACTTGGTAACCGGCTTTTTCCAGCAGGCCACGGGTTTTGTCGTACAGCGACATTTGCTCTTTATCACCGGCTGCCGGGCCCATGGCGCGTGAGACGCAGGCTGCCAGGTAGACCACGCGCGGTCGCCCATCAGTGACGACGGGACTGAAACGTATGGCTTTTTCCGGTTGCGGCATGGCGCTGGTCCACTGCGGGATTTGGCCCTTGGACAGCTGCGTGACTTTTGCCGACAGCTTCGCCAGACGCGGCGCGCCCAACAGCATGCGTGCGCCATTGGCGACGTGCAGCGTAAAGCGCGCGCCTTGCAGTGCGGTAGCGAAATGGCTGGCGAGCCAATCGGCTGTTTTCGTATGGTCGGCTTCACGGCTGCGCAGCTTTTTCACCAGGTCGCCGGTATTAATGCCTACAGGGCAGCGCTGGGCGCACAGCCCGGTGGCGGCGCAGGTGTCGATACCTTGGTAGTGATAAGCCGCCTCCAGTTCGGTGGTGTCGATACCCGCGCGTTTTTTCGCCTGGATATCGCGCCAGATCACGATGCGTTGACGCGGGCTCAAGGTCAGGCCTTTCGAGGGGCAGACCGGCTCGCAGAAACCGCACTCGATGCACTTATCCACAAGCTCGTCAGCGGCGGGCAGTGGTTTCAGGTGTTTGAGGTGAATTTGGGGATCGTCGCTGAGCACCACGTCAGGGTTGAGGATGCCGTTCGGGTCGAGCAGGCGTTTGAGTTGCCACATCAATTGATAGGCATCGCTGCCCCATTCCAGCTCGACAAAGGGCGCCATATTGCGGCCCGTGCCGTGCTCGGCTTTAAGCGAGCCGCCGAATTCTACTGCCACCAGTTGCGCCACGTCGTCCATGAACGCCTGATAGCGTGCGACTTCTTCGCTGTTGTTGAAGCCTTGGGTGAAGACGAAGTGCAGATTGCCTTCCAGGGCGTGTCCGAAAAGGATCGCTTCGTCGTAGTGATGTTTGTCAAACAGCTCGATCAAGCGGTTCACGCCGATGGCCAGTTGCTCAACCGGGAAGGTCACGTCTTCGATGATCACTGTGGTGCCGGTTTTGCGCACGGCGCCGACGGCGGGGAAGGTGTCTTTGCGGATCGCCCACAGGCGCGCGTTTTCCACGGGGTCTTCGGTGAAGTCGACCTGTTTCTCCACCGGGAAGGGCGCCAGGGACGCCATGATCAGCGCGAGTTGCTCATGCAGTAACGACGGCGACGCCGCGCGGGATTCGATCAGCAGTGCGCAGGCATTTTCCGATAGCTGCTGTACGAAAGCGGGCATGCCGGGTTTATTCTGCACCGAGCGCATGCTGCGTCGGTCGAGCAGTTCAACGGCGGAGACCGGTTGGGTTTTCAGCACCGTCACCGCGTTGCAGCAGGTGTCGACATCCGGAAACACAATCAGCGCCGAAGCTTTGTTTGGGTGATCAATCACGGTGTCGTAGGTCACTGCGCTGATGAAGCCCAGTGTGCCTTCGGAGCCCACCAGCAAGTGGCTGAGAATATCCAGCGGCTCATCGAAATCCACCAAGGCATTGAGTGACAAGCCGGTGGTATTTTTCAGACGGTATTTGTGGCGGATCTTTGCAGCCAACTCAGCGTTTGCCCGCGTCTCGCGGCCCAGCGTCGCCAGGCTTTCCAGCAGCGCGCCGTGGGTTTTGCGAAAAGCTGTGATGCTGGCGGCGTCTTCGGTGTCCAGGCGGCTGCCGTCGGCCAGGACCAATCGAATACCTGCCAGCGTGTGGTAGGTGTTTTGCGCCGTACCGCAGCACATGCCGCTGGCATTGTTGGCGACGATACCGCCGATCTTGCAAGCGTTGATCGACGCCGGGTCTGGCCCGATCTTGCGCCCGAATGGCGCCAGCCACGCATTCGCATGTGCGCCGATCACGCCGGGTTGCAGGCGGATCTGCGTGCCTTGCCCGCGAATCTCGCGGCCGTTCCAGTTATCGCCCAGCACAATAAGCACCGAATCGCTGATGGCCTGCCCGGACAAGCTGGTGCCTGCTGCGCGGAAGGTCACCGGTACGCGATCACGCTGGGCCAGTTGCAGCAGCGCCACAACTTCGTCTTCCGACTCCACACGAATTACCAGCTGTGGGATCAGCCTGTAAAAACTGGCGTCGGTGCCGAAAGCGAGGGTGGAAAGTGGATCGTCGAAGCGACGATCTTTCGGGATCAGTTGTGCGACGTCGCTCAGAAAAGCAGCAGGCAGGCTCATCGGTCCTCCAGAAATAGCAGACGCCGGACTCGGTGTCCGGCGTCGATTCTTACCCTATTACGTGCAGGTCTCAGTGCACCAGCATACCGGTGAACAGGTAGGCCTGCGCCAGCGTGATCAACCCGACGATCGTGGCAAAAAACAGGCTGTGTTTGAGGGTAAAGCGGAACAGGTCGGACTCTTTGCCCACCAAGCCGGTGGCGGCGCAGGCCACGGCGATCGATTGCGGCGAGATCATCTTCCCCGTCACGCCGCCGCTGGTATTGGCTGCCACCAGCAGAACGTCATTGACGCCAATCTGGTGCGCGGTGGTGGCTTGCAGTGAGCTGAACAGGGCGTTGGACGAGGTGTCGGAGCCTGTCAGAAAAACTCCCAGCCAGCCGAGGAAGGGGGAGAAAAATGGGAACGCTGCGCCGGTGCCGGCCAATACCAGCGCCATGGTCGAGGACATGCCGGAGTAGTTGGTGACGAAGGCGAATGCCAGCACCATGCCGATGGACAGGATCGGCCAGCGCAACTCGTAAAAGGTTTCTTTTAAAGTGGTCAGACCAGTTTTTATGTCGATTTTCAATACCAGCATTGAGACCAGTGCGGAGAAGAAAATCGCGGTACCGGTGGCTGAGATCGGGTCCAGTTTGAACACGGCCGAAATAGCGGTCGGTTGGGTGACGATCGGTGCAACCTTGATCACCATCTGATCCAGGTGCGGGATTGCGAAGTTGAACACCCAGTTGTACATCGCGCCGCCCGTGGCGAACATTGCCTTGAAGGGCTTGAGGGTCCAGATCGTGACCAGCATGGTGAGAATCAAAAACGGCGACCAGGCTTTAAAGATTTGTCCCAGGCTGTAAGGCGACGCGACTGTTTGGCGCGGCAGGCCGAAGCCGCCAGCGCTGGCGGTGATCGTTGTGCCGCCGGTAGCGCCGGCAATTTGTGCGCCCGCGGTGCGCTTGGGTTGCCAGACTTTCAGGAACAGGGTCAGCGAGATGAGGCTGGCCAGCGCCGAGGTGATGTCCGGCAGTTCCGGGCCGATGAAGTTGGAGGTGAAGTATTGGGTGACGGCAAAGCTCAGGCCTGCGACCAGCGCCGCCGGCCAGGTTTCGCGAACGCCGCGCAGACCATCCATCATGAACACCAGCCAGAACGGCACGAACAGCGACAGCAGCGGCAGTTGGCGGCCGGTCATGGCGCCGATCTTGAACGCATCAATGCCAGTGACTTGGCCCGCCACGATGATCGGAATGCCCAGCGCGCCGAAGGCGACCGGCGCGGTGTTGGCAATCAGGCACAGGCCGGCGGCGTACAGCGGGTTGAAGCCCAGACCGACCAGCAGCGCGGCGGTGATCGCCACGGGCGCACCGAAACCGGCGGCACCCTCAAGGAAGGCGCCGAAGCAGAAGCCAATCAACAGCACTTGCAAACGCTGGTCGTCGGTGATCGACAGCACCGAGCTGCGGATGATTTCGAACTGGCCGCTTTTGACGGTGAGTTTGTAGAGAAAGACGGCGGCGACGATGATCCAGGCAATCGGCCACAGGCCGTAGGCAAAACCATAACCGGCGGCGGCGAGCGCCATGTCCACGGGCATCTGGAATGCAAAGATTGCCACCAGAATCGACAACCCCAGGGTAATGCTGCCGGCAACATGGCCTTTGAGGCGAAACACAGCCAGGGCGAGGAAGAAGAATACGATCGGAATAACGGCGGCCAATGCGGACAGGCCGAGGCTGCCGAGAGGGCTGTAAAGCTGTTGCCAGGTTTGCATGGTGGGGTGGCCCCTGATTGTTGTTGTTTAGGCAGCTTGGATAATTGGTAATACCAATTTACAGTCGCGGTCGGCTAGAGTAAAAGCCTCGGTAGGGGTGTGTCAATTTGCCGCCCGCGAAACTTTCGTCGTAGGCGTATGGGTGAGGTGTGCTGATCAGCTAAATCGCGGGCGTTCTGATAGGTGCCGCAAGCGCGGCGATAGGCCAGAATAGAGGGCCCGGCGAGGGGTCGGGATTGTGGAGAGCGAGTTATGGGGTTTGATCAGGTGCGTCAGCGCCGTTTGTCTGACGATATTGTCGAGCAGCTTGAGGGCATGATCCTTGAGGGCACGCTGAAGTCGGGCGAACGCTTGCCGGCCGAGCGCGCGCTGGCTGAGCAGTTTGGCGTGTCGCGCCCGTCGTTGCGCGAGGCGATCCAGAAGCTGGCGGCCAAGGGGCTGTTGGTCAGTCGCCAGGGCGGCGGTAACTATGTGGCGGACTCATTGGGATCAACCTTCAGTGACCCGCTGCTGCACCTGTTGGAAAATAACCCCGAGGCCCAGCGTGATCTGCTGGAGTTTCGCCAGACCCTCGAAGCCTCGTGTGCTTATTACGCCGCGCTGCGTGCAACCGAAGTCGATCGTGAGCGGCTGACGGCGGCGTTTGAGGCGTTGCAGGATTGCTATACGCGTTCCGATGAGGTCAGTCGCGTCGAGGAGGGGGCGGCGGACGCGAGGTTTCACTTGGCCATTGCGGAGGCCAGCCATAACGCGGTGTTGCTGCACACTATTCGCGGGCTGTTCGATTTGCTCAAGCGTAACGTGGTGACCAATATCGGCGGCATGTACCAGCAGCGTACGGAAACCCGTGACATGCTGATCGGTCAGCATCGGGATCTGTACCTGGCGATTATTGAGGGGCGGGCCGAGCAGGCGCGTGAGGTCTCAACACGTCATCTGCTGTATGTGCAGGAAGTGCTGGAAGAGGTGCGTCAAGAAGTTCAGCGCGTGGCGCGGGCGGAGCGGCGCAAAGGCATGTAGCCCTGGGTGCTTGACCCAAGGCTACACCGACACAAGGATTAGTCTTCCTTGCCTTTGTTGCGCACGGCGCGGTGCAGCTCGCGATTGGAATCGCGTTCGCGTTCGGTGTCGCGCTTGTCGTATTCCTTCTTGCCCTTGCCCAGCGCGATCTCGCACTTGACCAGGTGCTTGCTCCAGTACCAGGACAGGCAGATGCAGGCATAGCCTTTCTGCTGTACGGCCGCCGCGAGTTTTTCGAGTTCTCGGGCGTTGAGCAAGAGCTTGCGCGTGCGCACCGGGTCGGCAATCACGTGGGTGCTCGCAGTGGTCAGCGGGGTGATATGACTGCCCAGCAGCCATGCCTCGCCATCTTTGAGCAGTACGTAGCTGTCGACCAGTTGGAGCTTGCTGGCGCGTAGACTTTTTACTTCCCAGCCGGCCAGGACCAGACCAGCCTCGAACCGATGTTCGATGAAGTAATCGTGTCGCGCCTTTTTATTTTGCGCGATGGTCCCTGTAGGGTGTTTCTTTTGTTTAGCCATAGGGGCGGCATTATAGGGAGTTGCGAGCGTGTCGGCTACGGTCAACCTGCGTGCTTGAGCGTGTTGATCGAATCCCGGACAATACGGGCAGTTCTTTGGTTTTTTTCTCTCGCGGATCCGGCTGTTTTTTCGCGATGTTTGCCTCAGCAGTGGAAGTAGCGCTTACATGACGACGCATATTCAACGTTCGGCTTTATTGCCCTATCCGGCGCAGGCGCTCTATGACCTGGTAAACGACGTGGCGCGCTATCCGGAATTTCTGCCGTGGTGCTCGACCGCCGAAGTGCTGGAGAGCAGTGATGAGCAGATGGTTGCGAGTGTCGGAGTGGCCAAGGCTGGTCTTAGCCAGCACTTTGTCACGCGCAATATTCTGGTGCCCGGCAAATCCATTGAGATGAATCTGGAAGAAGGGCCGTTCACTCAGCTGCATGGTGTATGGGTGTTCAAAGCGTTGACGGAGAAGGCCTGCAAGATCAGCCTGGATCTGTCTTTCGAGTACGCGGGGCCGATTGTGCGGGCGACGTTGGGGCCTTTGTTCAATCAGGCGGCGAATACGCTGGTGGATGCGTTTTGCCAGCGCGCCAAACAACTGCATGGTTGAGATTGAAGTGGTGTACGCCGCCGAAGATCGCCAGGTGTTATTGGCGGTGGTCGTGCCATCAGGCACGAGTGTGAGGTCGGCGGTGCGGCTGTCTGGAATGGCGGCGCAATTCCCGCAGTTGGCGCTGTCTGAGTGCGCTCTGGGAATATTTGGCAAGGTGGTAGCGGACCCTGAGGTGCGCGCTGTGCAATCGGGCGACCGCATCGAGATTTATCGCCCCTTGCTGGCCGACCCGAAAGAGGTGCGCAGGCTGCGAGCGGCCAAGGCTGCGCTGGCCAAACAGAACTCGTAAGCCAGCCAATCTGCAGGCAACAAAAAGCCCGGCATGCCGGGCTTTTTGCTGAGCGCCGCAAACTTACTGCGGGCTGGTGTCCAGAGGCTGTGGCGACGGGACTGGAACGGTCTCCACGCCATCGACGTCCTTCTGGATCGTGTCCAGCAAGGAGCCTGGCTTGGCCGGCACCTCGGACTTCGGTTGTTCGGCTTCCTGCGCTGGAGCCGGCACGGTGGTGCCGTTGTCTTTGCCCAGCAGCGCTTCATCACGGCTTACACCGGGCATGAAGTCACCGGACAGGCTGACAAGCTGGTCGTTGCCATTAAAAATGACGCTGACGCGCTCCTGTTGGCGTTCACCGCCACCAGGCTGGATGCTGTAGAGATAATCCCAGCGATCGGCATGGAAAGTGTCGGTCAGCAGGGGATTGCCCATAATAAACCGTACTTGCCGTCGGGTCATTCCCGGGCGTAACTGGTCTATCATGTCCTGCGTGACGACATTGCCCTGCTGGATGTCGATTTTGTAAACCCCGGGGAATGAACAACCGGCGAGTGCGAGCAGTCCCACAAAGGTGAAACTGGTTAGCAAGAGCTTGGTGTTTTGCATCGGTGGGCGACTTCCACTATCTTGGCTGGGACAACGTAAACGCCGATCATACCCGTATTAAGAGAAGCTGCGAAGCAGCATCCGCGAGAAAGCTAACCATGGTTGAAAATAGCGAACTACGCAAAGCCGGTCTTAAAGTGACTCTGCCACGAGTCAAGATTCTACAAATGCTCGATTCTGCTGAGCAGCGCCACATGAGTGCCGAGGATGTTTACAAGGCGCTGATGGAGTCTAACGAGGACGTTGGCCTGGCTACCGTTTACCGTGTGCTGACCCAGTTTGAAGCCGCAGGGCTGGTGGTTCGTCATAATTTCGACGGCGGTCATGCAGTGTTCGAATTGGCCGACGGTGGTCATCACGATCATATGGTTGACCTGGATACCAATGAGGTTATCGAGTTCACCAGCCCGGAAATCGAGAAGCTCCAGAAGGCGATCGCCGAAGAGCACGGTTTCGATTTGGTGGACCATAATCTGGTGCTGTACATCCGTAAGAAAAAGTAAAAACGACGCAGATTTGCTCTGCGAAACGCACGAAGGCGACCTCAAGGTCGCCTTCGTGCTTTCTATAGAGAGAAAAATGCCAGCTTAAGCCTTGGTTGCGACGACCATTTTCTTCGCGTGAGCCAGGGACTCTTTGGTCAGGTCGATACCGCCCAGCATCCGCGCGACTTCTTCCACGCGCTCGGACTTGTTCAGCTTCGATACGGCTGTGTGCGTCGCGTCGCTGCCTCGTACCTTGTGTACAAACAGATGTTGATGCCCTTGTGCCGCCACTTGCGGCAAGTGAGTGACTGTAAGCACTTGGCCTCGATCACCAAGGCGGCGCAGCAACTGCCCAACGATTTCCGCAGTCGGCCCGCCAATACCCACATCGACTTCGTCGAATACCAGCGTCGGTACGCGTGAGGTTTGCGCGGTAATCACCTGTATCGCCAGGCTGATGCGTGACAACTCACCGCCAGACGCTACTTTGGCCAAGGCCTTGAGTGGTTGCCCGGGGTTGGCGCTGACCAGCAGTTCCACTTGCTCAAGCCCATGGGGCTGCAATTCGTTGCTGGTATTGGTGCGCAATTCGATAGTGAAGCGGCCACCTGGCATGCCCAGGCGCTGGATTTCCTGCTCCACTGCGCTCGCCAAGCCGGTAGCAGCTTGCTGGCGCAGGTCGCTCAGCTCCCGGGCTTTCTCTTGGTAATGCCGAGCGAAGGACGCGAGTTCTTCACCCAGTTGCTCGATAGACTCGTCATTCGCATTCAATGTCTCGATTTCATCCAGCAATTTCTGCTGCATGGTCGCCACTTCAGTCGGCTGGATTCGATGTTTGCGTGCCAGGGTATAGATGGTGTCGAGGCGTTCCTCGATTTCCTGCAGGCGTGCAGGGTCTGCATCAAAGTGATCCAGAAAGCGGTTCAGCTCACCGACGGCTTCTTCTACCTGAATTTGTGCGCTGGTCAGTAGCGTGGTGGCTTCGCTCAGAGAGCCCGAGCCACTGTTTACAGTCGACAGTCGGTTGAGACTCGCCGTCAGTGCATTCAGCACATTCCCTGAATCATTTTCGCTGCATTGCTCAACCACTTGGCGACAGATGCCCAGCAGGGTTTCGGCGTTGGTGAGGTTTTTGTGTTCCTGCTCCAGTTGCTCCAGCTCCGTTTCGCCAAGCCCCAAGCTTTCCAGCTCTTCAAGCTGGTAGCTGAGCAATTGATGGCGCGCGCGTTGCTCGTCGCCGGAATTGGAAAGGCGCTCCAGTTCCTGGCGCGTTTGCCGCCAGCGTTGGGCGGCCAATTGCACTTGACGGGCAAGGTCGGTTGCGCCGGCGTATTCATCGAGCAAGCGGCGGTGGGTATCGGTTTTCAGCAGGGACTGGTGTTCATGCTGGCTGTGGATATCAATCAGCAATTCGCCCAGGGCTTTCAGGTCGCCGAGCGGGCAGGGCGTGCCATTGATGTAGCCGCGCGAGCGCCCTTCGGCCGTGATGACCCGGCGCAGGATGCACGGGCCTTCATTATTAAGGTCGCGTTCGGTCAGCCAGACTTCGGCTTCGGGAATATCCGCGAGGTCAAAGGTAGCCAGAATGTCGGCCTTGTCTGCACCGGGGCGCACCACGCCACTGTCGGCGCGGTCGCCCAGGGTCAGGCCCAGGGCGTCGAGCATGATCGACTTGCCGGCGCCGGTTTCGCCTGTGATTACGCTCATCCCGCGATCCAGTTCCAGATCCAGATGTTCAACGATTGCGTAGTTATGTACGGACAGGTGCACGAGCATGACGGCCGCTCCCAGGCTTTAGGTCTGGTTATTTATACAGTGTTTTGTTCAGGGCTGACAATCCTGATGCTTAGCTCGATTTTCTTGAACAGTCGCGTTATTTAGCGCGAACAGGAATGAGCCGGCCGGAATTGATCTGCATCACTGGAAAGACTTTTGGTAACGCCTGCGCCCTTGAACCTGAAAATTGTGGCCCCATATACCGGAACAGAAGCGCGAGTTGAGTTCGCGCATGATTTTGAAAGGAGAAATCTATGGCTGACGAACAGACGCAGGATACGCAAACTCCAGACGCCAATTCGGCTGCCGCAGATGAGCTGGCGACTCGCGTGCAAGTGCTCGAAGAGCAATTGGCTGCAGCGCAGGATCAATCGTTGCGTGTAGCCGCCGATCTGCAAAACGTCCGCCGCCGTGCCGAGCAAGATGTCGAAAAGGCTCACAAATTCGCGCTGGAAAAATTCGCCGGTGATCTGTTGCCGATCATCGACAGCCTGGAGCGTGGTCTTGAGTTGTCCAATGCGGACGACGAGAACATCCGCCCGATGCGTGAAGGGATCGAACTGACCCTGAAAATGTTCCAGGACACCCTGAAGCGTTATCAGCTGGAAGCCATTGATCCGCAAGGCGGCGAACCGTTTAACGCTGAGCATCATCAGGCGATGGCCATGCAAGAAAGCCATGACCTTGAGCCTAACAGTGTGTTGAAAGTGTTCCAGAAGGGCTACCAGCTCAACGGTCGCTTGCTGCGCCCGGCAATGGTGGTAGTGAGCAAGGCTCCTGCACCTGTTGCACCTTCTATTGATGAGCAGGCTTGAAATTAGTCGTAACGGCCCCATCTATTAAGTCAAGCGTTTAAGTGCTACCGCAGTTAGCCACCACTGCTGCGGCAACCAAATTCAAGTTTCGGGAGAGTAAATCATGGGCAAAATTATCGGTATCGACCTGGGGACCACCAACTCCTGCGTCTCCGTGCTGGAAAACGGCGTTGCTAAAGTTATCGAAAACGCCGAAGGCGCGCGCACCACGCCGTCGATCGTCGCTTACGCTAACGACGGTGAAATCCTCGTCGGCCAGTCGGCCAAGCGTCAGGCTGTGACCAACCCGCACAATACGCTGTACGCGGTAAAGCGTCTGATCGGTCGCAAGTTCGACGAAGAAGTCGTGCAGAAAGACATCAAGATGGTCCCTTACAAAATCGCCAAGGCTGACAACGGTGACGCCTGGGTTGAAGTAAACGGCCAGAAAATGTCGCCGCCGCAGATCTCGGCTGAAATCTTGAAAAAGATGAAGAAGACTGCCGAAGACTACCTCGGTGAAGCAGTGACTGAAGCGGTGATCACCGTTCCGGCCTACTTCAACGACAGCCAGCGCCAGGCGACCAAAGACGCCGGCCGCATTGCTGGCCTGGATGTAAAACGTATCATCAACGAACCTACCGCTGCCGCTCTGGCTTACGGTATGGACAAGGCCAAGGGCGACCACACTGTGATCGTTTATGACCTGGGTGGCGGTACGTTCGACGTCTCCGTGATCGAGATCGCTGAAGTTGACGGCGAGCACCAGTTCGAAGTGTTGGCCACCAACGGTGACACCTTCCTCGGCGGTGAAGACTTCGACATTCGTCTGATCGACTACCTCGTTGACGAATTCAAGAAAGAAAGCGGCATGAACCTTAAGGGTGACCCGCTGGCCATGCAGCGCCTGAAAGAAGCCGCTGAGAAAGCCAAGATCGAGCTGTCTTCCGCTCAGTCGACCGACGTGAACCTGCCTTACATCACTGCAGACGCCACCGGTCCTAAGCACTTGAACGTGAAAATCTCGCGTTCCAAGCTGGAAGCACTGGTTGAAGACCTGGTTCAACGCACTATCGAGCCTTGCCGCATTGCGCTGAAAGACTCCGGTATCGACGTTGGCGCGATCAACGACGTGATCCTGGTCGGCGGTCAGACCCGTATGCCACTGGTTCAGAAGCTGGTCACCGAGTTCTTCGGTAAAGAAGCACGTAAAGACGTGAACCCGGACGAAGCCGTTGCCATGGGTGCTGCTATCCAGGGTGCAGTATTGGCCGGTGACGTGAAAGACGTGCTGCTGCTGGACGTTAGCCCGCTGACCCTGGGTATCGAAACCATGGGTGGCGTGATGACTGCGCTGATCGAGAAAAACACCACGATTCCTACCAAGAAATCCCAGGTGTTCTCGACTGCCGACGACAACCAGGGCGCCGTGACTATTCACGTGCTGCAAGGTGAGCGTAAGCAAGCGGCGCAGAACAAGTCCCTGGGCAAGTTCGACCTGGCCGAGATTCCACCAGCACCACGTGGTGTGCCGCAAATCGAAGTAACCTTCGACATCGACGCCAACGGCATCCTGCACGTCGGCGCGAAAGACAAGGCTACCGGCAAAGAGCAGAAGATCACCATCAAGGCCAACTCCGGCCTGTCTGATGAAGAAATTCAACAGATGATTCGTGATGCTGAAGCCAACGCTGATGCGGATGCCAAGTTTGCTGAGCTGGCTGGCGCCCGTAACCAGGGCGATGCCCTGGTTCACTCGACGCGCAAGATGATTTCCGAAGCGGGTGACAAAGTGACCGCTGAAGAGAAAACCGCAATCGAAGCAGCTGTGGTTGCCCTAGAAGCCGCCATCAAGGGCGACGACAAGGCTGCCATCGAGGCCAAGGTTGAGGAGTTGTCGAAAGTCTCCGCGCCGGTTGCTCAGAAAATGTACGCCGAACAAGGTCAGCCTGCTGAGGGTGCTGCACAACACGCAGAGCCTGAAGCCAAGCAAGACGACGTTGTCGATGCCGAGTTCGAAGAAGTAAAAGACCACAAGTAAGTTGGTCGCCCGGTTGACCGCTCTCCAGCGGTGACTGGTAGGATGTCGCCGCGCGGGAGCTTGCTCCCGCGTTGGCGTGTCTGGGGTATGCGAATTTTTACAACATGCGACAGCGTTCGGATGTTGGCGGTGTGATCGGGGATGCTCCTGCTTTCCGAGCGACAGTCACCGCGTTTTTGGCCGGGTACCTGGCTAAAGGCAGTAAAGACCAGGATCGTTGAATTGACGTGAGTTGGGTCCGGGCCTGTATTGGGGCTCAACGAGTTTGGCAAGGCTCAGGAGGGTCTCGCCGAACGTCCTTAAGAGTGCAAAGACTTATGGCAAAGCGTGACTATTACGAAGTATTGGGTGTGGAGCGCAGCTCCAGCGAAGCGGACCTGAAAAAGGCCTACCGTCGCCTGGCGATGAAGCATCACCCGGACCGTAATCCGGATAGCAAAGAATCCGAAGAGATGTTCAAGGAGGCCAACGAGGCCTACGAATGCCTGAGTGATCCCAACAAGCGCGCGGCCTACGACCAGTACGGCCATGCCGGCGTTGACCCAAGCATGGGTGGCGGCGGTGCCGGTTTTGGCGGTCAGAATTTCTCCGACATTTTCGGCGACGTATTCAGCGACTTCTTCGGCGGCGGCCGTGGTGGTCAGCGTGGCGGTGCCCAGCGTGGCAGCGACTTGCGCTACACCCTGGAACTGAACCTGGAAGAAGCCGTGCGCGGTACCAGCGTCAATATCCGTGTGCCGACGTTGGTCAACTGCAAGCCGTGCGACGGCTCGGGTGCCAAGAAAGGCTCCTCGCCGATCACCTGTCCGACCTGTGGTGGTATTGGCCAGGTCCGCATGCAGCAGGGCTTCTTCTCGGTGCAGCAGACCTGCCCGCGTTGCCATGGCCAGGGCAAGATCATTTCCGATCCGTGCGATTCCTGCCACGGCGAAGGCCGCGTCGAAGAGTACAAAACCCTGTCGGTGAAAGTGCCGGCGGGCGTGGATACCGGTGATCGCATTCGCCTGTCGGGTGAAGGCGAGGCGGGGACTCAAGGCGGCCCTACCGGCGACCTGTACGTGGTGATCAATGTGCGCGAGCACTCGATCTTCCAGCGCGACGGCAAGCATCTGTTCTGTGAAGTGCCCATCAGCTTTGTGGATGCGGCCCTGGGTGGCGAGCTGGAAATTCCGACGCTGGACGGTCGGGTCAAGCTCAAGATTCCTGAAGGGACGCAGACCGGCAAGCAATTCCGTATCCGTGGCAAAGGCGTTGCGCCGGTGCGCGGTGGTGGTGCAGGCGACCTGATGTGCCGTGTGGCGGTTGAAACGCCAGTCAACCTGGGGCGTCGTCAACGTGAATTGCTCGAGGAATTCCGCAGCTCGCTGGAAGGTGACGACTCCCACTCGCCGAAATCCACTGGGTTTTTCGACGGTGTGAAGCGCTTCTTCGGCGACCTGTAAGGGGTGAGTATGCGACGTATAGCCGTGATGGGCGCTGCAGGGCGCATGGGCAAGAATCTGGTCGAGGCCGTGCAGCAACGCTCGCCGGCCTCTGGGCTGACCGCGGCGATCGTTCGTCCGGGCAGCTCGCTGATCGGTGCAGATGCCGGTGAGCTGGCCTCGCTGGGTCGTATCGGCGTTTCGCTGTCGGGCAGTCTGGAGAAGGTCGCTGACGAGTTCGACGTACTGATCGATTTCACCCTGCCGGACGTGATGCTGAAAAACCTGGCGTTCTGCCGCAAGGCGGGCAAGGCCATGGTGATCGGTACCACGGGCTTGAGCGCTCAGCAAAAGCAGTTGCTGGTGGAAGCGGGCAAGGATATTCCAATGGTCTTCGCGGCCAACTTCAGTGTGGGTGTGAACCTGTCGCTGAAGCTTCTGGACCTGGCCGCGCGCGTGCTGGGGGATGAGGCGGATATCGAGATCATCGAAACCCACCACCGCCACAAGATCGATGCGCCTTCGGGCACTGCGTTGCGCATGGGCGAGGCGATTGCGGATGCGCTGGGGCGTGACCTGTCGAAAGTGGCGGTTTACGGTCGCGAAGGTCATACCGGCGAGCGTGCGCGTGACACCATTGGGTTTGCGACCGTCCGCGGCGGCGATGTAGTGGGTGATCACACCGTGTTGTTCGCCTCTGAGGGCGAGCGCCTGGAGATTACGCACAAGGCGTCCAGCCGCATGACATTTGCCAAGGGTGCGGTGCGTGCTGCGCTCTGGCTGGAAGGTCGCGAGCCTGGTCTGTACGACATGCGCGATGTGCTGGACCTGCACTAATCAGTCGCTAAAAAGGGGCCTCAAGCTTATGCATCGGCCCCGTTTTACCCGCTAAGCGACGCCCTGTCGCATTCCCCTGCCTTTTAGGCTCATTAGCGGTGGACCAAAAAAGCCTTTTTCTGTAAGCTACAGCTTTAGTGTGTTCACTAAAAGCGCGCAGAATAATTCAGTGAATGAGCGGAGTGACGTGTCCATACGTCACTCCGCTTTTTTACACCTGCGATCGCCCTTTCAGGCTTTATTTACGGGAGGTCTTCTTGACTAAGCCAGCCATACTCGCCCTTGCTGATGGCAGCATTTTTCGCGGCGAAGCCATTGGAGCCGACGGTCAAACCGTTGGAGAGGTGGTGTTTAACACCGCCATGACCGGCTATCAGGAAATCCTTACTGATCCTTCCTACGCCCAACAGATCGTTACCCTGACCTATCCGCACATCGGCAACACCGGTACTACACCGGAAGACGCCGAGTCTGATCGTGTATGGTCCGCCGGTCTGGTGATTCGTGACCTGCCACTGGTTGCGAGCAACTGGCGTAACACGATGTCGCTGTCCGATTATCTGAAAGCCAACAACGTTGTGGCTATCGCCGGTATCGATACGCGCCGCCTGACACGCATCCTGCGTGAAAAAGGCTCGCAGAACGGCTGCATCATGGTCGGTGACAATATTTCCGAAGAGGCGGCGATTGCCGCAGCGCAAGGTTTCCCAGGCCTGAAAGGCATGGACCTGGCGAAAGTCGTCAGCGTTAAAGAGAAGTACGAATGGCGCTCCACTGTCTGGGACTTGAAGACCGACAGCCACGAGACCATCGAAGCTGCTGACCTGCCGTACCACGTCGTGGCTTACGACTATGGCGTGAAGTACAACATCCTGCGCATGTTGGTTGAGCGCGGTTGCCGCGTTACCGTAGTGCCGGCGCAAACCCCGGCGAGTGACGTGCTGGCCCTGCAACCGGACGGTGTGTTCCTGTCCAACGGCCCGGGTGACCCTGAGCCTTGCGACTACGCCATCCAGGCGATCAAGGACGTACTGGAAACCGAGATTCCGGTCTTCGGTATCTGCCTCGGTCACCAACTGCTGGCCCTTGCCTCCGGCGCCAAGACCCTGAAAATGGGCCACGGCCACCACGGTGCCAACCACCCTGTGCAAGACCTGGACACTGGCGTGGTGATGATCACCAGCCAGAACCATGGTTTTGCGGTGGACGAAGCGACCTTGCCGGCAAACGTGCGCGCTATCCACAAGTCGCTGTTCGACGGTTCCCTGCAAGGCATCGAGCGTACTGACAAGAGCGCGTTCAGCTTCCAGGGCCACCCTGAAGCCAGCCCGGGCCCGAACGACGTAGCGCCGCTGTTCGACCGTTTCATCAATGAGATGGCCAAGCGACGCTGACTGAGCGGCCTGCGGGCGGCCCCGAGTTTCGGTGGCCCCCGCAGGCTCTTCAAAGAGTGTTCAAGACGGCTTGCCGACTGACCTGCGGATTTGAGTGACAAACCCATGCCAAAACGTACAGACATAAAAAGCATCCTGATTCTCGGCGCTGGCCCGATCGTGATCGGCCAGGCCTGCGAATTCGACTACTCCGGCGCCCAGGCCTGTAAAGCCCTGCGCGAGGAGGGCTACCGCGTCATCCTGGTGAACTCCAACCCGGCCACCATCATGACCGACCCGGACATGGCCGACGCTACCTACATCGAGCCGATCAAGTGGCAGACCGTTGCCAAGATCATCGAGAAAGAGCGCCCGGACGCACTGTTGCCAACCATGGGCGGCCAGACTGCACTGAACTGCGCCCTGGACCTGGAGCGCGAAGGCGTCCTGGAAAAATTCGGCGTTGAGATGATCGGCGCCAATGCCGACACCATCGACAAGGCTGAAGACCGTTCGCGCTTCGACAAGGCCATGAAGTCCATCGGCCTGGACTGCCCGCGCTCGGGCATCGCCCACACCATGGAAGAAGCCAACGCAGTGCTCGAGAAGCTGGGCTTCCCGTGCATCATCCGTCCGTCCTTCACCATGGGCGGCACCGGTGGCGGTATCGCTTACAACCGGGAAGAGTTCGAAGAAATCTGCGCCCGTGGCCTGGACCTGTCGCCGACCAAAGAGCTGCTGATCGACGAATCCCTGATCGGCTGGAAAGAGTACGAGATGGAGGTTGTCCGCGATAAGAAGGACAACTGCATCATCGTCTGCTCCATCGAAAACTTTGACCCGATGGGCGTGCACACCGGTGACTCGATCACTGTGGCGCCGGCACAGACCCTGACGGACAAGGAATACCAGATCATGCGTAACGCCTCCCTGGCGGTACTGCGCGAGATCGGCGTGGAAACCGGCGGCTCCAACGTCCAGTTCGGCATTTGCCCGGACACTGGCCGTATGGTGGTCATCGAGATGAACCCGCGGGTATCCCGTTCCTCGGCCTTGGCCTCGAAAGCCACCGGTTTCCCGATTGCGCGTATCGCTGCCAAGCTGGCGATCGGCTATACCCTGGACGAACTGCAAAACGAAATCACCGGCGGCGCTACTCCGGCCTCTTTCGAGCCGTCGATCGACTACGTCGTCACCAAGCTGCCACGTTTCGCTTTCGAGAAATTTCCGAAAGCCGACGCACGCCTGACCACTCAAATGAAGTCGGTGGGTGAAGTCATGGCCATCGGCCGGACTTTCCAGGAATCCCTGCAGAAAGCCCTGCGTGGCCTGGAAGTAGGCGTGTGTGGTCTGGACGAGAAGCTCGACCTGAGCAACCCGGAAAGCATGAGCATCCTCAAGCGTGAGCTGACCGTGCCGGGCGCCGAGCGTATCTGGTACGTGGCTGACGCCTTCCGCGCTGGTCTGTCGGTCGAAGACATCTTCGGCATGAACATGATCGATCCTTGGTTCCTGGTGCAGATCGAAGACCTGATCAAGGAAGAAGAGAAGGTCAAGACCCTCGGCTTGTCCTCTATCGGTCGCGACCTGATGTTCCGCCTCAAGCGCAAAGGTTTCTCCGATCAGCGCCTGGCCAAACTGCTGGGTGTGACCGAGAAGAACCTGCGGACTCACCGCCACAAGCTCGACATCTTCCCGGTCTACAAGCGTGTTGATACGTGCGCTGCTGAATTCGCCACCGACACCGCTTACATGTACTCGACTTACGAGGAAGAGTGCGAAGCTGCTCCGTCCGGTCGCGACAAGATCATGATTCTGGGCGGCGGTCCTAACCGTATCGGCCAAGGCATCGAGTTCGACTACTGCTGCGTGCATGCCGCCCTCGCTCTTCGCGAAGACGGGTATGAGACCATCATGGTCAACTGCAACCCGGAAACCGTTTCCACTGACTACGACACCTCCGACCGTCTGTACTTCGAGCCTGTAACCCTGGAAGACGTGCTGGAAATCTGCCGCGTCGAGAAGCCAAAAGGCGTGATCGTCCAGTACGGCGGCCAAACCCCGTTGAAATTGGCGCGTGCTCTTGAAGCTGCCGGCGTGCCAATTATCGGCACCAGCCCAGACGCGATCGACCGTGCCGAAGACCGCGAGCGCTTCCAGCAAATGGTTGAGCGCCTGAACCTGCGTCAGCCGCCAAACGCTACCGTGCGCAGCGAAGACGAAGCCATCCGCGCAGCCAGCAAGATCGGCTACCCGCTGGTGGTGCGCCCGTCCTACGTATTGGGCGGTCGTGCGATGGAAATCGTCTACGAAGAAGACGAACTCAAGCGTTACCTGCGTGACGCGGTGAAAGTGTCCAACGACAGCCCGGTGCTGCTCGACCACTTCCTCAACTGCGCTATCGAGATGGACGTGGACGCGGTCTGCGACGGTACCGATGTGGTCATCGGCGCGATCATGCAGCACATCGAACAGGCGGGCGTTCACTCCGGTGACTCCGCATGCTCGCTGCCGCCGTACTCGCTGCCGGCACACATCCAGGACGAGATGCGTGAACAGGTCAAGAAAATGGCCCTGGAACTCGGCGTGGTCGGCTTGATGAACGTTCAGTTGGCGCTGCAAGGCGAAGACATCTACGTCATCGAAGTTAACCCACGGGCTTCGCGTACCGTGCCATTTGTTTCCAAGTGCATCGGTGTGTCCCTGGCCATGATCGCTGCCCGCGTGATGGCCGGTAAGACCCTGAAGGAAATCGGCTTCACCAAGGAAATCATTCCGAACTTCTACAGCGTGAAAGAGGCGGTGTTCCCATTCGCCAAATTCCCTGGCGTGGACCCGATCCTGGGCCCGGAGATGAAGTCCACCGGTGAAGTGATGGGCGTGGGCGACACGTTCGGCGAAGCCTTCGCCAAGGCCCAGATGGGTGCGAGCGAAGTGCTGCCAACCGGCGGTACAGCGTTCATCAGCGTGCGTGACGATGACAAGCCACTGGTTGCAGGCGTAGCCCGTGATCTGATCAACTTGGGCTTTGAAGTTGTGGCCACTGCCGGGACCGCCAAGCTGATCGAAGCTGCCGGCCTGAAAGTGCGTCGCGTCAACAAGGTGACGGAAGGCCGTCCACACGTGGTCGACATGATCAAGAATGACGAAGTCACCTTGATCATCAACACCACCGAAGGTCGCCAGTCGATCGCGGACTCCTACTCCATTCGTCGTAACGCCTTGCAGCACAAGATCTACTGCACCACCACCATTGCTGCTGGCGAAGCTATCTGTGAAGCGCTCAAGTTCGGTCCTGAAAAGACCGTGCGTCGCTTGCAGGATCTACACGCAGGATTGAAGGCATGATCAAGTACCCAATGACCGTCCAGGGCGCCAAGGCCCTGGAAGAGGAACACACCCACCTGACCAAGGTCGTCCGTCCGAAGTTGAGCCAGGACATCGGTACGGCCCGCGAGCTGGGTGACTTGAAGGAAAACGCCGAATACCACGCTGCTCGCGAGCAGCAGGGTATGGTCGAGGCGCGGATCCGTGACATTGAAGGCCGGATTCAGAACCAGGTCATCATCGATGTCACGTCTATCCCGCACACCGGCAAAGTGATTTTCGGCACCACCGTGGAAATCGCCAACGTCGAGACCGATGAGCGCGTTGTTTACCACATCGTGGGTGAAGACGAAGCTGACTTCAAACTCGGTAAAATCTCTGTCGGTTCGCCGCTCGCCCGTGCCTTGATTGCCAAGGAAGAGGGCGATGTGGTGGCTGTGAAGACGCCTGGTGGCGTGATCGAGTATGAGATTGTTGAAGTTCGTCACATCTGAACGGCGGCGCCCGCTTCGTGCGGGCGCCATGCTTTGGCAGCTCGCTCAGATGCTTTGGGTGGGCGGCCTGTGGTTGTTGCACATAGGCGTTTTACCGGCGCTGGGCCTGATCGGCCTGGCACCGTTGCTGATCGATGAGATCGACGGTTTGCTCAGTGCGTTGCTGGTGGGTTTTGCGGCGGCGTGCGTAACGCTCCAGGTGCTGGTGCTGATCAAGGCCGAAGGCTTGGGGAGTGTGTGGCGGGATATTCGCGGCCAACTGCTGTTGATGGCGCTGTATGCATGCGCAATGTTTTGCGTAGTGCATGTGTGGCTGCCGGAAGCGTTGCGCTGGCGGCTATTCAGCTATCTTGTGCTAGGGTTCTCCGGTTTGGTGCTGGTGATGCAGCCGGCGCCGGGATGGAGTGGCAGGGCGCGCGAAGCACGCCCGTAACCCTTGTTAGCGTTTGAAAGCTATCATTTAAAGCGATGTACATTCGACAGTTGCTTGTTGACGCTGAAGTTCTTGCGATACAGCAGCGCCATCTTGCCGATGACCTGAACCAGGTCCGCTTTGCCTACCTTGCACAATTCTGCAACGGCAGCCAGGCGCGCCTCACGGTCAAGGATGTTGACCTTGATCTTGATCAGTTCGTGATCGTTGAGTGCGCGTTCGAACTCGGCTAACACACCTTCAGTCAAACCGTTGTCTGCCACAATCAGAACTGGTTTCAGATGGTGGCCAATGGATTTGTACTGTTTCTTCTGCTCTTGAGTGAGCGGCATAATCTGACCCCTGCGTCTGATCTTGTAAAAAGCGGCGGCCAGTTTACCCGAGCGAGTCCGGGACCGCCCAGTTAATCACGACCCGTTTTATTTTCGAGGTGGCCCGTGGCCCGTTCCAAAACAAGCCTTAAGTGGCTACAAGAACATTTCAACGACCCTTACGTCAAAATGGCGCAGAAGGATGGCTACCGTTCCCGGGCCAGCTACAAGCTGTTGGAGATCCAGGACAAGGACAAAATAATCCGTCCAGGCATGAGTGTTATCGATCTGGGTGCAGCCCCCGGTGGTTGGTCCCAAGTGACCAGTCGTCTGATTGGTGGGCAGGGCCGCTTGATCGCTTCCGACATCCTGGAAATGGACAGTATCCCGGATGTGACCTTTGTTCATGGTGACTTCACCCAGGATGCCGTGCTCGCACAGATCCTTGAGGCGGTGGGAAATTCGCAGGTAGACCTTGTGATTTCCGACATGGCCCCCAATATGAGTGGATTACCGGCCGTCGATATGCCGCGTGCAATGTTCCTGTGTGAGCTGGCGCTGGATTTGGCGGGTCGGGTTTTGCGTCCTGGTGGTGATTTTCTGGTGAAAGTCTTCCAGGGTGAAGGTTTTGACGAGTACCACAAGAACATCCGCAAATTGTTCGACAAGGTGCAAACGCGCAAGCCTGACTCTTCCCGGGATAGGTCGCGGGAGCAGTACCTGCTGTGCCGCGGGTTTCGTGGTGCTGAAGGCGCTGCGAGCAGTGAAGAGCGCTTTTGAGAAATTCGAGGTAGGCGATAGGTTTTTTTATATCGCTTTCGTCATGAAGCTTTACGAATATTATGTAGTCAAAGTTTCACAAAGGGTTACAGACGGCGCCTGCCAGAGTTGTAGGTAATGTAGTAAGTTAGGCCGGTGAATATCATGCGAAGCGCGCGCCAGTAGCGGAGCTTGCTTCAGAGGGTAGTTAATTGAACGATATGGCAAAGAATCTGATCCTGTGGTTGATCATCGCGGCTGTCCTGGTGACGGTGATGAACAACTTCTCCAGCCCTAACGAGCCGCAGACCCTCAACTATTCCGACTTCATCCAGCAAGTTAAGGATGGCAAGGTCGAGCGCGTAGCGGTTGATGGCTACGTGATCACCGGCAAACGCAATGATGGCGACAGCTTCAAGACCATTCGTCCGGCAATCCAGGACAACGGTCTGATCGGCGACCTGGTGGATAACCACGTGGTTGTTGAAGGCAAACAGCCTGAGCAGCAGAGCATCTGGACTCAGCTATTGGTAGCGAGCTTTCCGATCCTGGTGATTATTGCCGTGTTCATGTTCTTCATGCGCCAGATGCAAGGCGGTGCGGGAGGCAAGGGCGGGCCGATGAGCTTTGGCAAGAGCAAGGCGCGCCTGCTCTCCGAGGATCAGGTGAAGACCACCTTGGCTGACGTTGCTGGTTGCGACGAAGCCAAGGAAGAAGTCGGCGAGTTGGTCGAGTTCCTGCGGGACCCGGGCAAATTCCAGCGTCTGGGCGGTCGCATTCCGCGCGGCGTGCTGATGGTTGGTCCTCCGGGTACCGGTAAAACCTTGCTGGCCAAGGCGATTGCCGGCGAGGCCAAAGTGCCTTTCTTCACCATCTCCGGTTCTGACTTCGTTGAAATGTTCGTCGGCGTGGGTGCCAGCCGTGTTCGCGATATGTTCGAGCAGGCCAAGAAGCATGCACCGTGCATTATTTTCATCGATGAAATCGATGCCGTGGGTCGCCATCGTGGCGCCGGCATGGGTGGCGGTCATGATGAGCGTGAGCAGACCCTCAACCAGTTGCTGGTAGAGATGGACGGCTTTGAAATGAATGACGGCATCATCGTCATCGCCGCAACTAACCGTCCCGACGTATTGGATCCTGCGCTGCTGCGTCCGGGCCGTTTCGACCGTCAGGTTGTGGTGGGTTTGCCGGACATTCGTGGTCGTGAGCAGATTCTGAAAGTGCACATGCGCAAAGTGCCGATGGGCGACGACGTCGCTCCGGCAGTGATTGCTCGTGGTACGCCGGGTTTCTCCGGTGCTGACCTGGCCAACCTGGTGAACGAGGCTTCGCTGTTCGCAGCCCGTACCGGCAAGCGCGTTGTAGAAATGAAGGAATTCGAGCTGGCGAAAGACAAGATCATGATGGGCGCCGAGCGCAAATCCATGGTCATGTCCGAGAAAGAGAAGCAGAACACCGCGTATCACGAGGCTGGCCATGCCATCGTTGGTCGCGTCGTGCCTGAGCATGATCCGGTCTATAAGGTCTCGATCATTCCTCGTGGCCGGGCGCTGGGTGTCACTATGTTTCTGCCGGAAGAGGACCGTTACAGCCTCTCCAAGCGCGCGCTGATCAGCCAGATCTGCTCCTTGTACGGCGGTCGTATTGCAGAAGAGATGACCCTTGGTTTCGACGGTGTAACCACCGGTGCTTCCAACGACATCATGCGTGCCAGCCAGATTGCGCGGAACATGGTGACCAAGTGGGGCTTGTCGGAAAAACTCGGTCCTTTGATGTACGCCGAAGATGATGGCGAAGTGTTCCTGGGTCGTGGCGGTGGCGGTCAAAGCGCCAGCTTCTCCGGTGAGACAGCCAAGCTGATCGACTCCGAGGTGCGCAGCATCATCGACCAGTGCTATGGCACGGCCAAGCAGATCCTGACTGATAACCGCGACAAGCTGGATGCCATGGCTGATGCGCTGATGAAGTACGAGACCATTGATGCCGATCAGATTGACGACATCATGGCTGGTCGCGCACCGCGTGAACCTCGCGACTGGGAAGGCGGTTCGGGTACCTCGGGCACTCCGCCGGTGGTTCAGAACGAACGCCCTGAAGCCCCGATCGGCGGCCCGGCAGCTGACGTCTAAGGTTTGAAATGACTTCTGTGTTGTCCTCCACCCGGTTGCCTTGCGGCAACCGGGTTCTTGATTTGGCCCATACGCATGTCATGGGTATTCTGAATGTCACACCAGACTCCTTTTCCGACGGCGGCCGCTTCAATCGGCGGGATGCTGCGCTGCGTCATGCTGAAGCGATGGTCGCCGCCGGTGCGACGCTGATTGACGTCGGTGGCGAATCGACCCGGCCTGGCGCTCGTGTTGTTTCTCCTCTGGAGGAGTTGGAGCGAGTCGCGCCGATCGTCGAGCTTATCGCTCGTGAGTTGGACGTGATCATCTCGGTGGATACGTCGACTCCTGCGGTAATGCGCGAAACGGCGCGTCTTGGTGCTGGCTTGATCAATGATGTGCGGTCACTGCAACGCGACGGCGCTCTGGATGCCGCCGCGGCAACCGGCTTGCCGGTGTGTTTGATGCATATGCTGGGCGAGCCCGGCAATATGCAGGACAGCCCGCACTACGACGATCTGGTTGGTGAGGTTAGTGGGTTTCTTGCGCGGCGTATCGCTCAGTGTGGCGCAGCAGGCATTGCGCCTGAGCGGATTATCCTTGACCCCGGTTTTGGTTTCGCCAAGACCCTGCAACATAATTTAAGTCTTTTCAAACATATGGAAGCCCTGCATTACCTTGGTCGGCCTCTTTTGGTCGGCGTTTCACGCAAGAGCATGATAGGGCTGGCCTTGAATCGTCCTGTAGGTGAGCGGCTGTATGGTGGTCTTGCGCTGGCGGCGCTCGCTGTAACGAAAGGCGCACGCATCTTGCGTGTGCATGACGTTGCCGAGACCGTAGATGTGGTCCGCATGATCGCCGCTGTAGAATCTGCCGAATAAAAATGATGGAGCACTTATGACTAAAAAATATTTTGGCACCGACGGTATCCGCGGTCGGGTCGGCGAATTCCCGATTACCCCCGATTTCATGCTCAAGCTGGGTTGGGCGGCAGGTATGGCGTTCCGCAGCATGGGCGCGTGCCGCATCCTGGTAGGCAAGGACACGCGTATTTCCGGGTATATGTTCGAGTCCGCACTGGAGGCTGGTTTGTCTGCCGCCGGTGCTGACGTAATGTTGCTGGGCCCAATGCCTACGCCTGCTATCGCCTACCTGACGCGTACGTTTCACGCTGAAGCCGGTATCGTGATCAGTGCCTCGCATAACCCGCATGATGATAATGGCATCAAATTTTTCTCGGGCCAGGGCACCAAGCTGCCGGACGAGATCGAGTTGATGATCGAAGAACTGCTGGATGCGCCGATGACGGTGGTTGAGTCCAGCAAGCTGGGCAAGGTGTCGCGCATCAACGATGCGTCTGGCCGTTACATCGAGTTCTGCAAAAGCAGCGTGCCGTCCAGCACCAACTTTGCCGGGTTGAAGGTAATTGTCGACTGCGCGCATGGCGCAACCTACAAGGTGGCCCCAAGTGTCTTCAAGGAGTTGGGCGCACAAGTCACCGTGCTGTCGGCTCAGCCGAATGGCCTGAACATCAACGAGAACTGTGGCTCCACGCATATGGAGCAGTTGCAGGCGGCTGTGCTTGCCGAGCATGCCGACCTGGGTATTGCCTTCGACGGTGATGGTGATCGCGTTCTGATGGTCGATCACACCGGTGCTGTGGTGGATGGTGATGACCTGTTGTTCATCATCGCTCGCGACCTGCATGAGCGTGACAAGCTGCAAGGCGGAGTCGTTGGTACGCTGATGAGCAATCTGGGTCTTGAGTTGGCGTTGGCGGACCTTGGCATTCCGTTTGTTCGTGCCAACGTGGGTGACCGTTACGTGATCGCCGAGCTGCTGGAGCGCAATTGGCAGGTAGGTGGCGAGAACTCGGGGCATATCGTCTGCTTCCAGCACACCACCACGGGCGACGCAATTATCGCTGCGCTGCAGGTGTTGCTGGCCTTGCGCCGTCGTAATGAAAGCCTTGCTCAGGCGCGTCAGGCGCTGCGCAAGTGCCCGCAGGTATTGTTGAATGTACGGTTTGGCGGTGGCGAAAACCCGATTGATCACCCGGCTGTCAAAGAGGCCTGCGAGCGCGTAACCCAAGCAATGGCGGGGCGTGGCCGTGTGCTGTTGCGCAAGTCCGGTACGGAGCCTTTGGTACGCGTCATGGTCGAAGGTGACGACGAAACACAGGTCCGCGGCCATGCCGAAGACCTCGCAAAACTGGTAACTGAAGTTTGCGCCTGAATTCGGCTTGCCAGTGGTGATGTGGTTGGGTAACATCTGCGCCCACTTTGACCGACGGGGTACAGCATGCGTCGCACTATGGTAGCTGGTAACTGGAAGATGCACGGTACCCGCGCCAGTGTCGCTGAGCTGATCAATGGCCTTCGTCACTTGGCACTGCCTGGCGGTGTTGATGTAGCGGTTTTCCCGCCTTGCTTGCATATCAGCCAAGTGGTTGATGGCTTGGAAGGTAAGTCGATCCAGGTCGGCGCGCAGAACTCTGCGGTGGAGCCGATGCAAGGTGCGTTGACTGGCGAAATTTCGCCGAGTCAGCTGGTTGATGCAGGTTGTTCCTATGTGCTCGTCGGGCACTCCGAGCGCCGTCAGATGATGGGCGAGCGTGATGGGACACTCAACCGCAAGTTCGCAGCGGCACAGGCTTGTGGCCTGATCCCGGTATTGTGCATAGGGGAAACCCTTGAGCAGCGGGAAGCCGGCAAAACCCTTGAAGTTGTCTCGCGTCAGCTGGGCAGCATCATCGAAGAGCTGGGTGTTGGTGCGTTTGCAAAGGCAGTAATTGCTTACGAGCCGGTCTGGGCCATTGGTACCGGGCTGACTGCTACACCGCAACAGGCGCAGGATGTGCACGCAGCCATCCGCGCGCAGTTGGCGGCAGAGAATTCTGAGGTCGCACAAGGTGTGCGGCTTCTATACGGCGGCAGCGTGAAGGCGGCCAATGCGGTCGAACTGTTCGGCATGCCGGATATCGATGGGGGGCTCATTGGTGGAGCTTCCCTGAATGCAGATGAGTTCGGTGCGATCTGTCGCGCCGCGGGAAACTGAAAAAATGCTGGAAACAGTCGTAGTCGTTTTTCATCTGTTGGCTGCCCTGGGCGTAGTTGCCCTGGTTTTGCTGCAGCAGGGTAAAGGTGCGGATGCTGGTGCGTCTTTCGGTGCAGGTGCTTCAAATACTGTATTCGGAAGCCAAGGTTCCTCTACCTTTCTTAGTAAGTTTACTGCTATACTTGCCGCCGGTTTCTTCATAACCAGCTTGGGGTTAGGTTACTTTGCTAAAGAGAAAGCTCATGTGCTGACTCAAGTAGGTTTGCCAAACCCAGCAGTGTTGGAAGTTCCAAAAGCAAAACCGGCTTCTGATGATGTCCCGGTGCTTCAAGAGCAAAAGTCGGCTACTCCAGCGACTGACGTACCTCCAGCTCAAGAGCAGAAGTAAGAAGGGTTGTAAGCGCTGTATTGCCGAGGTGGTGGAATTGGTAGACACGCAACCTTGAGGTGGTTGTGCCCATAGGGTGTAGGGGTTCGAGTCCCCTTCTCGGTACCAATTATCAGGAGAGCCCGCTGTTGCGGGCTTTCTTGTAGGTGGAAGGTTACATTGACCCTGTAAGGGATCGGTCGTATACTTCCGCCCCAGCTTTGTCGCGGGGTGGAGCAGTCTGGTAGCTCGTCGGGCTCATAACCCGAAGGTCGTCGGTTCAAATCCGGCCCCCGCAACCAGTTTTAGCGGAGCCCCTTTTAAGGGGCTTTTTGTTAGCTGGACACTTTCAACGCCGCTGTTCGACGGCGTTTCAAGGATGGGCGTTTCGCCCATTTTTTTATTTTGCACAGCATGCACATACATGCACGAGGGGGTTCAGGTGTCGAGCAAGCTAGAAGAGTTGCAGGCCTTGCTGGCCCCGGTGGTCGTGGCCCTAGGCTATGAATGCTGGGGTATTGAGTTTTCGGCTCAAGGTCGCCACTCAATGTTGCGCGTTTATATCGATAAAGAGGGCGGTGTGCTGGTGGACGACTGCGCTATTGTCAGCCGTCAGATCAGCGGTGTCCTGGATGTTGAAGATCCAATCTCCGTTGAATACACCCTCGAAGTTTCCTCGCCAGGCATGGAACGCCCACTGTTCACTATTGATCAGTTTGCAAAATTTGCCGGTGAACAAGTGAAGATCAAGTTGCGATCCCCGTTCGAAGGGCGACGCAATTTTCAGGGCCTTCTGCGCGGTGTAGAAGAGCAGGACGTTGTGGTGCAAGTGGAAGACCATGAGTTCCTGTTGCCGATCGATATGATCGACAAGGCCAACATTATTCCCAGTTTTGGCTGAGACGCGGATCCCGCGGATCCAATGGCTTGCGAAAGGCGAGGCGTACGATGAGCAAAGAAGTACTGCTGGTTGTTGAGTCGGTATCCAATGAAAAGGGCGTACCGGCAAACGTGATTTTTGAAGCGCTGGAGCTGGCTTTGGCCACTGCTACCAAAAAGCGTTTTGAAGACGAAGTTGATCTGCGTGTGGAAATCAACCGCCACACCGGTGCCTATGAGACTTTCCGTCGCTGGACGGTCGTCGAAGAAGCCGATCTTGATGATCCGGCCATCGAAACGTGGCCAAGCAAGGTTGCCGAAACGCACCCGGGCGCCAACGTTGGTGATGTTGTCGAAGAAAAGATCGAATCGATCGAGTTCGGCCGTATTGCTGCACAGACCGCCAAGCAGGTCATTGTGCAGAAGGTTCGCGAAGCTGAGCGCGCTCAAGTCGTTGACGCCTATCGCGAGCGCCTGGGTGAAATCATCTCCGGCACCGTGAAAAAAGTTACCCGCGACAACGTGATCGTTGACCTGGGCAACAACGCCGAAGCGTTGCTGGCCCGCGAAGACATCATTTCTCGCGAAACCTTCCGGGTTGGCGTGCGTCTGCGTGCGCTGCTCAAGGAAATCCGCACCGAGAACCGCGGCCCTCAGTTGATCCTGTCGCGTACTGCGCCGGAAATGCTGATCGAGCTGTTCCGTATCGAAGTGCCGGAGATCGCCGAAGGCCTGATCGAAGTCATGGCTGCGTCCCGCGACCCGGGTTCGCGCGCCAAGATCGCGGTCCGCTCCAAGGACAAACGTATTGACCCGCAGGGCGCTTGTATTGGTATGCGCGGTTCGCGCGTCCAGGCCGTGTCGGGCGAATTGGGCGGTGAGCGTGTGGATATCGTGCTGTGGGACGATAACCCGGCGCAGTTTGTGATCAACGCCATGTCGCCAGCTGAAGTGGCGGCAATTATCGTTGACGAAGATGCCCATGCAATGGACATCGCCGTTGGCGCAGACAATCTGGCTCAGGCCATTGGTCGTGGTGGTCAGAACGTGCGTCTGGCCAGCCAACTGACCGGTTGGACCCTGAACGTGATGACCGAATCGGACATCCAGGCTAAGCAGCAAGCTGAAACCGGTGACATCCTGCGCAACTTTATCGACGAGTTGGAAGTCGATGAAGACCTGGCACAGGTGCTGGTAGATGAAGGCTTCACCAGCCTGGAAGAGATTGCCTACGTACCGTTGGAAGAAATGCTCAACATCGACGGCTTTGACGAAGACACCGTCAACGAGCTTCGCGCTCGGGCCAAGGATCGTTTGTTGACTAAAGCCATCGCTACTGAGGAAAAGCTGGCAGACGCCCATCCGGCCGAAGACCTGCTCTCGCTTGAGGGTATGGACAAGGATTTGGCGATGGAACTGGCGGTGCGCGGCGTAATTACCCGCGAAGACCTGGCCGAGCAGTCTATTGACGATCTGCTCGACATCGACGGCATTGACGATGATCGTGCCGGCAAGTTGATCATGGCCGCCCGAGCCCATTGGTTCGAGTAACTAGGCGCGGCCTGAGGAGAGAAGTGCATGACGCAAGTCACGGTGAAACAACTGGCCGATGAGGTCAAAACACCGGTAGAGCGCCTGTTGCAGCAGATGCGTGAGGCAGGTCTGCCGCACACCGGCGCCGATGAAGGTGTTAGCGACAGTGAGAAGCAGTCTTTGCTGACTCACTTGAAGAGCAGCCACAAGGCGAAAGTGGAAGAACCGCGCAAGATTACATTGCAGCGCAAAACTACCAGCACCCTGCGTGTTGCCGGTAGCAAGAGCATCAGCGTTGAAGTACGCAAGAAGAAAGTCTTCGTACAGCGCAGCCCGGAAGAAATTGAAGCCGAGCGCAAACGCGATCTGGAAGAACGTCGCGCAGTAGACAATGCTGCTCGTCAGAAGGCTGAAGAAGAAACCAAGCGTCGCGCCGAAGAAGACGCGCGCAGCCAGCCTGCTGCAACGCAAACTGCTGCTACTGAAGCAGTCGCCGCGCCTGTTGAAGCTGTGCGTGAGGCCGCTCCGGTTGCCGCTGCACCTGCTCCTGCAGCTGACGCCCGCAAGCGCGAAGAGCCTCGTCGTCCGGACAAGCCACGTGCTGACGATAACAATCGTCGCGGTGGTGGTGGCGGTAGCGGCGATGGCGAGCGTAAAAACGCTCCGCATCGTGCTTCGGTTAAAGAGAAAGCGCCTGCTCCACGCGTTGCCCCACGTACTACCGACGAAGAAAGCGATAGCTTCCGTCGTGGTGGTCGCGGCAAGGCCAAGCTGAAAAAACGCAACGCCCACGGTTTCCAGAGCCCAACCGGCCCTGTCGTGCGTGATGTGCAGATCGGCGAGACCATCTCTGTAGGCGACCTCGCCAATCAGATGTCGGTCAAGGCAGCTGAAATCATCAAGTTCATGTTCAAACTGGGTACTCCAGCGACCATCAACCAGGTGCTTGATCAGGAAACTGCTCAGCTGGTAGCCGAAGAACTGGGCCACAAAGTGACCCTGGTCAGCGACACCGCCCTGGAAGATTCCCTGGCCGAGTCCCTGAAGTTTGAAGGTGAGACGTTCTCCCGCGCGCCAGTTGTGACCGTAATGGGCCACGTTGACCACGGTAAAACGTCCCTGCTCGACTACATCCGTCGTGCCAAGGTAGCTGCTGGCGAAGCCGGCGGTATTACTCAGCACATCGGTGCGTACCACGTTGAAACCGAACGCGGCATGGTCACTTTCCTCGACACCCCTGGTCACGCCGCGTTTACCGCAATGCGTGCCCGTGGTGCCAAGGCGACTGACATCGTGATCCTGGTAGTTGCAGCGGACGACGGCGTGATGCCGCAGACCATTGAAGCTGTCCAGCACGCCAAGGCTGCGGGTGTTCCACTGGTTGTTGCAGTGAACAAGATCGACAAGCCGGGCGCCGATCTCGATCGCATCCGTAGCGAATTGTCGGTTCACGGCGTGACCTCCGAAGAGTGGGGCGGTGATACGCCATTCGTCTCGGTGTCGGCGAAAGTCGGTACTGGTGTAGACGAACTGCTCGAAGCGGTCCTGCTGCAGGCTGAAGTACTCGAACTGAAAGCAACTCCATCGGCCCCTGGTCGCGGTGTTGTGGTTGAATCGCGTCTCGACAAGGGTCGTGGCCCGGTTGCAACCGTTCTGGTTCAAGACGGTACCCTGCGCCAAGGCGACATGGTGTTGGTCGGTTCGAACTATGGCCGTGTACGTGCCATGCTCGACGAGAACGGCAAGCCAATCAAAGAAGCCGGTCCTTCCATCCCTGTCGAGATCCTCGGCCTGGACGGTACCCCGGACGCTGGCGACGAGATGAGCGTGCTGTCCGACGAGAAGAAAGCCCGTGAAGTGGCTCTGTTCCGTCAAGGCAAGTTCCGCGAAGTCAAATTGGCTCGCGCTCACGCCGGCAAGCTGGAAAACATCTTCGAGAACATGGGCCAGGCAGAGAAGAAGACGCTTAACATCGTCCTCAAATCTGACGTCCGTGGTTCCCTCGAAGCGTTGAACGGCGCCTTGAACGGCCTGGGTAACGACGAAGTGCAAGTGCGTGTTGTGGGTGGCGGCGTAGGTGGTATCACCGAGTCCGACGCTAACCTGGCACTGGCTTCCAACGCTGTACTGTTCGGCTTCAACGTGCGTGCCGATGCTGGCGCACGGAAGATCGTCGAGCAGGAAGGCCTGGACATGCGTTACTACAACGTCATCTACGACATCATCGAAGACGTCAAGAAAGCCCTCACCGGCATGCTTGGCAGCGATGTCCGGGAGAACATCCTGGGTGTGGCCGAGGTGCGTGACGTGTTCCGCTCGCCGAAATTCGGCGCGATCGCCGGTTGCATGGTTATCGAAGGTGTTGTGCACCGTAACCGTCCAATCCGTGTACTGCGTGAAGACATCGTTATCTTCGAAGGCGAGCTGGAATCCCTGCGCCGCTTCAAGGATGACGCTTCCGAAGTACGTGCCGGCATGGAATGCGGTATTGGCGTCAAGAGCTACAACGACGTCAAGCCTGGCGACAAGATCGAAGTTTACGAGAAGGTTCAGGTTGCTCGCAGCCTCTAACTCGCGCACTTCAGGAGCCACGCAGTGTGTGGGCATGCAAATGCCCCGCGCAGCGTGCGGACTCTAAACGCAACGCCCGGTCTGGCTTTTGTCAGGCCGGGCGTTTGCCGCTTTCAGACCCCACGGGTTTCACCGTGTGGCAGTAACAGGTAACAAGACATGGCAAAAGAATACAGCCGTACCCAGCGTATCGGCGATCAGATGCAGCGCGAGCTGGCTCAACTGATCCGCCGCGAAGTCAAAGATCCTCGTGTTGGCCTAGTCACCATTACCGCCGTTGAAGTGAGCCGTGACGTGGGTCACGCCAAAATCTTCATCACCGTGATGGGTCAGGACAACAGCGAAGAAATCGCGCAAAGCATCAAGGTGCTCAACTCGGCTTCAGGCTTCCTGCGCATGCAGTTGGCCCGCGAAATGAAGCTGCGCAGTGTTCCCCAGTTGCACTTCCACTACGACGAAAGCGTTGTACGCGGTGCGCACCTGTCGGCACTGATCGAGCGCGCCGTGGCTGAAGACAATCAGCACCCGTCCACACCTGAAGACGCCAAGGAGTAAGCGGTGGCTCAGGTCAAACGTATCCGTCGCAATGTCAGTGGCATCATTCTGCTCGACAAGCCCATTGGCTTTACCTCCAATGCCGCTTTGCAGAAGGTCCGCTGGCTGCTCAATGCCGAGAAGGCAGGGCACACCGGCAGCCTCGATCCCCTGGCCACCGGCGTGTTGCCGTTGTGCTTCGGTGAGGCCACCAAGTTCTCGCAATACCTGCTCGATTCCGACAAGGGTTACGAAACCCTGATGCAACTGGGCAAGACCACTACCACGGCCGACGCCGAAGGTGATGTTTTGCAGGTTCGCGACGTGACCGTTGGTCGTGCTGATATTGAAGCTGCTTTACCCGGTTTTCGTGGGCAAATCAGTCAGATACCGCCGATGTACTCCGCTCTCAAGCGCGATGGGCAACCTCTTTACAAGCTGGCACGTGCGGGTGAAGTAGTGGAGCGCGAACCGCGTTCTGTTACTATTGCGCGCTTGGAATTGCTTGCCTGTGAAGGCGACACTGCACGCTTGGCCGTGGACTGCAGCAAAGGCACCTATATCCGTACCCTGGTGGAAGATATTGGTGAACAGCTCGGTTGCGGTGCGTACGTTGCAGAACTGCGGCGCACACAGGCCGGCCCTTTCAGCCTGGCTCAGACGGTCACGCTGGAAGAGTTGGAAGCCGTACACGCCGAAGGCGGCAATGAAGCAGTTGATCGATTCCTGATGCCTTCGGACAGCGGTTTGCTCGATTGGCCATTGCTGCACTTTTCGGAGCACAGCGCGTTCTACTGGCTTAACGGCCAGCCGGTACGCGCCCCGGATGCCCCGAAGTTCGGCATGGTGCGGGTACAGGATCATAACGGTCGCTTTATCGGTATCGGTGAAGTGAGCGAAGACGGGCGTATTGCGCCGCGTCGACTGATTCGGTCTGAATGACCGGAACCAGTTTGTGGTAAAAGCGTAGCGAGCGAAGGTAAGACAAGGAAAAAACAGGCGAGGAAGCGGAGTTAGCTGCTGTTAATGAGCATTCCGAGCCTGTTTTTGACGCAGGATTACCGAGCGCAGTAGCTTTTACGCAAATTGGAACGAGTGTGGCTGTTAACAGGCATGGTCAACACTCATTTTTAGATACAGGGATTTGTCCCTGGCCTGTTGAAACTGCCCTTTGGGTGGTTTCCTGAAAAAAGGATTGCCTCATGGCTCTCGACGTTCAAGAAAAAGCACAAATCGTAACTGACTATCAGCAAGCTGTTGGTGACACTGGTTCGCCAGAAGTGCAAGTTGCACTGCTGACCCACAACATCAACAAGCTGCAAGGTCACTTCAAGGCCAACGGTAAAGATCACCACTCCCGTCGTGGTCTGATCCGCATGGTAAACCAGCGCCGTAAGCTGCTGGACTACCTGAAAGGCAAGGATCTGGGTCGTTATCAGACTCTGATCGGTCGCCTGGGTCTGCGTCGCTAATAAGCGATTGCGCTAGAGGTTGGTTGTTTGCCGTGTGTCAGTGGGATTCCCGCTGGCCCATGGCAGGCTCCCAGCCTCAAGTTTTATCTGGATACACGTTTTACCCAGGACAAGCGGCGGGCCGATTCCCGACATTGCCCAAGAATTTCGCAAGAAGACAAGTTCCCCAAGAGCCACAAAGAAGGTAGGACACCGTGAACCCGGTTATCAAAAAATTCCAGTTCGGTCAGTCGACCGTTACCCTCGAGACAGGCCGTATCGCCCGTCAAGCCTCCGGCGCAGTGCTGGTCACCGTTGACGACGACGTTACCGTATTGGTGACCGTGGTTGGCGCCAAGACCGCTGACCCAAGCAAAGGCTTCTTCCCTCTTTCCGTTCACTACCAGGAAAAGACTTACGCTGCCGGTAAGATCCCTGGCGGTTTCTTCAAGCGCGAAGGCCGTCCTTCCGAGAAAGAAACCCTGACTTCCCGACTGATCGACCGTCCGATCCGTCCGCTGTTCCCAGAAGGCTTCATGAACGAAGTGCAGGTTGTCTGCACCGTCGTTTCCACCAGCAAGAAAACCGATCCGGACATCGCTGCGATGATCGGTACTTCGGCTGCCCTGGCTATCTCCGGCATTCCTTTCGATGGCCCGATCGGCGCCGCCCGCGTTGCCTTCCACGAAAGCACCGGCTACCTGCTGAACCCGACTTACGAGCAACAGAAAGCGTCGAGCCTGGACATGGTCGTTGCCGGTACCTCGGAAGCTGTATTGATGGTTGAATCGGAAGCCAAAGAGCTGACCGAAGACCAGATGCTGGGCGCTGTACTGTTTGCTCACGACGAGTTCCAGGTTGTGATCAACGCTGTTAAAGAACTGGCTGCCGAAGCTGCCAAGCCAACCTGGACCTGGGCTCCTCAGCCAGAAGCCACCGCTTTGCTGGGCGCTATCCGTGGCGAGTTCGGCGATGCGATCTCCCAGGCTTACGCCATCACCGTCAAGGCCGACCGTTACGCTCGCCTGGGCGAGTTGAAGGATCAGGTTGTTGCCAAGCTGTCCGGTGAAGAAGGCCAGCCTTCTTCCAGCGAAGTCAAAGCGGCATTCGGCGAGATCGAATACCGCACCGTTCGCGAAAACATCGTTAACGGCAAGCCACGTATCGACGGCCGCGACACCCGCACCGTACGCCCGCTGAACATCGAAGTCGGCGTTCTGCCGAAGACTCACGGTTCGGCGCTGTTCACCCGTGGTGAAACTCAGGCTCTGGTAGTCGCGACCCTAGGTACTGCCCGTGACGCACAGCTGCTGGACACCCTGGAAGGCGAGAAAAAAGACCCGTTCATGCTGCACTACAACTTCCCTCCGTTCTCGGTAGGTGAGTGTGGTCGCATGGGTGGCGCTGGTCGTCGCGAAATCGGTCACGGCCGTCTGGCCCGTCGTTCGATTGCCGCCATGCTGCCTGCTGCCGACGTATTCCCGTACACCATCCGTGTTGTGTCGGAAATCACCGAGTCCAACGGTTCCAGCTCCATGGCTTCCGTTTGCGGTGCTTCCCTGGCCCTCATGGACGCTGGTGTGCCGATGAAGGCACCGGTTGCCGGTATCGCCATGGGCCTGGTTAAAGAAGGCGAGAAGTTCGCCATCCTGACCGACATCCTGGGCGACGAAGACCACCTGGGCGACATGGACTTCAAAGTAGCCGGTACCGCCAAAGGTGTTACCGCGCTGCAGATGGACATCAAGATCAAGGGCATCACCGAAGAAATCATGGAGATCGCTCTGGGCCAAGCCCTCGAAGCGCGTCTGAACATCCTCGGTCAGATGAACCAGATCATTGGTCAGTCCCGTACCGAACTGTCGGAAAATGCTCCGACCATGATCGCGATGAAAATCGACACCGACAAAATCCGTGATGTTATCGGTAAAGGCGGCGCGACTATCCGTGCGATCTGCGAAGAGACCAAAGCTTCGATCGACATCGAAGACGACGGCTCGATCAAGATCTTCGGGGAAACCAAGGAAGCGGCTGAAGCAGCACGTCAGCGCGTTCTGGGCATCACCGCTGAAGCCGAGATCGGCAAGATCTACGTGGGTAAGGTTGAGCGCATCGTCGACTTCGGCGCATTCGTCAACATCCTGCCTGGCAAAGACGGTCTGGTTCACATCTCCATGCTGAGCGACGCTCGCGTTGAGAAAGTGACTGACATTCTGAAAGAAGGCCAGGAAGTGGAAGTGCTGGTACTGGACGTGGACAACCGCGGCCGTATCAAGCTGTCCATCAAGGACGTAGCAGCAGCCAAGGCTTCGGGCGTTTAATTACCCGCAAGTTCTACGCTGATAGAGAGAGGGCCCTTCGGGGTCCTTTTTTTATGCGCGCCGGAAAGTGAAGCGAAATCAGGCGTTTAGCCATCTACAAAACCTGCAAGTTGCATGCAGGCACGACAGCCTTCATGCAAGTTGCACGATTCCGAAAATCGGCGATATTTATAAGTGTTTGTTTTATAAGTATAAAATATGAATCGATGACTTGGCACAGCACCTGCAATATCCCTGTTAACGCTGCAGCATCAAGGTAAACACGCTGCAGACTTTTAATAAAACAGGAGTTACTCGCATGAAGAAGTTCGCTCTCGCTACTGCAACTGCTACCGCTCTGACCCTGGCTATGGCTAACGCTGCCTTCGCCCAACCTTCCCAGGCACCTATGACTCTGGCAGCCGGCGAAGTGACTCAGGCCAAGGAAGCTACTTCGGACACTTGGATCACCACAAAAGTAAAAGCTGACCTGCTGACAGAAAAAGGTATTCCTGGTTCGGACATCAAGGTCGAAACCAACAACGGTGTGGTTACCTTGTCCTCTGACGTAAAAATCTCTGCCGCGCAAAAAGAAACCGCTGTGGCGATCACCAAGCGAATCAAAGGCGTGAAAGCTGTTTCTGCTGACAGCCTGCTCGCAGGCGGCGCATACAAAGCTGATAACGTCGACAAAACCAAGGGCGCAGCTGCTGACGCCAAAGGCGCAACCTCCGATACCTGGATCACCACTAAAGTGAAAGCTGATCTGGTTACCGAGAAAGGCATTCCTGGTACCGACATCAAAGTAGAAACCAACAAAGGCGTGGTTTCGCTGTCGTCGACTGTCGCTGTGACTGAGGCGCAGAAAGCCACTGCTGTAGCGATCACCAAGAAAATCAAAGGCGTTAAAGCTGTATCGGCTGACGGCCTGAAAGCAGAGTAATGCTTGAACATTCGTTTGAACAAAATGGCGGCGGCTTAGGGTGAGTTAGTTTTCCACCCAAGCACCTCAGGAGTTCATGCGACCGGCCACACGGATGTGGTCATTACAGGCCCCGGCACTTGTGCCGGGGCCTGTTCTATTGTGGGCCGGATACATTTGAATGGGAGATGGAGATCCCATGTGGGAGCTGGCTTGCCTGCGATGCAGGCACCTCGGTCTACCAGTCTCACTGCGGTGATGCTATCGCAGGCAAGCCAGCTCCCACACAAGTCAGCTCACGCTCAGACGTCACTCCGCATCCAGATGCATCGGTGTCACCACTCGACCATCCTTCTGCGCCTGTCCCAGGTTGGCATCAATGAAGTACACCCGCTCATCCGCCAACTGGCCCTTGTCTACCATGTAGTCCTTGATGGTACTGGCACGGTCCTGGCCCAACTGGCGTAGCAGCACGTCACTGGCGCTCCAGAACTTGATCACGCCATCACGCAGCTTCGCGGCGCGTTCGTCGTCGCTCAGGTTTTTCCACTCAGCCGGTGGCTGTTGTTTCAGTCGGGTGCGGTAGATGCCTTCCAGCAATGGCGCCTTTTCCTTCTCGGGTACTACGAGCAACGACGCCTGGGCGGGGACTTTTTCGCCACGGCGCTGAAGTATCTTGTAGTAGTTGTATTGGTATTCACGCTCAAGGCGATCCTTGGCGATGAACGGCCCATCGCTGCTGGCAGCCGCAGTGCCTTCGATTTCCAGGCGCAGGGTAGGGCGCTCTTTCAGCGCCTTCGCCAGGGTGTCCAGGGCGCCTTGGGCTTCTTTGCTCAACTCGCTGGAGCCAGCGGCGAAGGACACATTGCCGAGGTCTTCCGAACCACCCCCGGTAATCAGCCCGCCAATGAACTTGAACGGCGCAGTGGCCGCGCGCGCCACGAGGTTGCGCAGGGTCTGCCACACAATCGGCATCACGCTGAATTGTGGGTTATTCAGGTCACCGGTCACCGGTAGCTCAATGGTAATTTTGCCATCAGAATCCTTGAGCAGGGCGATCGCCAAGCGAATGGGCAAGTCCACCGCATCGGCACTGTCGACTTTCTCACCGAGTTGCAGCTGTTCAAGCACCACTTTGTTTTCAGCCTTCAGCTGGCCTTTGATGATCACGTAATGCAGGTCGAGGTTCAGACGTCCCTTGCGGATACGGAAGCCGGCGAACTTGCCTGAATACGGCGTCAGGTTTGTGAGTTCGACGCGCTTGAAGCTGGTGGCGATATCCAGCGCAGCCATCGGGTCGAACGGGTTCACGCTGCCCTTGATGGTCACCGGCGCGTAACGATCCACCTTGCCATTGATGTCGACGGTGGCCGGTTTGGCTTGGCGACTGTCAATGGTGCCGATCTGCCCGTTGAGTTGCTGAATCGCCGTCGCGAAGTTCGGCGTCAGGCTGAAGTCGGCAAAGTTGGCCGAGCCGTCGTTGATTGCAATCTGACCGACGTGAATGCCCAGTGGCTTGTCTTTGCTCGGCGCGGGTTTGGCGGCCGATTTGGCGCCACTGTCGGCAGGTTGCGGAATCAGCAAGTCATCGACGTTGGTGGTGCGGTCGTCGTTGATCATGAAGCGCACATACGGTTGCAGCAGGTTGACCTTGTCGATCGACAGGCTATCGCCGTGCTGATAGTTCACGCCTTCCAGCACCAGGCGCTGCCACTTGAGGAAGTCGCGGGTCTTGAGTGTGTCCAGGGTATGCAACTGGTCGATCTGCGCGCGGCCGGTGACTTGAAACGCCAACGGCTCGGTGCTTTTGAGGTTCACATCCAGGTTGCTGCCCAACATGCCGCTGCGCAGTTCCAGACGAATAAACGGGCTGATGTAGGATTGTGCAACCCGCAGGTCGATGTCTTGGGTGTTCACTTTCAGTTTGGCGCTGATCGGGTTGAGATTGACCTCTCCGGTTGCCTGGATTTTGCCTTGTTTACCCAGGCCGCTATCGACTTTCAGGGTAAAGGGCCTGCCGTTGAGGCTGTCGAAGTTCTGCACGTCGACATTCAGCGGGCCGACTTCCAGCTCCACGGCGGGGTTGGCCTGACGGTCGGCCAGGTGAACCTGATAGTTACGCAGTTGCACATCCTTGAGCAACACTTGCCAGGGTTTGCTCGGCGCAGCGGGCGCGGGTTTGGGGGAGTCCGCGGTAGCCGGCGCAGTTGCGGGCTCCGGCGCCTTGGCGGATTTGTTCGGTTGGCTGGCAAACAGTTTCTGCCAATCCAGCTGGCCGTCGGCTTCGCGCGCAGCCCAGGTTTCCAGCTTGTTGCTGCGAATCTTGCCGATTACGACCTGCTGCTTGGCGAGGTCCACCGTGGTGTCGCTGACGTCCAGACGCTCCAAGCGCACCAGCGGCCGGCCATCCGGCGCCTTGATGGCAAACGGCGCAATGCTGGCGGCGGTATTGGTCAGGTTCAACTCGGTTTCTTTGGCCAGGCTGAATTTATAGTCGGTGCTGAAATTCAGTACACCGTCTTCCAGCACCAGCGGCAGGGCGTCGCGCACATATGGCCACCAGGCTTTCATCTTGCCGTCGGTGACTTTCAGCGTGCCCTCGGAGGTGATCGGCACCAGGCTGAAATTGCCTTTCCAGTCGATCTGCCCGCCCGCAGGGCCAGCAGCCACCAGGGTCATGTTGGCATTGTCTTCGGGCAAGGTGCTGAGGTTTTTCAGCTCGAAGTCGAGTTTGTCGTAGAGAAATTCAATCGGTTCGCTGGGGCGCAGGTCCTGGAAGTGCACGTAACCGCCGGCGAGCTTGATGCTGTCGATGCGCAGCGGGAACGGTTTGGCATTCGGATCGGCCGGGGTCGGCTCACTTGGTGGCAGCTTGAACAGCTGCGCAAGGTTCAGTTGGCCGGACTTGTTGAACAACACTTCGGTCTTGGGTTGATCCAGTTGCACATCGGCCAAGTGCAGGGCGCGGGTCCAGAGGCTGTCGAGTTGCAGGTTGGCATAGAGGCGCTCAAAGCCCACTTGTTCCTTGCCCGGTTCGCCGATCTTCAGGCCCCACAGCGTCACTTCCAGGCTGAACGGGTTGAGCTCGATACGCTCGATGCGCGAGGGCACGGTGGCGTAATTGGCCAACTGTTGGTTGGCAATGCGAAGCGCAATGCCGGGCAAAATCAGAAAGCCCAGCAAGCTGTACAGCGCAAGAGCAGTCAACAATGCGCCGATGGCGCGAATCAAACCTTTGGGCATGGGTGACGCCATCTATGTCGAACGAGAGTGCCTTGGAGTATGGCACGGGTTTTCGGTTCCGAAGAACCCGGCCTTTCGAGACAAGTCTTACAACTGCAGGATCAGGGTCTTCAACGGTGGCTGTTGATCCTGGGACGGGAAGTCGGCACCCGGCGTCATGATTTGCCAGTCGCGAACCGGGCGACCGGCTTTTTCGGCGCAACGCAGTACCTGTTCGCGCCAGTCATCCATGCTGACTTTTGCCAGGTTGTTGCAGCAGATCAGCACGCCGTTGTCGCCGGTGGCGAGCAATGCGGGCTTGAGCAGACTTTGATAGTCGCGCAACAGGTCGACGGTGCCGAAGGCGCTCTTGGCCCAGGCCGGTGGATCGAGCAATACCAAGTCATATTGGCGCTGCTCAAGACGCGGATAGCTCGGCAGCTTCTGGCCACGACGCTGGGTGATCGGCAGGCCCGCCAGTTGGCGAATCGCAGGGAAGTAATCGGACTGCACGAATTCCATGCCCGGCAAGTGCGGGTTCAGCAGGCCGTTTTCGCGACCGACCGCTAGGTTGCCCTCGGCAAAATCCAGGTTGCACACCTCGCGTGCGCCCCCCGCGGCGGCGCTCAAGCCTACGCCACAGGTATAGGCGAACAGGTTCAGCACGCTTTTGCCGGCGCTGTGCTCCTTGACCCACCCGCGCGTGTTGCGCAGGTCCAGAAACAGCAGCGGGTCTTGCCCGGCATGCCGCCCGCGCACCCGGTAATTGAGGCCCCATTCATGGCCAACCAAGTCTTCCAGCGCTGCAGGTTCGGCGCGGTATACCGTGTCTTCACGGTCGATTCGTGAGTTGCCACGGGCACGGTCGTTGTAGACCAGCAGCAATTCCAGGCCCATGAACTGGTTGATCAATTGGTGCAAGTCCAGCAGGTCCGCCGTTTCCAGGGACTGATGGAAACTCTGCACCAGCAGTTGCGGGCCGTAGCGGTCGATCGTCAGGCCGCCGATGCCTTCCTGGCTGCCGTGGAACAGCCGGTAGCAGTCGGTGCCCTGGGCGTGCAGCTCGTTGATCAGGTCTTGGCGATGATCGAGGGCGGCGCGCAGCGCCTGATTCAAGAGAGACATGGAGCGCGCCTTGCTTTGCTGGGTAAAGGTGGGCGCGGAGTTTAACAGCTATGGGCGCAAGCCTACATCAACCCTATCCCGCGCATGGCCGACCACACGCCGGCCAGGGCCAGCGGGTGCAAGGCTTTTAGCATCAAGGCAAGGATGCTGCAGATGAGCATGCTGCTGAAGTCACCATGGACTTGCCAACAAACCGAGTCCGGCCCGAACAGGCCTGGTCGCCCTATCGGTTCAGGCGTTTGTCGATCAAACCGTCTACTACGCTGGGGTCGGCCAGCGTCGAGGTGTCGCCGAGGCTGTCCAGTTCATTGCAGGCGATCTTGCGCAAGATTCTGCGCATGATTTTGCCCGAGCGGGTTTTCGGCAGCGCAGGCGCCCATTGGATCAGCTCCGGCTTGGCAAAGCTGCCGATTTCCTTGCTGACCAGTTCCAGCAGGTGTTTTTTCAGTTCATCGCTGGGTTCGACGCCGTTCATGGGGGTGACGAACGCATAAATGCCCTGGCCTTTGACGTCATGGGGGTAACCGACCACGGCGGCTTCGGCGATCTGATCATGCAGCACCAGGGCGCTTTCCACTTCGGCAGTGCCGATGCGATGGCCGGACACGTTGATCACGTCATCGATGCGCCCGGTGATCCAGTAGTCGCCGTCTTCATCGCGACGGGCGCCGTCACCGGTGAAGTAGTAACCGGGGTAGGGTTTGAAATAGGTGTCGATCATGCGCTGCGGGTCGCCATACACGCTGCGAATCTGCCCCGGCCAACTGGCCTTGATCACCAGCACGCCACTGCTGGCGCCCTGCAGGATGTTGCCTTGCTCATCCAGCAACAGTGGCTGCACGCCAAACATGGGCTGAGTTGCGCAGCCGGGTTTGATGCGCGTCGCGCTGACCAGCGGGCTGAGCATGATGCCGCCGGTTTCGGTCTGCCACCACGTGTCCACTATCGGGCAGCGTTGCTCGCCAACGGCATTGAAATACCAGTCCCAGGCTTCCGGGTTGATCGGTTCGCCGACGCTGCCCAACAAGCGCAGGCTGGCGCGAGAGGTGTTCTCCAGCGGGCCGTGACCTTCGCGCATCAGGGCGCGCAGCGCGGTGGGCGCGGTGTAGAAGATATTCACCTGATGTTTATCGATCACCTGCCAAAAGCGCGAGCTGTCGGGGTAGCTCGGTACGCCTTCGAACATCAGCGAGGTGGCGCCGTTGGCCAGCGGGCCGTACACGATATAGCTGTGGCCGGTGACCCAGCCGACGTCGGCAGTGCACCAGAACACTTCGCCGTCGCGGTAGTCGAGCACGTACTTGAAGGTCATCGCCGCTTGCAGCAGGTAGCCGCCGGTGGTGTGCAGCACGCCTTTGGGTTTGCCGGTGCTGCCGGAGGTGTAGAGGATAAACAGCGGGTCTTCAGCGTCCATCGGCTCGGGCGGGCAATCGTCGCTGGCGGCGTCCAGGGCCTGTTGATACTTGAGGTCGCGGCCCTCGTTCCAGTTCACAGCCGCACCCGTGCGTTCCACCACCAGCACTGTGCTGACGTTCGGGCAACTGGCCAGCGCCTTGTCGACATTCTGTTTCAAGGCCACTGGCTTGCCGCCGCGCACGCCTTCATCGGCGGTTATTACGGTGCGGCAGTCAGCATCGAGGATGCGGTCGCGCAGGGCGTCCGGTGAGAAACCGCCAAAAACCACCGAATGCACCGCGCCAATCCTCGTACAAGCGAGCATGGCGTAGGCCGCTTCCGGGATCATCGGCATGTAGATACACACCCGGTCGCCTTTTTTAACACCACGGCTTTTCAGCACATTGGCCAGGCGGCTGACGTTTTGATGAAGTTGGCGGTAGGAAATTTTGGAAGAATTTGCAGGATCATCGCCTTCCCAAATGAAGGCAGGCTGGTTGGCGCGCTTCGCCAGATGACGGTCGATGCAGTTGTAGCTGACATTCAGCTGGCCACCAGCGAACCATTGGGCGGCGCCTGTGGTGATGTCCGAGTGCTGAACGGTGTGCCAGGGTTTGGTCCAGTCCAGAAAACCTTTGGCCTGTTCGGCCCAGAAGGTGTCGGGTTGTTCGATGGATTGGCGGTAGAGGCGCTGATAGTCCTCTTGGCTGAGTTGCGCAGCCCGGCGCACGGCGTCGGCGGTGGGGAATGTGCTGATATCGAACATGAGCGGTCCCTATTCTTGTTTTGGCGACAAGTCATAAAGATGCACTCAGTGAGCTGAGGGTTCAAGGCCAACGTCCAAACGGACGTTGGCCCTGGTGTACCGGCTTTAACCGCGATGGCGACCGCGGAAGTAGTTGATCAGGCCCTGAGTCGAGGCATCGTCAGCCAGGGTTTCTTCAGCGCCGGTCAGGCGGTTGTAGACGCCTTTGCCCAGTTCCTTGCCCAGCTCCACGCCCCATTGGTCGAACGCGTTGATGCCCCAGACCACGCTCTGCACGAACACTTTGTGTTCATACATGGCAACCAGTGCGCCCAAGCGACGCGGGCTGATGCGTTCAACCACGATGGTGTTGCTCGGACGGTTGCCCGGGATCACCTTGTGCGGCGCCAGCTTTTGCACGTCGGCTTCCGCAATGCCCTTCTCGCGCAGCTCGGCTTCGGCTTCGCTGCGGGTCTTGCCGAGCATCAACGCCTGGCTTTGAGACAGGCAGTTGGCGTACAGCCACTGGTGGTGGTCGGAAACCGGGTTGAAGCTGACAATCGGCACGATGAAGTCGGCCGGGATCAGTTGGGTGCCTTGATGCAGCAACTGGTGATAAGCGTGCTGACCGTTGCAGCCCACGCCGCCCCAGATCACAGGCCCGGTGTCGGTGGACACGGGCGTGCCGTCCTGGCGCACGCTCTTGCCGTTGGATTCCATGTCCAGTTGTTGCAAGTGCTTGGTGATGTTTCGCAGGTAGTGGTCGTACGGCAGGATCGCATGGCTCTGCGCGCCCCAGAAGTTGCCATACCACACGCCCAGCAGGCCAAGCAGCACCGGCATATTCTGTTCGAACGGGGCATTCTGGAAGTGCTGGTCCATGGTGTAGGCACCGGACAGCAGTTCCTTGAAGTTGGACATGCCGATCGCAAGAGCGATTGGCAAACCGATGGCGGACCACAGCGAGTAACGACCGCCCACCCAGTCCCACATCGGGAAGATGTTTTCTTCGCGGATACCGAAGGCCACAGCCGCCGCATTGTTGCTGGATACGGCGATGAAGTGACGGTACAGCTCGGCTTCCGAACCCCCCTGGGCCAAGTACCACGCGCGGGCGGCCTGGGCGTTTTTCAGGGTTTCGAGGGTGTTGAAGGATTTCGACGAGACGATAAACAGCGTGGTCTCGGCGCGCAGCTTCATGGTCAGCTCGTGGAACTCGCTGCCGTCGATGTTCGCCAGGTAGTGGCAGCGCACGCCTTTATGGGCGTAGGACAACAGCGCTTCAGAAACCAGCTCCGGGCCGAGGAACGAGCCACCGATGCCGATGTTAACCACGTCAGTGATCGGCTTTTCGGTGTAACCGCGCCACAGGCCATCGTGGATGCGCCCGACCAGGTCAGTGATCTGGTTCAGCACCTTGTGCACGTCCGGCATGATGTTCACGCCGTTGACCGACAGCTTGTCACCCACCGGGCGACGCAGGGCGGTGTGCAGGGCAGGGCGACCTTCGGAGGAGTTGACGGGCTCGCCGGCGTACAGCGAGTTGATCGCGTCTTTAAGGCCGACTTCATTGGCCAGGCCCACGAGCAGGTCGCGGGTTTCGCTGGTAATCAGGTTTTTTGAGTAATCGAGGAAAAGCCCGCAGCTGCTCAAGGTGAATTGGGAAAAGCGCTGGGGATCGGCATTGAATGCTTCGCGCATGCTGAAATCCTGCATGGCTTGGCGGTGTTGATTAAGCGCTTGCCAGGCGGGCAGAGCGGTAACGTCATGAGGAGTGCGGTAGTACGCCATCGCTGCGGGTTTCCTTTTTATTACGGGGACTGCCTTTAGGACACTTCAAAGTCTGGAACGTCCTGTCTTTCATCAAGAGCTGGGTGCCAGACAGCGCTAACCATAGCGCAGGGCAATTACATTAAACCTAGCGTGTCGATATGTCTTGGCTTTGTCTGCGCTGTAGCCGGTACTTTTTTATACCGGCATGGCGGGCAGGGCAACAGGCGCGCAGTTTTAAAGCAGTAAAAGGCGGGAATGGTCAGGCGAGGTTCAGGTGCAAGTTATCGATCAGACGAGTCGCGCCCAGGTAGGCGGCAACCAGGATGACCACATCGCGATCATCCGGCGTGGCCGGGCGCAAGTGCACGCCCTGGCGCACTTCCAGGTAATCCATGCGCAAGCCAGCGGCTTCTATCTGCTGAATCTGCTCGGCACGCAATCTGGCGAAATCACGGTCACCGGCCTTTATCGCTGCGCCAATCTGGCTGAGGCTGCGGTACAGCACCGGGGCAACGGCGCGCTGTTCTTCGCTGAGGTAACCGTTGCGCGACGACAGCGCGAGGCCGTCTTCGGCGCGCACGGTCGGCTCGCCGATGATCTGTATCGGCATGTTCAGGTCGTGCACCATGGCGCGAATCACCGCCAATTGCTGGTAGTCCTTCTGGCCAAACACGGCCATGTCCGGCTGGACCATGTTGAACAGCTTGCTCACCACCGTGGCCACGCCTTCGAAGTGCCCGGGGCGGCTGGCGCCACACAGGCCTTCAGACACCTGCGCAACGCTGACGCGGGTCTGGCCGGTGGTGCCGCCGGGGTACATTTCTTCAACGGTGGGCGCGAACAACAGGTTGCAGCCGGCTTGCAGCAGCTTTTCCTGATCGGCCGCAAGGGTGCGCGGATACTTGTCCAGGTCTTCGCCGGCGCCGAATTGCAGCGGGTTGACGAAGATGCTCGCTACCACGAAGTCCGATTGCTGAGCGGCCTTGGTCACCAGCGTGGCGTGGCCGCTGTGCAGGTTGCCCATGGTGGGCACAAAGCCGATGCGTTTGCCGGCGCTGCGGGCGTGGGCCACGGCAGCCCGCAGTTCTCGTACGGTTTTTACGCTGTTCATGCAGAAAATCCGTGTTCGGCGCCTGGGAAGGTAACGGCTTTGACTTCGGTGACGTAAGCGCTCAACGCCGCCTGGAGGCTGTCCTGGCCGGCCATAAAGTTCTTCACGAACTTTGGCGCACGGCCGGTCAGCGAGAGGCCGAGCATGTCGTGGAGCACCAGCACTTGGCCGTCGGTGTCGGAGCCTGCGCCGATACCGATCACCGGCACTTTGACTGCCTGGGTGATCTCGGCCGCCAGTTCGCTCGGCACGCATTCGAGCAAAATCATGGCGGCGCCGGCTTGTTCCAGGGCGATGGCATCGGCACGCATCTGGCGCGCCTGCGCTTCGTTTCGGCCTTGAACCTTGTAGCCACCGAGGATATTCACCGACTGCGGGGTCAGGCCCATGTGCACGCACACTGGCACGCCGCGTTCAGCCAGCAGGCGGATCGACTCGGCAAGCCATACAGCGCCTTCGACCTTGATCATGTGTGCACCGGCTTGCATCAGCTTGCCGGCGTTCAGGAAGGTCTGTTCGAGGGTGGCGTAACCCATGAAAGGCAAGTCGGCAATGATGAAGGCGCCGTTGTTACCGCGCTTGACGCTCGCAGTATGGTAGGCGAGCTCGTCGGTGGTAACGGGCAGGGTGCTGTCATTCCCTTGAAGAACCATGCCCAGGGAGTCGCCTACCAGCAACACTTCGACGCCCGCCTGGCAACTGGCGTGGGCGAAGGTGGCGTCATAGCAGGTGAGCATGGTGATTTTTTCACCTTTGAGCTTGAGGCTCTGCAAGGTGGTCAGGGTAATGTCTGGCATGAAAAGGGTCCTCGTTCAGGCGCTTGGAAACAGCGAGTAACGCGCGTGAGTCTTCGTTTATACAGGCGCACCGTCTTGAGAGCAGTGCTTATAAGGCCTGGATTGCGCCCTTTAGCGCCGTGTTGGCGGCAGCGGGACGCCTATAGTCGTGATGAGGACGGGGGAAGTCAATTGGATGTGTTACCGCATTGTTACGACAGCGGTGTTACCCCTGTTACTGATGCGATTCAGCCGCTTGAACGTTATTTTTCTGACTTGTGAGATCAAATGTGGGAGCGGGCTTGCTCGCGAATGCGGTGGGCCAGTCGACATATGCGTTAACTGACACACCGCATTCGCGAGCAAGCCCGCTCCCACAGGAGATTTTTTCAGTCAGCAGAGAGGCGTTCCAAGCCGACAAACGGGCAGACCGCCAGTAAGTCACTGAGCCGTTGACCGTCCGGTAGCTGCAACGCGGCAGGCGCCAGTTCTGCAAGTGGATAAAGCACAAAAGCCCGCAGGTGCATCTGATAGTGCGGCACCTTGAGGCGCGGCTCGTCGATCAGGCGATCACCAAACAGCAGGATGTCCAGGTCCAGTGTGCGCGGGCCCCAACGCTCAAGGCGTTCGCGGCCCTGATCGTTCTCGATGGCTTGCAGGGCGTCGAGTAGTTCCAGTGGCGCCAGGCGGCTGTCCACGGCCGCGACTGCGTTGGTGTAACGCGGCTGGCCGGGGAGCAGGGAATCACTTTGATAGAACGCGGACACGCCGGCGAGGGTGGTGCCGGGCAATTGCGCCAGCGCGTCGACAGCGCTGCGCAATTGCCTGTCCGGGGCAGCCAGGTTGCTGCCCATGCCGATGTAGATACGCTCCACGTTTATTCGCCCGCGGCGCCCGAGGCATCGGCGCTGCGCTTGCGCTTGCTGCCGGAGCTGCGACGACGTTTTTTCGGGCCTTCACTGGCGCCATCACCTTTGCCGCCGAGGTCACGGATCATGTCGCGGCGCTGGCTGTCATTGGCATCCTGGTAATCCGTCCACCATTCGCCCAGGCCGTCGGTCTGCTCGCCGGCGCTTTCGCGCAGCAGCAGGAAGTCGTAACCGGCGCGAAAGCGCGGGTTGTCCAGCAGCAGGTCGGCCCGTTTACCGCTGCGGCGCGGCAGGCGCTCCTGCATGTCCCAGATCTCGCGGATCGGCATGGTGAAGCGCTTCGGAATCGCGATACGCTGGCACTGCTCGGCGATCAGCTCGTGCGCAGCTTCCTGCATGGCCGGGATCGGCGGCATGCCACGGTCTTGCAGGCGCAGTACGCGTTTTGGCAGGGCTGGCCACAACAGGGCAGCAAACAGGAAGGCCGGGGTCACCGGTTTGTTCTGTTTGATGCGCAGGTCGGTGTTGATCAACGCTTCGCTGATCAGGGTGTGGGTGTACGTCGGGTTGTGTTCCAACGCCTCGGCGCTGGCCGGGAACAGCGGGTCGAACAACTGCAGGTCGACAAGCATTTCGAAGGTGTCGGCGGCGTAGCCCGAGAGGAACAGCTTGAGCACTTCTTCGAACAGGCGTGCCGACGGGATTTCCCGCAGCATCGGCGCCAGCTCGCGAATGGGCGCGGCGCTGTGTTTCTCGATGCCGAAGTTCAGCTTGGCGGCAAACCGCACGGCGCGCAGCATGCGCACCGGGTCTTCCTGGTAGCGCTGGGTCGGGTCGCCGATCAGGCGGATCAGGTTGTTGCGGATGTCGTGTACGCCGTTGGCGTAATCGAGGATGCGCTCGCTGACCGGGTCGTAATACAGGGCGTTGATGGTGAAGTCGCGGCGTTGCGCGTCTTCTTCCAGAGTGCCGTACACGTTGTCACGCAGGATACGGCCGCTTTCGTTGCGGGAAGACTGATTGGTGTCTTCCTCTTCATCGTTTTGCGGGTGGCCGGCGCGGAAGGTGGCGACCTCAATGATTTCGCGACCAAAGTGGATGTGCACCAGCTTGAAGCGGCGGCCGATGATCCGCGCATTGCGGAATTCGGCACGCACTTGTTCAGGCGTAGCACTGGTGGCGACGTCGAAATCTTTCGGCGTGATATTGAGCAGCATGTCACGTACGCAACCGCCCACCAGATAAGCCTGGTAGCCGGCGTTCTGCAAACGTTCGACGATGTTCACCGCGTAGCGGCTGAATTGAGCGCGCTGCAATGAATGCTGACTGCTGTTAAGCACTTCAGGCGTGCTGCGAATGTGTTGCGTACGACGCAAGGGGGAACGGAATGACTGGAACAACTTCTTCAGCATGGGATGCACTGTTTGAAGGAATGTTCGGCCATAACGAAGAATGACCGCATGATGGGCCGGGATTCTAGCATTTAGTCAGGGGATGGTGTAGGAACAAGCTGCAAGCGTTGCGCCAAAAGCTTTTATTGCCCAATTCCCGAAGCTACAGGAATTCCGGAAGCTGCAAGAGTTTCGGAAACTACAAGGGGAGCCGAAGCTCCCCCAGAAGTAGTTGCGTGCTCTATTTTTATTATGGGTTGCGGGCTTCTTATTTTTGTTGATCGCCCTCGCCATGAAGTTTCACCTTCACGACACTCCCAATCGGGAGCCAAGAGCAAACGGATTGCTTTGGTCGCTGTGTTGCTGATCTACGATCCAACCAGTTCAGGCTCTGCCTTAGGGCAGTTTTTGTTGTTCTCGGCCTGGTTGCGGGGCAAGCCCCAAATGCAACGCCTCTCCAAAAGAATCAGTTAGCTGCGCCTCCGCCGTGTTGTTTTTGTTATGCGTGAGTCGATTCGTCTTATTTTTATTGTCTGGTACATAGCTTGTTATTGTTTTTGTACTAAGCATATAGCAGGGTGCGTGCCAACTTTTGTGTCGCCCAGCAAAACCGGGGGTTTGACTCGAATTCGACTTTGCGCAAGGCAAAAAAAAGCCGGGGCTTCGTTACCGTAAGCCCCGGCTTTTGTTACGCGAAAATCACGCGGTAACAGTTTTTTCACATCTGAGGGTGTTACCTGTGGGGGCGCACCCTCACGTTTCGCTGGCAACCCCGGTCTTGCGCCGTGGAATGCCCAGGCGCTGGCGCCGTTCCCACAGGCATTTACGGCTCACGCCGAGTTTTCGAGCCAGTTCGGTCTCGGTCATGTGGTCCTGATGCTCCAGAACGAAATGCTGGAAGTAATCTTCCAGTGACAAATCTTCCGTCGGCTCATGGCTGGTAGTGCTACCGCCGCCCTGTTGCGGGGCCAGGCCGATGAAATCGTCGTCGTCCAGATCGCTCAGCTCAATGTCGATGCCCAACAGCTCAGCGGAAATTTCCGGGCTCTCCGACAGGATTACCGCACGTTCCACGGCGTTTTCCAGTTCCCGCACGTTACCCGGCCACGAGTAATGACGAATCGCTTGCTCGGCGTCCGGGGCAAATTTCAGGTCAGTGCGGTTGATGCGTGCACTCTGGCGCAGCAGGAACGCGCTGGCGATTTCATTGACGTCAGCGCCACGCTCACGCAGCGCTGGCAGCTTCAGCGCGATTACGTGCAAGCGGTAATACAAGTCTTCACGGAACTGTCCGATCTTGGCCAGGCTCTTCAAGTCCCGGTGGGTGGCCGCGATCAGGCGAACATCGACCTTCTGCGACTGTACCGAGCCCACCCGGCGAATTTCGCCTTCCTGGAGCACGCGCAGCAATCGCGCTTGGGCTTCGAGGGGCAACTCGCCGATTTCGTCGAGGAACAAGGTGCCGCCATCTGCGGCTTCCACCAAGCCCGCACGCCCGGCGCTGGCGCCAGTGAATGCGCCTTTCTCGTGACCGAACAGCTCGGACTCGATCAAGGATTCAGGAATTGCCGCGCAGTTCACCGAAATCATCGGCGCCTTGGCACGCTTGGACAGGTTGTGCAGGGCACGCGCCACCAGTTCTTTACCGGTACCCGACTCGCCCTGGATCAATACATTGGAGTCAGTCGGCGCGACTTTGCGGATCTTGCTGTACAGATCCTGCATCGGAGGGCAGGAACCGATAATGCCGATCTCGCCATTGCTGTTGTCGACGCCCGGCTTGTCGGCGGCCTTGCCGGCAGGACGCTGTTCGGCGGGCGCAGTTCCGGCCGACTGACGGTCACGCAGGATGCGGGCCACGGCCTGGAGCATCTCGTCGTGGTCGAAAGGCTTGGCGATGTAGTCCACCGCGCCCATCTTCATCGAGTCGACCGCCGAGCGCAGGCTGGCGTAGCTGGTCATGATCAGCACCGGGGTGCCCTGGCCAAGCTTGATCAGCTCGGTGCCGGGTGCGCCAGGCAGGCGCAGGTCACTGACAATCAGGTCGAACGTGGGGATGCTGAATCGCTCTTGGGCTTCCTGCACCGAGCCGGCTTCACTGACTTGGTACTGATTCCGTTCAAGCAGGCGACGCAAGGCAGAGCGGATAATGGTTTCGTCTTCGACGATCAAAATGTGCGGCATTGATTCAACTCTCTCGACGGTCTCAGTTCACAGCGGACGTCGCTTCGACATGACGCGGCAAGGTCACCCGAATACGGGTGCCGCGTTGGCTTTCGGTGTCAGCCGGGCTGTCGATGGTGATTTGTCCATAATGCTCTTCAACGATGGAATAGACCAGTGCAAGGCCCAGACCGGTACCTTCACCAGGGTCCTTGGTGGTGAAGAAGGGTTCGAACAATCGGTCCATGATGTTCTGTGGAATGCCGCTGCCTTCGTCCTCGACGATCAGGTCGACCGTGTGCTCGAAAGCCTCGGTCTTGACCCGTACTGCGCCGCCGGCTGGCGTTGCATCGCGGGAGTTGGACAGCAGGTTGATCAGCACTTGGGCCAGGCGTTGCGAGTCGCCGTCCACCCAGTGGTCCGGGTCGCACAGATTAAAGAACTGTACTTCGAAATTACGCCGGTTCAACGCCAGTAGCCCGATGGCATCCTGCGCTACCTCGGCCAGGCAAACTGCCTCGTCCTGATTCTGATGGGCGCCCGCGTGGGCAAAGCTCATCAGCGACTGCACAATGCGCGACACGCGCTTGGTCTGTTCAAGGATCTGCCCGCTGATCTCGGTAATTTCGCCGTCTTCTTCACGCTCTTCCCGCAGGTTTTGCGCGAGGCACGCGATACCGGTGATCGGATTGCCGATTTCATGGGCCACACCCGCGGCCAGGCGGCCAATGCTCGCCAGGCGCTCGGAATGCACCAGCTTGTCTTCGAGCATCTGGGTTTCGGTCAGGTCTTCCACCAGCAACACCAGGCCACTGTTACCGGGCGCGAGTGGCTCGTCGATCGCAGCTTTGTGCAGGTTGAGCCAGCGGGTCTGGCCGTCGAGCGCCAGGTGTTGTTTGTGTAAGTGTTCGTCGGGCAAGTTGATAAAGCCTTGCAACAATTCTTTCCACGGGTCGCCCAGGGTGTTCAGGCGCGAACCCACCACCCGTTGCGCGGCGATGCCGGTGAGTTCTTCCATGGCCTTGTTCCACATCAGGATCTCTTGATCCTTGGCCAGGGAACACACGCCCATCGGCAGTTCCTGCAACGTCTGGCGGTGGTAACGACGCAGGGCATCGAGTTCGGCGGCGAGGCCGGTGAGGCGTGAGTGGTAATCCTCCAGCCGGCTCTCGATGAAGTGGATGTCTTCGGTCACGTAGTTTTCGCCGCCGGCCTTGTAAGGCAGGAAGGTCTCGACCATGTCCTGGGACACGCTCGGCCCCATCAACCCCGACAGGTTGGCTTCGATACGGTCACGCAGACGGCGCAGCGCATAAGGGCGGCGCTCATCAAACGGCAGGTAGAGGTCGCGCAGGGCTTGTTCGACTTCCTTCTGCGCCGCCTTTGCGCCGAGGGGTTTGGCCAATTGCGTGGCGAATTCCTGAGGCGAGGCGGCATGCAGCTCGCGGCGTTGCGGACGGCGTACGTTGTCCACCGCGCAGGCTTCGGCGGCGCTGGTTTCTTCGGGGCTGGCGTTGGTGAACAGCGAGATCAGGGTGAACATCAGCACGTTGGCGGCCAGGGAGGCGATCGCCGCCATGTGCCAGCTGGTGTCGTCCAGCACGTAGATCATGTTCAGCAGTGGGATGTAAAAGCCCTGCAGGTTGCCGACCAGTGGCAACAGCATGGTGACGACCCACACCAGAATCCCCGCCAAGAGCCCGGCGATAAAGCCGCGACGGTTGGCGGTTGGCCAGTACAGCACCGACAACACGCCCGGCAGGAACTGCAGGGTGGCGACAAACGCGACGATGCCGAGGTTGGCCAAGTCTTGCCCAGCGCCCAGCAACAGATAGAAACCGTAACCGGCCATGATGATCGCGACAATCAGCCCGCGGCGCGTCCATTTCAGCCAGCGGTAGATATTGCCCTCTGCCGGCGGCTGGTAAAGCGGCAGTACCAGATGGTTGAGCGCCATGCCCGAGAGGGCCAGGGTAGTGACAATGATCAAGCCGCTGGCCGCCGATAAGCCGCCGACGTAGGCGAGCAGCGCCAGAGCCGGACTGTTGGCGGCAATGCCGATACCGAGCGTGAAGTATTCAGGGTTGGTGGTGGCGCCAAGCTTCAGGCCTGCCCAAAGGATCAGCGGCACCGCCAGGCTCATCAGCAACAGGAACAGGGGCAAACCCCAGCTGGCGCTGACCAGCGAGCGTGGGTTGAGGTTTTCGGTGAAAGTCATGTGATACATGTGCGGCATCACAATCGCCGAGGCGAAGAACACCAGCAGCAAGGTGCGCCACGGGCCTTCCTGTAGCGGCGTGTGCAACGCAGCGAGGGCGGTCTGGTTTTGCAGCAACCACAGCTCAAGTTGTTGTGGGCCGTCGAACACGCCGTAGAGCGCGTAGAGGCCGACGCCGCCGATGGCGATCAGCTTGATCACTGATTCAAAGGCAATCGCAAACACCAAGCCTTCGTGCTTTTCGCGGGTGGCGATGTGGCGCGAGCCGAAGAAGATCGTGAACAGGCTGATCAGCGCGCAGAAAGCCAGGGCAACGCGGTGTTGTACCGGCTCGCGGGTGAGGATGCTGATGGAGTCTGCCACCGCCTGAATCTGCAACGCCAGCAACGGCAACACGCCGATCAGCATAAAGATGGTGGTCAGCGCGCCGGCCCACGTGCTGCGAAAGCGAAAGGCAAACAAGTCCGCCAGGGACGACAGCTGATAGGTGCGGGTGATTTTCAGGATCGGGTACAGCAGCACCGGCGCCAGCAAAAACGCGCCGGACACACCGAGGTAACTGGACAGAAAACCATAACCGTACTGGTAGGCCAAACCTACCGTGCCGTAGAACGCCCAGGCGCTGGCGTAAACGCCCAGGGACAAGGTGTAGGTCAACGGATGGCGAATGATCGCCCGCGGAATCATTCCGCGCTCACTGATCCAGGCCACCCCGAACAACGCGGCCAGGTAGGCGGCGCTGATCAGCAGCATCTGGGTGAGACTAAAGCTCATCGGCATCTTTTTGGCTCTGCAGGATGAAGGTCACCACGATCAATATCAGCCACAGCAGATAAGGGCGGTACCAGGCGCCCGTGGCGTCGATCCACCAATCCATGATGGCGGGGGAAAACAGGTAGATCCCGACGACCAGCAGCAGGACCAATCGATAGATGTACATGTTGGCCTCTGATTAAAAAACTGCGGCGATGGTAACGGATGGCTGGGAAGCTGCAAGCGCCTTCAGCTCAATTGCGCTTCGGCCAGCGTGAGTGTGCGCGGGATCTGCGTGGCATCCCAGTGCGCGATGCCCCAATCGAGCAATTCACGTGGGCTGGCGTGGAGCAATTCGTTGCCGGGTTGCTGGCCCAGGGCGCGTAAGGCTCTTAGCAGCAGCGGCGTTGCCTGGTCAGCTGTTAACGGTGGGGAACGGTAGGACTTGCCCAGCTTGTTGCCGTCCGGCTGGATGATCAGCGGCACGTGCAAGTAGCGCGGTTGGCGCAGGCCGAGCAATTCCTGCAGGTACAACTGACGTGGCGTGGAGTCCAGCAGGTCGGCGCCGCGTACGATATCGGTAACGCCTTGCCAGGCGTCGTCGAGCACCACGGCCAGTTGATAGGCATAGAGGCCGTCGCGGCGACGGATGACAAAATCGCCGACATCGCGGCCCAGGTGTTGTCGGAATTCGCCTTGCACGCGGTCGGTAAAGTGGTACTCAAGCTCCGGGACGCGCAAACGAATGGCAGCATCCTGCCTGTCGTGACCGGCGTTGCGGCACAGGCCGGGGTAAACCCCGTTGTACGCCTCCAGTTGTTTGCGCGAACAGGTGCAGGCGTAGGCCAGGCCGTGGTTGAACAGGTCGTTCAGCACTTTCGCGTAGGCCTCATGCCGCTCGCTTTGCAGGACCCGTTCGCCATCCCACTCGAAGCCGTAGCTTTCCAGGGCGTGCAGGATCGCGGCCTGTGCACCGGGTTCTTCGCGGGGTGGGTCGAGGTCTTCCATGCGCATCAGCCAGCGGCCATTGTTGGCGCGGGCGTCGAGGTAGGAGGCGAGGGCGGCGACCAGTGAGCCGAAGTGCAAGTGGCCGCTGGGCGTGGGGGCGAAACGCCCGATATAGGTAGAGGCTGTCATGGGCCGGATACTACTGGAAAATCGCTGAACGCCAGAAACAAAAACGGGGCGTTTGCACACCCCATTCGTTCAGCTCGGCACGTATTACTTGCCGACCTGTTTTTCCTTGATTTCAGCCAGGGTTTTGCAGTCTACGCACAGGTCCGCGGTTGGGCGGGCTTCCAGGCGGCGAATACCGATTTCGACGCCGCAGGATTCGCACCAGCCATATTCTTCGTCTTCGATCAGTTGCAGCGTTTTGTCGATTTTCTTGATCAGCTTGCGTTCACGATCGCGAGCGCGCAGTTCGAGGGCGAATTCCTCTTCCTGGCTGGCACGGTCTGCCGGGTCCGGGAAGTTGGCGGCTTCGTCCTTCATGTGGTCAACCGTACGGTCGACCTCCTGCATCAAGTCCTGCTTCCATTTTTGCAGAATCTTGGTGAAGTGCTGGCGCATGGGCTTGCCCATGTACTCCTCACCCTTCGCTTCGACGTAAGGTGTGAAGCCACTGAGGCTCTGCTGCTGTTGCTTTGCTTGGGTGGACATGAATAGACCGCCTCTCACTCTTCTAATCCATTGCGCAGGATTGCAACGTCACCGACACCTGCCGGCCCTGCGGCTGCAAGCGGGCGAACTTACCAGATAGATTCAGGGTGCGCCACTCCCGGTTGTCGAGGGCCATCATGGGGGGTGGCAAACAACAACAGCCCGCCATGGCTGGACCTGTAACGTCTCGAATACAGATTTTAGTCGTTTTGCGCGCGCTTGCCCTGGCCACCTGAGTGATCGGGCAGGCAATAGAGCATGTTTTAACGCGCGGGTTCGGTAGAATCCTGATTTTTGTACTCACGCTTAAGGAAGGCTAATGGCTCAGCCCTACAGTGCGCGCAGTCGCGCCATCGAACCTTTTCATGTCATGGCATTGCTGGCGCGCGCCAATGAGCTGCAAGCGGCCGGCCACGACGTGATTCACCTGGAAATCGGCGAGCCGGATTTCACCACGGCCGAGCCGATCATTCAGGCCGGGCAAGCGGCGTTGGCCAATGGCAAGACCCGCTACACCGCCGCCCGTGGTTTGCCCGAGTTGCGTGAAGCGATCAGCGGGTTTTATCAGCAGCGTTACGGCCTGAACGTAGACCCCGAGCGCATCCTGATCACTCCCGGTGGCTCTGGCGCGTTGTTGTTGGCGAGCAGCTTGTTGGTCGATCCAGGCAAGCACTGGCTGTTGGCTGACCCGGGTTACCCGTGCAATCGCCACTTCCTGCGATTGGTGGAAGGCGCGGCGCAACTGGTGCCGGTCGGCCCGGACGTGCGCTACCAATTGACCGCCGAACTGGTGGCCAGGCACTGGAACGAAGACAGCGTCGGGGCGCTGGTCGCGTCTCCGGCCAACCCTACCGGCACTATTCTTACGCGTGATGAATTGGCCGGGTTGTCGAGTGCGATCAAAGCGCGAAACGGCCATCTGGTTGTAGACGAGATCTATCACGGCCTCACGTATGGCACCGACGCGGCCAGCGTTCTGCAAGTCGACGACGATGCCTTCGTGTTAAATAGTTTTTCCAAGTATTTCGGCATGACGGGCTGGCGCCTTGGTTGGCTGGTCGCGCCGCCCGAGGCGGTGGGCGAACTGGAGAAACTGGCGCAAAACCTTTATATCAGCGCGCCGAGCATGGCCCAGTATGCGGCTTTGGCCTGCTTCACCCCGCAAACCCTGAGCATTCTGGAAGAGCGCCGCACCGAATTCGGACGCCGTCGTGACTTTTTGCTGCCAGCCCTTCGTGAGTTGGGATTCGGCATTGCCGTAGAGCCCGAAGGTGCGTTTTATTTGTATGCCGATATCAGCGCGTTCGGCGGCGATGCCTTCGCGTTCTGCCGTCATTTCCTCGAAACAGAACATGTGGCCTTTACGCCCGGGCTGGATTTCGGCCGTTATCAGGCGGGGCATCATGTGCGGTTCGCCTACACGCAAAACCTTGATCGACTACAGGAAGCGGTGGAACGCATCGCCCGTGGCTTGCGGAGTTGGCAAGCCTGATGCGCTTTCATCCTCCCCTCGAAGAAGGTCGGCTGATTCGCCGCTACAAGCGTTTTCTCACCGATATTGAAACCGTGTCCGGCGAGTTGCTGACGATTCATTGCCCGAACACCGGTTCGATGCTCAATTGCATGGTGGAAGGCGGCCAGGTCTGGTTCAGCCGTTCCAATGACCCCAAACGCAAGCTGCCGGGCACTTGGGAAATTACCGAAACGCCGCAAGGCCGACTGGCGTGCGTCAACACTGCGCGCGCCAATCAATTGATCGAGGAAGCGTTGCGCGCCGGGGTCATTACCGAGCTCAACGGTTTCACCGCGTTGAAGCGCGAAGTGCCCTACGGTCAGGAAAAGAGCCGTATCGACTTTCGCCTGGATTACCCCCACGGCGGTGCGTATGTAGAGGTCAAGAGCGTCACCCTGGGCTTCGATGGCACTGCGGTGGCGGCCTTTCCGGATGCGGTGACGCAGCGCGGTGCCAAGCATTTGCGCGAGCTGGCGCACCTGGCGCGCGAAGGTGTGCGAGCGGTGCAGTTGTATTGCGTCAACCTCTCGGGCATCGACGCGGTGCGCCCGGCGGTGGAAATCGACGCGGGTTATGCTGCTGCGTTGCGTGAAGCCAAGGCGGCCGGTGTGGAGGTGTTGGCCTACGGTGTGCGCGTCACGCCAGAGGAAATAGTCGTCGATCGTCGGCTCGACGTGTTGATGGGCGACTAGAGTTCAACCCACAGGCCCTGTTCGTCTTCGCGGCCGGGCAGGGCGGTGAGGTGTTTGCCTGCGCAGGGGCCGGCGATGCATTCGCCGCTTTCGATCAGGAACAACGCGCCATGTGTGGCGCACTGGATCAGGCTGGCGCTGGCGTCGAGGAATTGGTCGGGCTGCCAGTCCAGCGGGATGCCGCGATGGGGGCAACGGTTGATATAGAAGTAGGCCACGCCGTCCCGGCGCACTGCCAACAGCTTGCAACCATCGATTTCAAAGCCGCGGCTGCTGTTTGGCGCGAGGGTGTCGGAGGGGCAGAGAAACTTCATTTCAATCCTTAAGTGCCTTGACGTGCAAATGCAAACAATTATCAAATGCCGGCTTCGCCCGTTAGCTGACCGGGCGCTCTGTACGATGCCAGACAGGGGGTTTCTGTCACATTGATGAGTGCTTGAGCGGCCCCGCCCCTGGAAGGAAACCCTGTTATGCGCCTGAGTACCAGCGCTATTGCGCTTGTTGCCTCACTGCTGGTTAACCACGCGGCACAAGCCTCTGAACTGCCGCAACGCCTGGTCAGTGCCGGTGGGGCGCTGTCGGAATGGGTCGCGGCGCTGGGCGGGGAATCGAAATTGGTGGGGGTCGATACCACCAGCCAGCACCCGGAGTCGCTCAAGGCGTTGCCAAGTATCGGTTACCAGCGCCAGTTATCGGCTGAAGGCATCCTCAGCCTGCGCCCGCAGGTACTGCTTGGAACAGAAGAAATGGGCCCGCCGCCGGTGCTGGCGCAGATTCGTGGCGCCGGGGTGCAGGTAGAACTGTTTTCCGCCGAGGCGGATTTGCCGACCTTGAAGGGCAACCTTCAACACTTGGGCAAGTTGCTCGGCAACGAAAGCAAAGCCAACCAATTGTTTACCGGCTATGAACAGGCACTTGAACAGCAGAAGAGCTGGCTCGCCAAGGCCCAGGCCACGCAAAAAGCGCCGGGCGTGTTGTTGGTTCTGGGGCACGCGGGGGGCAAGCCGTTGATCGCTGGTAAAGACACCGCTGCCGATTGGATGTTGCAACAGGCGGGCGGGCATAACCTGGCGACTCACACGGGCTACAAGCCGTTTTCGGTGGAATCGCTGGCAGGCTTGAGCCCTGATGTTTTGGTATTTGCCGACCGCGCGCTCACGGGTGACGCCGCACGGGCGGCCCTGTTCAAGGAAAACCCGATTTTGGCGTCTACGCCGGCCGCCAAGAATGGCCGCGTGTTTGAGCTCGACCCGACGTTGTTGGTCGGCGGGCTGGGGCCGCGTCTGCCACAGAGCCTGGTGAAACTCTCCGCCGGGTTTTATCCGTCCCAGGTTAAACCTGCCCCATGACCACGTTGGTTAAACCGAAAACGCTGTTTATCGGGCTGTCGCTGTTGTGCGTATTGGCGATCTGGCTGTCATTGTCGCTGGGGCCGGTCAGCCTGCCATTGCTGGATACGCTCAAGGCCGCCTTGCGCTTGGTGGGTGTGCCGATTGAGGCTCAAGGGCTGGAGCAGGCCGAGTTGATTCTGGGGCAGATTCGCTTGCCGCGTACCTTGCTCGGCTTGGCGGTTGGCAGCGTGCTGGCATTGTCGGGTGTGGCGATGCAGGGTTTGTTTCGCAACCCGCTGGCCGATCCTGGGTTAGTCGGTGTGTCCAGTGGCGCGGCGCTGGGAGCGGCTATTGCCATCGTGGGTGGTTCGTTTTTTGGCGGTCTGCCGGATGCATTCGGGCCATATCTCTTGTCGCTGTGTGCATTTCTCGGTGGGTTGGGCGTGACGGCGCTGGTTTATCGCCTCGGGCGGCGCAACGGCCAGACCAACGTCGCGACAATGCTGCTCGCCGGCATCGCCCTCACGGCCCTTGCCGGCTCAGCGGTGGGGCTCTTCACTTACCTGGCGGATGACGCCACGTTGCGCACCCTGACCTTTTGGAACCTCGGCAGCCTTAATGGTGCCAGCTATTCGCGGTTGTGGCCGTTGCTGTTGGTGAGCGCGGGCGTGGCGCTTTGGTTGCCGCGCCGGGCCAAAGCGTTGAATGCATTGTTACTGGGTGAGTCGGAAGCCAGCCACTTGGGCATTGATGTTGAAGGGCTCAAGCGCGAGTTGGTGTTTTGCACCGCCTTGGGTGTGGGCGCGGCGGTCGCGGCGGCGGGCATGATCGGGTTTGTCGGGCTGGTGGTGCCGCACCTAGTGCGGTTGCTGGCGGGGCCGGATCATCGCGTGCTATTGCCGGCCTCGGTGCTGGCGGGCGCGAGTTTGCTGCTGTTCGCAGACTTGGTGGCGCGCCTGGCCCTGGCGCCGGCTGAACTGCCAATCGGCATCGTGACCGCATTTATTGGCGCGCCGTTTTTTCTCTATCTGTTATTGCGGGGGCGTGCCTGATGCTGCGTGTGGAAGGGCTGCAGATCCGGCGTGGCCGAAAAATTGTATTGGCAGATGTCACCCTCGACCTGTTGCCGGGGGAAGTGCTGGGCGTGCTGGGGCCCAATGGCGCGGGCAAAAGTACCTTGCTCGGGGCGTTGTGCGGGGAGCTGCAACCGGATCAGGGCACTGTGTGGCTGGATCAGCAGGCGTTGAAGGACTGGACCGGCGCGCAACGTGCTCAGCGGCTGGCGGTGCTGCCACAGACATCCACACTGGATTTTGCTTTTCGCGTAGAGGAAGTGGTCGGCATGGGCCGCTTGCCTCACCAAACAGGCCGGGTCCGAGATGATGAGATCATCAAAGCCGCCCTGCAGGCTGCGGATGTCGGGCATTTAAGTGGTCGCAGCTACCTCGCGCTGTCCGGCGGCGAGCGCCAGCGCGTGCACTTGGCGCGGGTGCTGGCGCAGTTATGGCCGGGTGAAGCGGGGCAGACATTGCTGCTGGATGAGCCCACATCGATGCTCGACCCCTTGCACCAACACACAACCTTGCACGCCATCCGCACCTTTGCTGATCGAGGCGCGGCGGTGCTGGTGATTCTTCATGACTTGAACCTCGCAGCGCGCTACTGCGATCGCATTCTGTTGCTGGAAGACGGGCGTCCCCATGCGCTGGACACGCCGTCAAAGGTGTTTCAGCCGGAGCCGCTCAAGGCTGTGTTTGGTCTGGATGTGTTGGTACAGCCGCATCCGGAGCGTGGGCATCCGTTGATTATCGCGCGCTGAAATCCACTTTTCCACAGGCAAAAAAAGACCCGGCAAGAGCCGGGTCAAATAACCGTGATTAGCCTGATGAGGAGATAATCTGAGAGTCCGAACCAATGGTCTTTCAGTTATCGGCTGATCTCGCGACCAGTTGCGATAATCATAACGATTCTCATTTGAGAGTCAACATTTGTTTTTGCGTGTTCTGCGGGTTTTTCTCAAACACGCCTGCGCGATGCCTGTAAATAAAGGGTTTCAGCGCCGGGCTAATTCTTCTGGCGCGCTGAAAGTGCGTCCAGTTGACGGTTCAACGCCTCTTTGCGCTCCGGCGGAATATCGTTCCAGTGCACGTCCATCAATGCGCCTTCGATTGCATACAGCAGCACTTTCGACGCCCGGAACCCACGAGTGCGCACGGCTCGATACGCGTCAACGGCTCCCAGGCGGCGCAAGTCGGACGCGCTGTGGATGCCCACCGCGTGCAGCCACTGCGCCGAGGTCTTGCCAAGGTTTTTCAGGTGTTGCAGCTCATCGTTCATCAAGCCTCCTTGCGACGGCCGAATGGTGCGGTGGGTATCGTGACCAGGCAAGCCTGAACAGGAGTGTAGCGCTCAGCAGCAAAAGCGTAGTTCTTTGGTCCGGATCGGCTGAAAAGCTATAAGAATGCGGGGGGATTTATCGACAGGCAGGCGAGCGGCAGCCGGCCCGCACGATGCGGGTCCGGGGCCTAAAGAGTGGCATTACTTGGTACGGTAACGCAGGCGAGTGCCGAAATTGACCGACATCAGGATTTCGTCGGCAGTCAGCTCAGGGGGGAAGTACGTGCCGGATATCTGCGCATGGGCCAGGCTGGCGCCTTCCAGTGAGCAGCCGCGCAAATCCAGGCCGCGCAGGTCGGCGGAGCGGAAGTAGGCGTCGGTGAAGTCAATGCCGGTGGCGTCCAGCTCGCGCAGGTCCAGCCCTCGGAAGTCGCCGCCGCGCATGTCGATGGCGCCGTCTTTAGGACGTTCCTCGTTGAAGCCGCGAATATCGTCTTTATGCAGGAGCACGTAGAGCGGGGAATCCAGAAGCTTGGGCTGACTCATAATGGCGACTCCTGTTGGAATTATGACGCCATTATAGTGCCACTATTGCTCGGCCGTGCACCGTCGATCGGTGACACGACCAAGAAATATTTCTTACAGACCGGGCAGGCGCTGGCGAATGTGCGCCACCAAGGCATCCAGCGTGCCGCTTTCGTTGGTTTCCACGCGCTTGCTCAGTAGCAGTTCCTCGGCAGACAGCGGGTCGCGATTGGCCTGCTGCGCTTCAATAACGGTCAGTGTGGCGTCGGACGGATCGTTTTTATCGGCCTGACGTTGCGCCAGCCAGCTGGCGATAACGGCTTGCGGTGCGTTGCAATCCAGAATCAGGAATGGCGCGCCGGTGGCTTCGGCAATGCTGGCGGCGGCGTCGCGTTGTTCGCGTTTAAGGAACGTGGCATCAAGTACCACCGGGTAGCCGGCGCGCAAAACGGTGTTGGCGATTTCGTTCAGGCGCGCATAGGTAGCGGCGCTGGCATCGGCGGCGTAGATGCCGGCCTGTGGTGTGTTCTCAACCTGTTGTTCGCCAAACAGACGTTTGCGCTCTACATCCGAACGCAGGCGCACGGCGCCCAGCGCTTCCACCAGACGCATCGCAACGTGGCTTTTGCCGACAGCCGAAACGCCGTGGGTAATCGCCAGGAAGCGCGAAGGAATGGTGCTGTAGCTTTCCGCGAGGTTGGCGTAGTTGCGGTACTGGCGCAGGGTGGTGGCGCGTTGCACCGGATCGGCTTCGCTCGGCATGCTGAACAGCGCCACTTTTGCACGCACCAGCGCACGGTAGGCTTTATAGAAGTTGAGCACTTCCAGGCCTTGGTAGTCGCCGGTCAGTTCCAGGTATTGGCTGATAAAGCGCCGTGCAAGGGGCTTGAGGCCACGGTCTTCAAGGTCCATCGCCAAAAAGCCGGTGTCGGCATACACGTCGGTGAAGCGGAACGGCTCGTTGAACTCGATGCAGTCGAAGATCACGACCTTGCCATCGATCAGGGTCGCGTTGCCTAGGTGGATATCACCGTGGCATTCGCGGGTGAAACCGTCGAGCTTGCGCTGTTGGAACAGTGGCTTGAGGCGTTCGAAGCTGCTTTCAGCCCAGGCTTGCAGGGCTTCGAGTTGTGTCAGGTCGGCCTTGTCGCTGAGGAACGGGCGGATTTGTTCGAAGTTCTGGCTTACCGGTGCCATCACCTCATCCGGGGTGCCGGCGGGGTGTTCCTGCGGGACCTTTGGTGCGGTGAGGTGGAAATGCGCGATCTGCCTGGCCATCTCATCGATGTGCGCGCTGGTCAGTTCGCCATTGGCTTGAAGCGTGCTGAGCATCTGGCTTTGCGGGAACTGGCGCATTTTCAGCGCGTACTCGATCACCGGGCCGTCGCCACCCAACTGCGGCGCTTCGGCGGTACCAGTGATCGGCAACACTTCAAGATACAAATCTTCAGTCAGGCGTTGATTGAGGCGCAGCTCCTCGTTGCAAAAATGACCGCGATCTTCCAGGACGGTGAAGTTGAGAAAGCCGAAGTTCATCGGTTTCTTCAGCTTATAGGCATAGGGACCGGTCAAAATCACCCAGGAAATATGCGTTTCAATGACTTGAAACGCTTCAACCGGGTGAGGGTATAAAGCCGGGTTTTGCAGGGCAGCGATCAGGGACTGGCTCACGGGCGATCCTTCAAAGACTGAGAGAAATCATGGCGGGCATTATGGCCGCTACGAGCGGTCGTGCAAACCGCTGTCCGGCTCATGTTGATCATCAATAAAGTGCGTATAATCCGCCGCCATGACTCGAACCCGATCTCCCCGTTCCCGTAAAAAACCTCCTTCCCGCGGCCTGCGCCCGTGGCTGGGCTGGGCGCTCAAGCTAAGCCTGGTGGGCCTTGTGGTGCTCGCCGGCTTCGCGGTGTACCTCGACGCCGTGGTCCAGGAGAAGTTCTCCGGCAAGCGCTGGACCATTCCGGCCAAGGTGTATGCACGCCCGCTGGAACTGTTTAACGGCCAGAAGCTGAGCAAGGATGACTTCCTCACCGAGCTCGACGCCCTGGGCTATCGCCGCGAACCCGTGAGCAATGGCCCGGGCTCGGCGGCCGTCAATGGCAATACCGTCGACCTGAATACCCGTGGCTTCCAGTTCTATGAAGGGCTGGAAAAAGCCCAGCCAGTGCGTGTGCGCTTCTCCGGCGATTATGTGGCCGAGCTGTCTTCGCTCAATGGCACCAAGCTGCCGGTCGTGCGCCTGGAGCCGCTGCTGATCGGCGGTATTTACCCGAAAAACCTCGAAGACCGCATCCTGATCAAACTGGATCAGGTGCCACCGTATCTGCTCGAAACCCTGGTCGCCGTAGAAGACCGTGATTTCTACAGCCACTGGGGTGTCTCGCCAAAGTCGATTGCCCGCGCGATTTGGGTCAACACTTCCGGCGGCAAGATGACCCAGGGCGGCAGTACGCTGACGCAACAATTGGTCAAAAACTTCTACCTGACCAGCGAGCGCAGCCTGACCCGCAAGCTCACCGAAGCGATGATGGCGATGCTGCTGGAGCTGCATTACAGCAAGCAGGAAATCCTCGAGGCGTACCTCAACGAGGTATTCGTCGGGCAGGATGGCCAGCGCGCGGTGCACGGTTTTGGCTTGGCGAGTCAGTTTTTCTTTGGTCAACCGTTGTCCGAGTTGAAGCTGCACCAGGTTGCTTTGCTGGTCGGCATGGTCAAGGGCCCGTCCTATTACAACCCGCGTCGCAACCCGGAGCGTGCGCTTGAGCGCCGCAACCTGGTGCTCGATGTGCTGGAGCAGCAGGGCGTCGCCACCGCCGAACAAGTTGCCGCCGCAAAGAAAATGCCACTGGGTGTAACAACACGCGGCAAGCTGGCCGACAGTTCCTTCCCGGGCTTTATCGACCTGGTCAAACGCCAGTTGCGTGAAGACTACCGCGACGAAGACTTGACCGAAGAAGGCTTGCGGATCTTCACCAGTTTCGACCCGATTCTGCAGATGAAGGCCGAAGCGTCCGTCAATGACACGTTCAAACGTCTGGCCGGCCGTAAAGGTGCTGACGACGTCGAAGCGGCCATGGTCGTGACCAACCCGGAAACCGGTGAGGTTCAGGCCATGATCGGTAGTCGCCAGGCCAGCTTCGCTGGTTTCAACCGCGCACTGGATGCTTTACGGCCAATCGGCTCGCTGGTCAAGCCGGCGGTCTACCTGACGGCGCTCGAGAAACCGAGCAAATACACCCTCACCAGCTGGTTGTCGGATGATCCGCTGTCGGTCAAGTTGGCGGATGGCCAGGTATGGACGCCGAAAAACTACGAGCGCCGCTCCAATGGCACGATATTCCTGTACCAGGGTCTGGCGCATTCCTACAACATCTCCACTTCGCGCCTTGGGCTTGAAGTCGGCGTGCCGAATGTACTGAAAACCCTCGCACGTTTGGGTGTCACCCGTGAATTCCCGGCGTTCCCATCGATGTTGTTGGGGGCGGGGGCCATGACCCCGATGGACGTGGCAACGATGTACCAGACCATCGCCAACGGCGGCTTCAATACGCCGATGCGCGGCATTCGCAGCGTGCTGAATGCTGAGGGCGAGCCGCTCAAGCGTTACCCATTCCAGATTCAGCAGCGCTTCGACGCAGGCTCCATCTACCTGATCCAGAACGCCATGCAGCGCGTGATGCGAGAGGGTACCGGGCGCTCGGTCTACAACGTGCTGCCGGCGAACCTGACGCTGGCGGGCAAGACCGGTACGAGTAACGATTCACGCGACAGCTGGTTCGCCGGTTTCGGCCAGGATGTACTGGCGGTGGTGTGGCTGGGGCGCGATGACAATGGCAAGACGCCGTTCACCGGTGCGACCGGCGCGTTGCAGGTATGGACAAGTTTCATGCGCAAAGCCGACCCGCTGCCGCTTAATATGCCGCAGCCGGATAACATCGTGCAGGCCTGGATTGACCCGCACACAGGGCAGGGCTCTGATGCCAACTGCCCGGGCGCGGTGCAGATGCCGTATATTCGCGGCAGCGAGCCACCCGCCGGGCCCGCATGCGGTGGCAGTGCCCCCGCCAGTGCGGAATCGGTGATGGATTGGGTCAAGGGCTGGATGAATTAAGCAAAGAGGGTTTCAAGTGAACAAGTGGTGGATTCCAGCTATTACAGCTCTGGCTTTGCTCAACGGTTGCGCCAGCGTGCAGCGCGGCTCGATTCCGGTAGTGGACTCGAGTACGAATGTTTCGAATAACGACCGCATCTCGGCCAAGGGCGGTTTCCGCCAGACCGTGACCACACGTCCCGCTCAAGCCAAGGCTCAGGCCATGCCGCAGGATTCGGGTGTGGTGGTGATGGTGCCGGGTGCTGGTGCGGCTACGTCGGCGCCGATCAGTGCCGAGCCGTGGACGCCAGGCCCAAGCACGTCTGGGCCGATTGATTCGACGCCGATTCAAACGGCGCCGGTTAATCAGGGCAGCTACACCATGCCGTCGACGCCGAGCGGTGTTCCGTCGTCGTCCTCCAACTCGGGCGGCCTGTCGGCTGACGAGCAGCTGGATGGCCCGGTGCTGGCTTTGTTGACCACCGCCCAGCAACAGCAAGCCGGTGGCGACTTGAACGGTGCATCGTCAAGCCTTGAGCGCGCCCAGCGCGTGGCACCTCGTGAGCCGCAAGTGCTGTTTCGTCTGGCCCAAGTGCGTTTGGCCCAGGGTGATGCGCCGCAAGCTGAGCAGTTCGCCCGTCGCGGCCTGACCCTGGCTAACGGTCGCCCTGACCTGCAAGCGAATCTGTGGGGTTTGATTGGTGACGCGCGTGCCGCCCAGGGTGACGCTGCCGGTGCGGCTCAGGCTCGGCAAAAAGCCAAGGTCAGCCTCTGATGGATTCGCGTTTTCCAGCGATTGCCGAACAGTTATTGCTGATTAAGCGTGAATTGCGCGTGCAGGGCTGGTGGGACGAAGTGTCCCCCAGCGCCGAGGCGCTCAGCAGTGTCGAGCCGTTTTCGGTCGACACGCTGGACTTTCATCAGTGGCTGCAATGGATCTTCCTGGTGCGCATGAAGCAAATCCTCGAGCAGGACCTGCCATTGCCAAACGCGTCGGGGATCATGGAGATGGCCGAGATGGTCTACGCCGATCGCCCGCAAGAGAGCCTTGGATTGCGTAATGCGCTGAAAAAGTTCGACCAATTGATCGTCGACGCTCGTTAATTGCCTGACTGCCGGGTTTTTCGGCAGTCTTGCGCACATTTCTACCGCTTGACGACATTCAGGCGAGTTTTATCCCTCCTCAAAGCCCATTCTTCTACGTTCTCATGCGCTTAGTTGGAAAAAAGCGCAATTATTGCTTGACTTGAACGGCCTGAAACAGAAGAATCCAAAGTCCGCTGTATCGGGACTGCCAGAAGCAGGCCCGCTCAGCAGATCATGAGGCGCATATCCGCGCCGACCTGTAACACCCGCAACGCGTTACCTCGCGCTGGGTGGGAAAAGCCCGCAATACTTGGGACGATCCCAATACTTGCTCAGTCAGTGCTGACGTAGTCGGCGACCACCGTCGCTCATGCTCTGTTGAGAAGTAAACCTATTAAGACCCGTCGGTTTTTAACGGACGGTATTCTGGCGTTTTAGAGGTGAACAACGTGGAGCTTTTATCTGGCGGTGAGATGCTCGTGCGCTTTTTGCGTGACGAAGGCGTCGACTATATCTACGGGTACCCAGGTGGTGCTCTGCTGCATGTTTACGACGCACTGTTCAAGGAACCGGCTGTTACCCACATCCTGGTTCGCCACGAACAGGCCGCGACCCATATGGCTGACGGTTACGCCCGTGCCACCGGTAAAGCCGGCGTGGTCCTGGTGACGTCCGGCCCAGGCGCAACCAATGCCATCACTGGCATCGCGACTGCGTATATGGACTCCATTCCGATGGTGATCATTTCTGGCCAGGTCGCGAGCACCATGGTCGGTACCGATGCATTCCAGGAAACCGACATGATCGGTATCTCCCGGCCGATCGTGAAACACAGCTTCATGATCAAACATGCCTCGGAAATCCCGGAAATCATGAAAAAGGCGTTCTACCTCGCGCAGTCCGGTCGTCCGGGTCCTGTCGTCGTAGATATCCCGAAAGACATGACCAACCCGGCTGAAAAATTCGAATACATCTTCCCGAAGAAAGCCAAGCTGCGCTCCTACAGCCCGGCCGTTCGTGGGCACTCGGGGCAAATTCGCAAGGCGGCAGAAATGCTCCTGGCGGCCAAGCGCCCTGTGCTCTACTCGGGTGGCGGCGTGATTTTGGGCGGCGGTTCCGCACCGCTGACCGAGCTGGCCAAACTGCTTAACCTGCCGGTTACCAACACCTTGATGGGCCTCGGCGCATTTCCGGGTACCGACCGTCAGTTCGTCGGCATGCTGGGGATGCACGGCAGCTACACCGCCAACCTGACCATGCACCACGCCGACGTGATCCTGGCAGTCGGCGCGCGGTTCGATGACCGTGTGATCAACGGCCCGAGCAAATTCTGCCCGAATGCCAAGATTATCCACATCGACATCGACCCGGCGTCCATCTCCAAGACCATCAAGGCCGACGTGCCAATCGTGGGGCCTGTGGAAAGCGTACTGACCGAAATGGTCGCTGCGCTCAAGGAGATCGGCGAAGCGCCGAACAAGGAATCCGTTGCCAGTTGGTGGAAGCAGATCGACGAATGGCGCGGTGATCGCGGCCTGTTCCCTTACGACAAGGGCGACGGCAGCATCATCAAGCCACAAACCGTGATCGAAACCCTGTGCGAAGTGACCAAGGGCGACGCCTTTGTGACCTCCGACGTGGGCCAGCACCAGATGTTCGCCGCGCAGTACTACACGTTCGACAAGCCTAACCGCTGGATCAACTCCGGTGGCCTGGGCACGATGGGCTTTGGTTTCCCTGCGGCCATGGGCGTGAAACTGAGCTTCCCCGAATCCGACGTGGCGTGCGTCACCGGTGAGGGCAGCATCCAGATGAACATCCAGGAACTGTCGACGTGCCTGCAGTACGGCCTTCCGGTGAAGATCGTCTGCCTGAACAACGGCGTGCTGGGCATGGTTCGTCAGTGGCAGGACATGAGCTACAACAGCCGTCACTCCCATTCCTATATGGAGTCGCTGCCGGATTTCGTCAAACTGGTTGAAGCCTATGGCCACGTCGGCATTCGCATCACTGATTTGAAAGATCTGAAGCCGAAGATGGAAGAGGCGTTCGCCATGAAAGACCGCCTGGTGTTCCTGGATATTCAGGTGGATACCAGCGAGCACGTCTACCCGATGCAGATCAAAGACGGCTCAATGCGCGACATGTGGCTGAACAAGACGGAGCGTACTTAATCATGCGGCACATTATCTCCCTGCTTCTGGAGAACGAACCCGGCGCTCTGTCTCGTGTTGTCGGCCTGTTTTCGCAACGTAACTACAACATCGAAAGCCTGACCGTGGCCCCGACCGAAGACCCGACCTTGTCGCGCCTGACGTTGACCACTGTAGGCCACGATGAGGTGATCGAGCAGATCACCAAGAACCTCAACAAGCTGATCGAAGTGGTCAAGCTGGTCGACCTGTCGGAAAGCGCCCACATCGAGCGCGAACTGATGCTGGTCAAGGTCAAGGCCACGGGTGCCCAACGTGCCGAGATCAAACGCACTACCGACATCTATCGCGGGCAGATCGTTGATGTGAGCGCCAGCGTTTATACCGTTCAACTGACCGGTACAAGCGACAAACTGGACAGCTTCATCCAGTCGATCGGGACGGCCTCGATTCTGGAAACTGTACGCAGTGGTGTCACCGGGATTGCCCGTGGCGACAAAGTACTCAGCATTTAACCCAATTAGTGAATGGCCTCACGGCCTGGATATATAGAGGAACCTCATGAAAGTTTATTATGAAAAAGATTGTGACCTGTCGATCATCCAGGGCAAAAAAGTCGCCATCATCGGCTACGGCTCCCAGGGTCACGCGCAAGCTTGCAACCTGAAAGACTCCGGCGTTGACGTGACTGTTGGCTTGCGTAAAGGCTCGGCCACTGTTGCCAAGGCTGAGGCCCACGGCCTGAAAGTGACTGACGTTGCTTCCGCTGTTGCTGCTGCCGACCTGGTCATGATCCTGACCCCGGACGAGTTCCAGTCCGCGCTGTACAAGAACGAAATCGAGCCGAACATCAAGAAAGGCGCCACCCTGGCCTTCTCCCACGGTTTCGCGATTCACTACAACCAGGTCGTTCCGCGTGCTGACCTCGACGTGATCATGATCGCGCCGAAAGCACCGGGCCACACCGTGCGTTCCGAGTTCGTCAAAGGCGGCGGTATCCCTGACCTGATCGCGATCTACCAGGACGCATCGGGCAACGCCAAAAACGTTGCGCTGTCCTACGCCGCAGGCGTGGGTGGTGGTCGTACCGGCATCATCGAAACCACCTTTAAGGACGAGACTGAAACCGACCTGTTCGGCGAACAAGCCGTTCTGTGCGGCGGTACTGTTGAGCTGGTTAAAGCCGGTTTCGAAACCCTGGTTGAAGCTGGCTACGCGCCGGAAATGGCCTACTTCGAATGCCTGCACGAACTGAAGCTGATCGTTGACCTCATGTACGAAGGCGGTATCGCCAACATGAACTACTCGATCTCCAACAACGCCGAATACGGCGAGTACGTGACTGGCCCGGAAGTGATCAACGCCGAGTCCCGTCAGGCAATGCGCAACGCCCTGAAACGTATTCAGGACGGCGAATACGCCAAAATGTTCATCACCGAAGGTGCTACCGGCTACCCTTCGATGACCGCCAAGCGTCGTAACAACGCCGCTCACGGTATCGAAATCATCGGCGAGCAACTGCGCTCCATGATGCCGTGGATCGGTGCCAACAAGATCGTCGACAAAGCCAAAAACTAAGTCGTACGCATCAAGAGAAAACGCGGCTTAGGCCGCGTTTTTTCGTTTGGGGGCGGGTTCTGGTATAAAGCTGCATCGTTTGCGGGCGAACGCTCCCCGCAGGTATTTGTCGAATTCTTTTCACATCGTTGCAAGGTAAAGTCCATGACCGAACGTCCCGAAGAGCCAAACCAGGCCTCTGACGCCGAAAGCCTGCTGCCGATCGATGAACATGTCGAAGAAGGGCATGACGCGGAAGGTCGCAAGGTCCGGCATCGTGGCATCTATCTGCTGCCCAACCTGTTCACCACGGCAAACCTGTTTGCCGGGTTCTACTCCATCATCAACTCCATGAGCGCTCAAAGCGCCCTGGCGGCGGGTGACGCGGCGAGTGCCAGCAAGTACTTTGGTTTTGCTGCCATCGCCATTTTCGTGGCCATGGTGCTTGATGGCCTCGATGGTCGTGTCGCGCGGATGACCAATACCCAAAGCGCCTTCGGTGCCGAGTACGACTCCCTGTCGGACATGGTTGCCTTTGGTGTTGCGCCGGCGCTGCTGGCGTTCGCCTGGGCACTCGGTGACATGGGCAAGGTCGGCTGGATGGTCGCCTTTATCTATGTCGCGGGCGCCGCATTACGTTTGGCGCGCTTCAACACCCAAGTGGGTACCGCCGACAAGCGTTACTTCATCGGTTTGGCCAGCCCGGCGGCTGCGGGTGTGGTGGCGGGTATCGTGTGGGCATTCAGTGATTACGGCATCCAGGGTTCGAAGATGTCGTTCCTGGTGGCTTTGATGGTTGCGGCGGCCGGCATGTTGATGGTCAGTAACATCAAGTACAACAGCTTCAAAGAGTTGGACCTCAAGGGACGCGTGCCTTTTGTAGCGATCCTCGTAGTCGTGCTGGTGTTCGCAGTCGTGTTCAGTGATCCGCCGCGTATTCTGCTGCTGGCGTTCCTGGTCTATGCTGCTTCTGGGCCAGTTCAGTATTTGCTGCATATGCGTCGGGACAAAACATTGTCTTAATGTAATTTCCCCCATACTCCGCAGTCTATTGGTGCATCAGTCCTCCAATGCTGCGGAGTTGCCATGTTAATCAAATTGCCAAAAGCGTCCGATTGCCACGAATCGGATGTCACGCCCGAATCCTTTTACCTCTCTCGCCGCAGCTTGCTCGGCGGCGCGCTCGCTGGTGTGGCTGCCAGTAGCTTGCCGCGCTGGGCCAGTGCCGAAGAGGCCGCCCGCTACGCCGATGTCGATCCGGGTAACGCGCCGAAATGGTTTGCCGAGAAACTGCCAGGGACGAAATGGCAGGCGGTCACTGTGAAGGACGAGGCGATCACCCCGTTCAAGGATGCAACCCACTACAACAACTTCTATGAGTTCGGTACAGGCAAGGGCGACCCGGCTACGAATGCCGGTTCTCTCAAGACCGAGCCGTGGAGTGTTGTAATTGACGGCGAAGTTGCAAAGCCTGGGCGTTATGCCCTGGAAGACTTCATGAAGCCTTATCAGTTGGAAGAGCGTATCTACCGTTTGCGCTGCGTTGAAGCGTGGTCGATGGTCATTCCTTGGATAGGTTTCCCGATTTCCGCTTTGCTCAAGCAAGTTGAGCCAACGTCCAAGGCCAAGTACATCCGCTTTGAAACCCTGCAAGACCCTAAAAGCATGCCGGGTCAGCGCTCAAGCTTTGGTTTGATCGACTGGCCTTATGTAGAAGGCTTGCGTCTGGATGAGGCGATGAACTCGTTGGCGATTCTCGCGGTGGGCATGTATGGGCGAGAGCTGGCTAACCAGAATGGCGCGCCGCTGCGTTTGGTGGTGCCCTGGAAGTATGGCTTCAAGAGTGTGAAGTCCATTGTGCGGATCAGTCTTGTCAGCGAGCAGCCGAAAACGACCTGGCAAAGCATTGCTGCGGATGAGTATGGGTTTTATGCGAATGTGAACCCTACAGTTGATCACCCTCGATGGACTCAGGCGCGCGAGCGTCGGCTGCCGAGTGGTCTGTTCAGTCCCAATGTGCGGGAGACGCAGATGTTCAACGGGTATTCCGATGAGGTTGCTTCTCTCTATACCGACCTCGATCTGCGGAAAAACTACTGATGCGCTATCCGATCTGGCGCATTGGCGTCTTTATAGCAGCGGCGGTGTGGCCGTTCTTCTGGCTATATGAAGCGTGGAGTTCTGTGCTGGGGCCAGATCCGGGAAAGGTGTTGGTTGATCGGCTGGGGTTGGGCACATTGATCCTGTTGCTGATTACCCTGGCAATGACCCCGCTGCAAAAGCTGAGTGGTTGGGCGGGGTGGATAGCAGTGCGCCGGCAGTTGGGGTTGTGGTGCTTTGCTTATGTCGTCCTGCACCTGGCGGCTTACTGCGTGTTTGTCCTAGGGCTGGATTGGTCGCAGTTGGGCGTAGAGTTGCGCAAGCGGCCCTACATTATTGTCGGTGCATTGGGTTTCCTCTCTTTATTAGTGCTCGCGGTAACGTCCAATCGCTACAGCCAACGTCGTCTCGGGAGTCGCTGGAAAAAATTGCACCGTCTTGTCTATGTGATCCTGGGGCTTGGTTTGTTGCACATGTTGTGGATTGTGCGAGCGGATCTGAAGGAGTGGGCTGTCTATGCCTCTATCGGTGCGCTGCTTCTGGTACTGCGGATTCCCCCGGTCATGCGCCGAATCCCGCGTCTTATCGCGAAAAAACCGGTTTCTGCAACAAAAGCGTAATTAAGGGTTGACGGCAGATTCTGGAAGTCTATAATTCGCCCCACTTCCGGCGCAGTCGAAACGGAAAACTCCTTGGTAAACAAAGAGTTATGCGAGATTCGACAGCGAGTTGCTTCAGTTCATCGAAGCCCAGAAGGAGTTGGTAGAGCGGTGTTGTTTGGCTCTATTAACGTTTCGATCTTCTCGGTCGAAAGCGGAGAAAAAGAGGTGTTGACAGCAGCGTGTAACGCTGTAGAATTCG